>NZ_CP037899.1:629152-943728 GCF_007475525.1 Methylacidiphilum kamchatkense Kam1 | reverse complement strand
GTAGCAAAGTAAATAGAATGATGTCTAAGCCATAATTAGGTACGAAAGAGTGAAAATGGACCATGCACCATACCAAAGGTTTCACTACCCATCCCCACATGCCATACTCCATAACTTTATCAATATGATCTCCCAGTTTGTGAAGTCGGGCATATTCTTTAGGACCACTATAAACTTTAAACTGAACGCTTAATATAGAGTTTGGTTCTAAGGATAGCTCAGAAAAACGAGCCCAGGCTTTCAGACCTACAGGTAGACGGCTTTGGCCTTCCTGTTCCAATGGAAATTGAGAAAGCTCCACAGGGATAGCTTCAATTTGAAAGGGAGGGAGACTCGATGGAGGAATTACAACAATGGTAAAATATTGGTTCTTAACAGCAGCCCAACGGAGAGATTCTGTCGGACTAGTAATAACGGTTCGAGGACCTCTCCAGTAAAACAATCCTAAGAAGCCTGCAGGATTGAAGTCTGGAAGGCCAATGCGACCAAATCGAGCTCCTTTAAGAGTAAGCCAGTTAGCAGCAATATTCTGGATCGCATCTTTCGCATGGATTGGAGAAGCTAACCCTATATTGAGTCTTGATGCTGGAAGATTTACGGAAGTTGAAGATCTATTGACCAGTCGCTGTTCCATAATAATCTGGTAATCTTGGCCAAGAGTAAAAACCCTTTCCAAGCTTACTCCTCCAGAAAGATCCCTTTTAAAAATGACTTTCCCCTCTTTCGTTTCGGATTGATATCCACTAAGATGATATTTCCCATCCCAACCAGAGAGATTAAGTAGAGGTTCTTCATCAAAACGATTTAAAAGAATGTTTTCTCTTCCTTTTGGACCTCGATAAAAGTGCTCTTTTAGTTCAATATTTTGAATCGCTCCTCCCCATGAAGTCAAAGCCACACGAATTTTATCGTTTTCAAGATAACTTAGCGTTTCTTTTCCAAGAGCAGGCGATTTTTCGAAACTTTCAAGGGGACTTAGAACCTGGCTTTCCTCATGATCCTTAGGAGCTTGTGCATTGGTGGCTAGCTCTTCAGAGGCAGAAGACTGTGGAAGCGAAGAAGGGGATTGCTCACTCTGACTTGGTTGATTCCTAACGTAATGATATTCAACATAGATTTGCCAAACCAAAAGCAAAACAAGACAAATGCCGAAACCAATCCAACCTTTTTTGTCCATAACCAATAGTTTGTTAATTACTAAAGAAAAACCAAAATTCCTTTCTTCTATCGATATTTACAAGAGATTTTTCCATTTTAAAAAAAATTCTGCTCAAGATGAAACTTATTTTTTTATCCTGATTTTTTTCTGAGAGATTTTACCTTATCGGGAACAGGATCCCATCCTTTACCTCCCCAAGGATGACATCTCAGCAACCTTTTCGATGCAAGGAATAGCCCTACTATCACCCCGTGTTTCTGTACCGCCTCTTTGCAATACTGAGAGCAGGTTGGATAATACCGGCAAACACCGTAAATTCCAAAAGTTTGACGAATCGAACTTAGGCCGTATCGATAAAAGGATAAAAGAAAAAAAATTATTCTTTTCATATTCTACTAAAAAAATGTATCGCTTTTTCGCCTAATTCGATCATATCTTTTCTCATTTCTTTAAAATTTGCTGTCAAAATCCTCTCTTTTGCGATCCAACCAAAGGAATAGGGCGCAAGCTTAAAGGGGGCGTATTGTCTAAATATCTCCCTCATTCTTCTTTTAATAAGGTTTCTTTTGGCAGCTCCGCGGATCTTTTTTGAAACTGCAAAAAAAACTTTAGGGAAAGAATCGATTTCTCTTGGTAAAAGAAAAAGGATAAAAAAAGGAGAAGAAAACTTTTTCCCATGAGAAAAAAAACGGGCAATTTCGTCTTTTTTTTTAGCAATGAGTCGCCGTGGTAATTTATTGTTCAAGTCGGTTGAGCAACCAAAATAGACCATCAAATATACTAAAAGCCAAAGCGCTCTGAAAAAAATCACGAAGAAGTGTGACGACTAAATTTTCTTTCTGTGTTTTTAGGGACCAACCGCCATCTCCCTTTTTTTCTTCTCCTTTTCAATATCATCCTGCCACCTTTAGTCTTTGAGCGATTTAAAAACCCATACTGTCTTTTTCTTGTTCTTTTTGAGGGTTGGTATGTCCTTTTCATAAGATCCTTCCCATTTTAACCAATTAAAAATAAATAAACTATAATGCTGACTGGGCATTGACAAGTTCTGCTAAATGCTTGCCTAAGATATTGCTCACATCGAGTAAATATTCTTTCTCATCACTTTCTGGTAAGAGATCTAGCTCTTTTTTCCCTTGCTCAAGGAAATTCATAGCCGTCTGAAATGTCTTTTGGAGAACTCCTTCCTTTACGATCCATAATTGAATTTTTTCCCAATCTTCAGAGACGCCGTTTTCAAAAATTTCGACAATGGTTCTTTTCATTTCTTCGGAGCCTTGTTGGTACAGATAAAGGATCGGCAAAGTCAACTTCCCCCCTCCTAAATCTGTTCCCAATGTCTTTCCCACATTTTCTTCATTTCCGAAAAGATCCAAACAATCATCATAAATTTGATAGGAAGATCCTAGTGCTTGACCATATCTGCCCAAAGCTTCGGAAATAGATTGGGAAGCCGAATTCAGTCTTGCGGCAAGTTCACAAGGAATACGAAAGAGCTCGCCTGTTTTCATTTGAATGATTTTCAAATATTCCTCTTCCAATAAATTCCAATCAAAACGTCTTCTTGTCTGAAGAATCTCTCCGCTGCAAACCACACAGACTCCATGAGCTACACTTTTAATAATGTCAGGATGCAGCCGACAACATACCTTAAGAGCCTGTGCAAACAAGCTATCACCAAGAAGTACTGAAATTTCTGAACCCCATCTGGAAGTCACCGAAGGCAGTCCTCGACGCATAGAAGCCCCATCAAGGATATCGTCATGGACAAGAGTTGCCAAATGGATCATCTCAACAACCACAGCAAGATAAAGATGATCCTCAATTATCCCTCCACTTCCCTTTGCAGACAGCAAAACAAGAAGAGGCCTAATTCTCTTGCCTTCGCTCTCTAAAACATAGCGAAAGAATGGAACAACACCCGCATCAAATTCTTCCGCTTGGTTTAAAATTTCCCTGTCTATCCAACCAAGATAGTCTTTGAGTTGATTTGTCAAATTATGAAAAATATCCGGTTTTGATGCAATCGGCTTTGCATTGTTTTTAAATATTGTCATCTTTGCTTCATTGTTGCGGGCGATCTTATTTTCGATCATAAACAGTAGCCAGTGCCACTAATATCTCTAGTAAAATGCCCATCAGTTTTTCTCTTTTAAAGAAAAACCATAAGATAAGTATAAGCCATCCCCTTGCGTCAAGTTGGTTAGACTAACAGCAATAGTAGCTTTCAAACCAATTTGACCCTCTAGGCCGTTGCATTGGAAGAATCCTTACAAGCATCGATCATGGAATCGAGTGCTTTTCTAAATTCTTCCAATCCAGGTGCAGGAATGATAATTGCATCCCTTCTTCCTCTTACATCTTCAGTAATTCGAAGAAACCTCCCCCTTCCATTTTCTTTTAGATCAAAGAAGAAGTTCTTTCTTTCAACAGTAATTTTTTCACTTTTTATGTTTTTTTGCTCGCCATCCATTTCTAGAACTCCTCGCTGGTTTTAGAGTAATGTTTAAAACGCCTATTTGTCAAATCCTCGTTTTTGATCTTTAAAAGAAACCGTTTATACTTTGCCTTTTCTCTTTTAATGTGCAAAATATTTTTTGTGCCATAAAGCATTGTTTATTGTGACTAAACAAAAATCACATTTAAGAGGTTTCCTTCTCCTTTCTTTTGTTATTCATTTGGCTATTACTTTATTTCTTGGATCTGGAATTTTAAAACAATTTTTTCCAAAAAGTCCTCCTCCTGATTCCCCACCACCCACCTTAACCATGCTTGAAATGGTCCAACCTGAAAGTTTTATTCCTACCGAAGAATGGCAAAAAACAGATCATCCTGATCCCCACGCTCTTCTTCAATCCGATCGTTCCACCGCTTTAAGGAGCCAAGAAGCTCCGCAAAAACCAGATTCTCCTCTTCCTCAACTTTCGGGAGACCCCCGCTCATCGATGAGCTACGTTGATCAGCCTGCGTCAAGGCCTTCACCTCCAAGACCTAGCGGTCGATCTACTCCAGCTCAAAAACAAGCACCTCCCACAAAACAATTTGAACAAGAAAACCAACAGAATCAAGCTTCTTCCAACAATGAAGCTAAAATTGAAAATAAATCCAAGGAAGAAACTAAAGAAAATCACCTTCAGAAAGATAATCAAAAACTGACAACAAAATCTGAAGAGGCAACCCCTACAGAAAAGCCTTCCGAAGACAACCCCTCCAAAGTGCTAGAAAAGCTTCTCAAAGAGATAAACAAACCATCTGAAGAGTTTTTAAAGAAAGAAGATCCAAACGGAGATCCTCTCATGCCCTTTCAGAATAAAACTCCCAAAGAACCATCAAAAGCAACAGACAAGGAACCTTCAAAAAATGCAACCACGACTTCTACTACTTCCAAACAAACGGATTCCAGTCAACCTAAATCTTCTTCCCAATTTAGTCCCCCTCCCAATCCCCCTCCTTCTCCTGAATCCTTTGAAAAGCATAGAATGCAAATCTCAGGAGGACGTACAGCGGAACTAGGCCCTGTTTCTCCCTCTGCACGTGAAACCGAGCTTGGTCGATATAAGGCAAGACTTTATCGTGCGATTGGCTCCAGATGGTACTTAGAAGTAGAACAAAGTATGGGGTTGCTTGCCATTGGCTCTGTTAGAGTTCGGTTTTATGTCCAATCCGATGGTACTATAAGCAGTCTCCAAGTTATCAGTGAAGATGGCATTACTGAAGTTTTAAGATCGATATCTCTTGATTCTATTCGTTTATCGGCACCTTTCGGTCCTTTTTCTGAAGCCATGAAAGGACAGATTGGAGATGGATTTTGGGAAGAAATTACCTTTACCATTTACTAATAGAAGAACAGTGCTATTTTTTTTGAATAATATCGCTTGAGGAGAGCTTATGTCGTTTGCCATCTCTTTTAACTGGAACCAACTATCTTCTTATTTTGCCATTAAGAACTTTATCGAAGGAAGTGGTCTATTCATCTATCCAGTCATTCTCTGTTCGATTATTGGACTAGCAATCATTCTTGAAAGATCCTTTTCGTTACGTCGCTCGAAAATTATTCCGAAGAAATTGGTCAAAGCCATTGAAGAGCTTGGCTGGGGAGAAAATCCTGAACGCATAGAAAAACTTTGTCAGGATCAAAAGTCCACTTTAAGTCGACTCGTCTATCTTTGTCTACAAAATATGTCTTGGTCGAAATTCGAGAATTCTGAGGCTCTGCAAGTCAAAGCCCGCTCTGAAATTGCTCAATTGGAAAAAGGATTAGTTATTTTGGAAATTATTGTGGGAATCGGCCCTTTGCTTGGCTTGCTGGGTACCTTATCGGGACTTATAACTATCTTTGGTAATGTCGGAACCCATGGCATGGCAACCCAAGGAGCGGCAATAGCTCATGGAATTTCTGAAGCTCTTCATACTACACTTGCTGGATTAGGAATTGCGGTTCCCTGCTTAATCGCTCACAGTCTTTTTACTAGAAAAGTCGAAGCTTATGCTGTTGAGATGGAAAATATCTGCTCTGAGCTTTTAGCAAAAATTTATACGGAAGCCCCTACCCCTGAATATTGACACCCTTTAAAAAATATTTTTTCTATAACAAAACATGGAATTCAGACCTAGAAGTAATCGAAGACCGTTAATTAACTTAGTTTCTTTAATCGACATTCTATCCATTGTGTTGCTCTTTTTTGTCGTAACGACAACTTTTCAAAGAGAAGAACCTGCTGTTAAAATCGATTTACCTAAATCAGTTCGTTCCAAACCAGTAAGATCCGATCTTCCGAAAATTATCTTCGTTACCGAAGACAAAAAAATCTTTCTAGATAATAAACCTGTAGAACCTGAGCATCTCGGAGAATTATTAAAAAAAACAATTACTGAAAATCCCGACACCAAAATTGCCTTAAAAGCAAGTAAAAATGCACCTTTTGAAATAATCATACAAGTCATGGATGCAGTCAAATTTGCAGGAATTCCAAATTTACCTACATTTACTGCAGAAGAAGATAAAACCAACCGGAATTAGTTTTGTTCCCATTATGATCTTAAACATTATACTGTACGATAATCCAATTCTAAGAATAAAAGGAAAGGCGATCGAGGCCTTTGATCAGCAGCTTAAAGATTTAGCCTCTGACATGCTAGAAACCATGGCCTTTTACAAAGGCGTTGGGTTAGCCGCTCAACAGATAGGTAAAGCCCTTCAGTTTGCCGTTGTTGATGTCAGCAGCTCTAAAATTCCTTCTTCCTTGCTTATTGGCGGAAAACCTGTTCCAGTCGAAGAGCATATGCCGCTTTTTCTTATTAATCCTACCTTAAAATACACCCGATCCAAAGAAATAAGCAATGAAGGATGCTTAAGCTTTCCAGGGCTTCGTATTGATGTTCCTCGGTCGAAAAGAGTCGAGGTCAATACCTTTGATCTCAATGGAAAGCCTAGAAAATTTGAAGCCGGTGGTTTTCTTGCCATTGCTATTCAGCACGAATACGATCATTTACAGGGAAAAC
This sequence comes from Methylacidiphilum kamchatkense Kam1, assembly GCF_007475525.1. Taxonomy (NCBI): domain Bacteria; kingdom Pseudomonadati; phylum Verrucomicrobiota; class Methylacidiphilae; order Methylacidiphilales; family Methylacidiphilaceae; genus Methylacidiphilum (ex Ratnadevi et al. 2023); species Methylacidiphilum kamchatkense. The sequence continues at coordinate 937,067 of NZ_CP037899.1, read as the reverse complement.
TTTTTATTGACTATCTTTCAGCGGAACAGAGAAAAACAATCAAAGAAGACCTTGAAAGAATCAAACGAGGAGAACCTATTCTATCCAATAAGGATAAGGAGTAATTCAAACTTGTATCCACACACTGAAGCAAATAGCGGCATGATTTTAGGCATACCTGTTATTTCATTTGGTCCATTAGCCCTGCCAATATACTTCGCTTTCTAATTGAGAGGAAGAGAAGTCATTTTGCTCCATTACCTTATGCACGCCTCTCGGTTGGGTCTTTTATCCTTTTTCTTTGAAAAAAAGCCAAAAGTTCTTTTCCTCCAAAATCGGCAAGAACTTCATCTTCCCATTCCAGTGTAGGAGCTCTAGATTGTCCAGAAATCTTTACCATCCGCTTGTAAGATTCCCTGTCTTTTAAGACGTCAATTCGCTGATAAGTAATGCCAAACCTTTTTAAAAGCTCTTCAGCTTCCTCACACCAAGGACAGCCTTCTTTTACGTAAAGGATGATTTTTTTTTCCTCTTTCATGCATTTTTAAAACTTTCTTTGGTTGCTTCTTATGTTTGAACTCTTTTTATTGCTTCATTTAAAGACATCTGCAAGCCACAATAAAACGAACCGAACTCTGCAAATTTAGCGCTCACTGGATCAAAACGCATTTCATAAACGATTGACTTAATATCATATGGATCTTTTGCATATAAGCTTACCGCCCATTCCCAATCATCCAATCCCGTAGCTCCAGTGATGTACTGAACAACCCTCCCACTATATTTTCTGCCTACTTTCGCATGGCCTTTCATCAACTCCTTCCTTTCTTTAAATCCAAGAGCATACCAATTTTGACTGTTTTCTCTTTTTTTCCTCATTGGATAAAACGAGAAAAAGGGATAATCAGGCAAAGTAGGATATAGCCGAACAGTGGTGTAATACTCCATAGCTTTTTCAAAATCACTTATTCGGTTCAAAAAATCCTCCGTTCCAGGTTGAATTCCAGAAGAAATTAATTCTTCTTCAAACTCTTCTCTCGTCGTAGTATATTCGGATTTTTCAGTCATCGAAAAAAAAGAATAATGCAGGTTCCAACCATCTAAGCTAAAAGTTTTTGTAAGCCTTTTTTCAAACTCCTGCATTTTATGTAAATCAGGCCCTAGAATCATGAATCCAATGTCACAATGACATAGCATACAAAACGTTGCGATTTGAAAGCCTTCTTCGTTTTTAATTCGGTCAACTATAGAACCGATTTCAACTTCAAAATTGGGATGAACCTGTCCACTTTTCCTTTTCCAATGATCAATTAAAAAAAACAAATGAACAACAAAAAGCCCTTCTTTTGCCTTCAATTTATTCATTTAAAAAACTCCTTTTGGGATTGAATGATACTTGGTAGAATGCATTGCATCTATGGCATAATTACATTTTTTTGAGCAAAAAATAGTATTGTAAAGTATCACTTTCTAAATGCTAATTCACATGCCTTTTCTATAATGAATACAAAATATAGTGGCAATAGTTCTCCTTCATCCACCAATGAGCTATCTAAAAATCCAAATAGTCTTTATCCCAATACTATGCGTTCTCATTCCTTGAGTGAAGCCTTAAAAACTTTTAAACAAAAAACTCAACTCCCCTCCGCTTTCCCATCCAATACTTCTCCTTTACCTTTAGAACAACCACGTCAAACTCCCTCTTCCAAGTCCACTACTCAACTGATTTCCAAAGGTCCATCCTCCAAAGGAGTAAGCAGTGAAGCCCTCATTAGATCTGTTCAACTGGTAAAAGAATATGGTGGAAGAAAAGTGGTTAATGGAGTGGATCTTGTTGTTAACAAAGGAGAAATTGTAGGGCTTTTAGGTCCTAATGGGGCAGGGAAAACAACCACCTTTTATATGCTTGTAGGCTTAGTGACGCCGACAAAAGGAAAAGTATTTATTGAAAATGAGGATGTAACAAAAATGCCAATGTATAAGAGAGCGAGAAAAGGATTAGGATACCTTCCTCAAGAAGAATCGGTATTTAGAAAGCTAACGGTAGAAGAAAATCTCATGGCTATTCTTGAATTCCTGGATATTTCCAAGGAAGAAAGAATGCATCGGCTCGAAGAGCTTATTCGTGATTTCGGGTTGGAGAAAGTAAAAAAAACCATAGCGATGTCTTTGAGTGGTGGGGAGAAAAGGAGACTTTCTATAGCAAGAGCATTAACAACCTCCCCTTCGATTTTGCTGCTCGACGAGCCTTTTAGTGGAGTCGATCCACTGGCTGTTTATGATCTGCAACAGCTTGTTTTAAGTTTAAAAGAACGAGGCGTTAGTGTGCTCATAACAGACCACAATGTCAGAGAAACTCTCTCCATCGTTGACCGTGCTTATCTTATATATGAAGGAAAAGTCATGAGCCACGGCACAAGTGAATTTTTAATCAACGATCCAATCACAAGAGAACTCTATCTTGGTCCTCGATTTAGTATGTAAAATCTCTTCCTTTGCTACTTTACCCAGACAAAAAAGTCGAATTGTACTATATTGTTTTCATTCTTATATTTTTCCTTCATTTTCAATAGGTAGAGAGGTGTCAAGAAAAGGTTTTTTAAAAAAACCATACATAGTATTTTTCCAAACCAAACTACAAAAAAAATAAAGAAAAGAAGCCTGTGATCGATTACGAATCTGAACTCAACGAAGAACAGAGAAAAGCTGTAACCGCTCCACTTGGTCCAATCCTAGTTATTGCAGGGGCTGGAAGCGGAAAAACTCGTACTTTAACCTATCGGGTTTCCTATCTAATCGAAAAACAAATCAAACCTGACCATATCCTTTTGGCCACTTTTACCAACAAGGCCGCTAGAGAAATGCTCCACCGAGTTGAGCGGCTTGTAAGAGCAGATACCTCCAAAATTTGGGGAGGGACTTTTCATCATCTTTGCAATAGGATTTTAAGAAATCACGCTACAACCATAGGTTTCGAGCAAAACTTTACGATCATAGACAGGGAAGATTCCCTCAGTCTATTGTCTGAATGCATTCAAGAATTGAATATAAAGCATAGCGGCAAACTTTTTCCTTCTCCAGAAGCCTTGCTTGAAATTTTCTCTTTATCAGTCAACAAAGTAAAGCCTCTTTGGAAAATCATCGATGAGTCTTTCCCTCATTTTTCTGCTTATGCTGAAGATATTTCAAAGCTTCAAAAACTCTTCAACGAACGGAAAAAAAAGTCTCAACTTGTAGATTACGACGATCTCCTATCCTATACGGTAAAACTTTTTCAAGAAAATGAAAAGATCTGCCGCTTTTATCAATCTTATTTTGAATACATTCTTGTCGATGAATATCAAGATACCAGTCGGATTCAAGCAGATTTCATCGATATGCTCGCTCAACGCTCTCATCAAGTCATGGCGGTAGGAGATGATGCTCAAAGCATTTATTCCTGGCGCGGTGCAGAAATTGAAAATATCCTTACATTCCCTAAAAAATACCCATCAGCTTTAGTCGTTAACATAAAGACAAACTATCGAAGCACCCCCGAAATTTTAGCTTTAGCCAATGCAGCTATAGAAGCCAATCAGCTCCAATTTCCAAAAGAGTTAAAAGCCATTAGGAAAAGCCTCAAAGAAAGCAAGCCGCTTCTGCTTAGCTGTTCAACGGCTGCTTCTCAATCAATAGAGATTGCAAACCAGATCGAAAAATTTAAAGCCCAGGGCATCGATTATAACGAAATCGCTATTCTCTATAGAGCACATTTTCACGCATTAGAAATCCAACTTGAGTTGACCCGCAGAAAGATTCCTTTTGAAATAACTAGTGGCATCCGTTTTTTTGAACAAGCTCATATAAAAGACATTTGTGCCTTTTTACGATTTTATATCAATCCATACGATGAAACTGCTTTCAAACGAATTGTAAAGATGTTTCCTGGAGTTGGACAAAAAACGGTGTCGAAACTTTGGGAAGAATATATAACTATCACAGGTTCAATAGAAAAACTCAATCCCCCCAAAGTCTCATCAAAGGCATGGAAAAATTGGTTAGATCTCCAAAAAATATTAGCTTCTAAAGAGTATGAAAATAATCCTTCCAAACAACTCGAAGCTATTCTTAATGGAGTGTATATGGAATATTTAAAAGTCCTTTATGAAAGCTATCAGAGAAGACTCGAAGACATTGAAGGGCTTATTAGTTTTGCTTCCAATTACGATTCCACCGAAAACTTTCTTTCCCAGGTTTCCTTATTAACAGGAGTGGATACAGCTCAGGACGAAAAAAATGGGGTTCGTTTAAGCACGATTCATCAAGCCAAAGGATTGGAATGGAAAATAGTTTTTTTGATTATGCTGTGCGATGGACTCTTTCCTTCCAATTATTCTTTAAAGCATGCCGCACTCCTTGAAGAAGAAAGAAGGCTTTTTTATGTCGCTGCAACCAGGGCAAAAGATCAACTTTTTCTATGTTATCCCCGCAGTAGGTCGTTTAACTATCGAGAAACTCTTTATCTCCCCTCACGCTTTGTTGAAGAAATCCCAAAAAATCTTTTGGTCGAAGCAAAACTGCCTTAATCTATTGTTATTATGAGTGATGGCTTTGTTCACCTCCATCTCCATTCAGAATATAGTCTTCTTGATGCATCCGCTCGAATCAAAGACATCGTCAATAAAGCTAAACAGTTGGGCATGCCAGCGGTAGCGCTCACTGATCATGGCAATCTTTATGGGACGATCGAATTTTATAAAGCTTGCATTCAAGAAAACATCAAACCCATCATCGGCTGTGAAGCTTACATAACTGCTGGAAGCCGCTTTGACCGCAAAGGTAATAGAGAGAAAATCTACCATATTACGCTCTTAGCTAAGAATCAACAAGGCTATAAGAATCTTTTAAGACTCATTTCCTTAGCTCATCTAGAAGGATTCTATTATAAACCCAGAATTGATCGAAGTTTGCTTAAAGAATATGGCCAAGGGATTATTGGTACGAGTGGCTGCATGAATGGGGAGATTCCACAGAAAATTTTGGAAGGAGATATCAAAGCGGCTAAAAAACTTACCGAAGAGTATAGCCGTCTATTTGACCCCAATTGCTTTTATTTAGAAATACAAAACCATGGCTTAAAAGAAGAAGCCACAATAAGAGAAGTGCTCGCCGATTTTTCTAAGAGTTTAGGACTTCCTTTGGTGGCTACGAATGATGTCCACTACATAGAGCAAGAAGACTCACAATTCCATGATGTTTTACTTTGCATAGGAACAGCCAGCCAGATCAATGACACTAAAAGAAAGAAATATCCTTGCGCTGAATTTTACTTCAAATCCCTCCAACAAATGGAAGAGCTTTTTAAGGAATATCCTCAAGCACTAGAAAACACGTTGACTATAGCCAACCAATGTGATGTTTCCATTGAGTTAGGTAAAAACCGGTTCCCGGCCTATCATCCTCCTGCTCCCTATAGTCAAGAAGAATATTTAAAAAAGCTTTGTTATGAAGGCTTAGAAAAAAGATTTGGCGACAGGAACCTAGAGGAAAAGGAGAAAATAAAAAGAGATTGGATTATGAACTGTCCATTATAGAAAAGACAGGTTTTTCGAGTTATTTTTTAATCGTATGGGATTTTATCCATTATGCTAAAAAGGAAGGCATTCCTGTCGGTCCTGGCAGGGGTAGTGCAGCAGGTAGCTTAACAGCCTATGTCCTAGAAATCACCGATATTGACCCTTTAAAGTATGGATTGGTCTTCGAAAGATTTCTCAATCCACAAAGGGTTTCTCCTCCTGATATTGACATCGATTTTTGTTATAACCGCCGTTCAGAGGTTATCGATTATGTCAGGAAAAAATATGGGCAGAGATCTGTCGCCCAAATTATTACTTTTGGGACGATGGGGGCAAAGATGGCGGTAAGAGATGTAGCAAGAGTGCTTGGGCTTAGCTATCAAGAAGCGGATCGTATTGCCAAGATGATCCCAACTGACTCTTCAATGACCATAGAGAAGGCCAAAGAACTCAATCCGCTCCTCCAACAACTCTATGCTCATGATCCACAATGCCAAGAAGTTCTTAATATTGCCTCCAAACTTGAAGGATTAACTAGACAGGCCGGTGTGCATGCAGCAGGAGTTGTTATCTCTGATGGAGATCTTCTGGATTTTGTCCCTCTTTCTCGCGGAGACCATGAGGAAATAGTGACTCAATGGTCCATGGAACCCATCGCAGAAATCGGACTGCTGAAAATGGATTTCCTAGGGCTAAAAACGCTAACGGTCATTTCTGAATGTTTGGAGCTTATAAAAAAAAGCGGGGAAAATCAAACACTTGATCCCAACCGCTTTCCCCTCGATGACAAGAAAACTTACGAGCTTTTGAGGCTTGGATGGACCATAGGTGTATTCCAGCTGGAATCACCAGGTATGGTTGAGCTAGCTAAAAAGCTTAAACCAGGGAATATCGAAGATATCATCGCTCTAGTGGCTCTCTATAGGCCAGGACCAATGGAAAATATTCCTGCGTATGCTGAGAGAAAGTTAGGAAAGGTGCCTATAACCTATGATCATCCTCTTTTAGAACCGATTCTAAAGGATACGTACGGGGTTATGATCTATCAGGAACAAGTCATGCAAGCGGCTAGCGTTTTGGCTGGTTATTCTCTAGGAGAATCAGATCTTCTGAGAAGAGCCATGGGTAAAAAAAAGCCTGAAGAAATGCGAAAGCACCGAAGCCTATTTGTAAAAGGGTGTAAGGAAAAAAACAACATTCCTGAAGAAAAAGCGAACCAGATTTTCGAAACGTTGGAAAAGTTTGCTGGTTATGGTTTTAATAAAGCTCATAGCGCCTGTTATGGTTATTTGGCTTATGTTACTGCTTATCTCAAAGCAAACTTTCCTGTATTTTACCTTTGTACGCTTTTATCTAACGAGTTAGGAGACACCGAAAAAATCTCCCAACTTGTTTCCGAATGTAGACGAATGGGGATTGCCGTTTTACCACCCGATATTCTCAAAAGCGAGGTACGCTTTTCAGTAGAAAATGGAGCGATCCGCTGGGGACTTTCCGCAATCAAAAACGTAGGAGAGTCTGTTGCTGAAGCAATAGTACGAGCAAGAAAAAAACATGGTGATTTCGCTTCCCTGTATGACCTGTGTGCGCATCTTGACTGTCCATTAAATAAAAAGTTTTTAGAAAGTCTGATTAAATCTGGTGCTTGTGATAGCCTTAGAAAAAGTAGAAAAGAATTGCTTGAGAGTCTTGGAGAGGCAATGGCTGCAGGAAACAAAACTTCCAAAGAAAGGTTAAGTGGCCAACAGAATCTTTTTGAAGAACCCAAAGAAAACAATCCTTATGTTTCTGACATAGCCGAAGAGTATCCACTGAACCTTCGGCTCCAATGGGAAAAGGAACTATTAGGAATCTATTTAAGTGGTCATCCAATTGATGAATGGATTCCCCTGATCAAGTTATTCCAACAAATCCCAATTTCCCAGCTTCAAGAGCTGGCTGATAATACTCGGCTTTATATCCCTGGAATCATCACTCAAATTGAGAAAAAGACTTCCCAAAAATCCAAAAAACCCTATGTGAAGCTTACGCTCGAAGATCAGACTGGGCATATCGAAGTCATTCTTTTTTCCGACACATTCCAAGCAATTTCCACAAGTGAATGGGGAGCAAAGGCTTTTATTGTAGAGGGTCAGATAAATAAAAAAGAGGAAAGCGTTTCGATTCGATCTTCACATCTTTTTACTATAGAAGAAGCTATTGAGCAATTAAAACCCATGCTTTTTTTGACCATTCCCGAAGAAAACTGGACTCCGAACCATTGGAAAAAACTTCACGATATTCTTTTAAAGCATCCAGGCAATGCTCCTGTTGTATTAAGATATCTAACAAAAGAAGTCGTTTGCGAAATCGCTACCGACGAAACCTTTAAGGTTAATGTTTTTCCTTCGCATCTGCCTTCCCTTTTGCAGGAGTTAACCGCTCTGCTCCCTCAAGATTCCTTAAAACTGAAATTTAATAAATCTTCTTACAACCATTCCAAGCAAAGATCTCTTCACTACTCATGAATAATGAAAGTCTTATTATAAGGGTATCGACTCCAAGTAGAAACTATTCGGTTCGGATAGGCAGAGGCCTCCTACAGTCATGTGGTTTGCTTGCCTCCCAATTAGGTTTGGAAAACCGAATCGTTCTTTTACATGACGAAGCAGTCAAAATGTATGCCTATCAAATAATCGATTCACTGAAAGGCTATGGCTTCAAGCCTGAGATTATTGCTATTGCTTCGGGAGAAAAATCAAAAAGTTTTAGGACTTTAGAAGCAATTGTCAAAAAGCTTGCAGAAATGAAGTTGGATCGCAAAAGTACGCTACTAGCTCTGGGCGGAGGTGTTACAGGTGATCTCGTTGGATTTGCTGCTTCTATATTCCTTAGAGGGATATCTTTCATTCTCATTCCTACAACCCTTTTAGCAATGGTTGACAGTTCAATTGGAGGGAAAACAGGCATTAATCTTCCTCAAGGAAAAAATTTAATTGGTTCTTTCTATCAGCCTCTTGAAGTATGGATCGATCCTGAAGTTTTGCATACGCTCTCACCAAGACTCCTCAGTGCAGGTATGGCTGAAGTCATCAAATACGGAATGATTGCTGAGGAAAAGTTGCTGGAGGAAATTGAAAAAAAAGAGGAAGCCAATCTTCTTGATCTGATAAAAAGAAGTGTGGAAATCAAAGCAAAAATAGTAAGCGAAGACGAACAAGAAAAAACTGGGAAAAGAGCTATTCTCAATTTTGGCCATACTCTAGGACATGCCCTAGAAGCAGCCAACAAGTATAAAGATCTTTTGCATGGTGAAGCCATTGCTATTGGAATGCATGCTGCCTGTCTGCTCTCCCATTGGTTATTGTCTTTTCCGCTTTCTTCGATTGAAAGATTAAAACACATTTTGCAATTATATTCTTTACCTCTGATCGCTAAAGGCTTTTCCAAGCAAGCAATCTTCCATGCCCTTGATTTAGACAAAAAAAGAGTTCAAGGCGTGAATTCCTGGATTCTCCTTCAGTCTATCGGTTTTCCTGTTATTAGCAAGGAGGTCAAAAAAGCCGATGTGGATCGAGTCCTAAAAGAAATCGTAGTACAAGGTCACTAATCGAACGGTTGGCATGAACAATGATTATAAAGTTCGACTTTATCTTCGCCTTTTACAAATACCTGGCATAGGATTGGCAACGGGAGCAAAAATCATCACCGGTTGTGGTGGCATTGAAAATGTTTTCAATGCTACATTCAAAGAGATTGCTGAAAAATGTGGGTTAAACGAAAAAATCACTCAGAAAATTTTCCTACCTATTGACGAATATAAGATTAATGAGAAAATCAACCAGTGTAGGAACCTTGGCATAGAGGCAATTTGTTACGAGGACCCTACGTATCCTTCGGTACTTAAAGCTATTGATTCTCCGCCCTTACTACTTTATTGCAAAGGACAGATTCCAGAAAAATGGAACTATGGTATTGCCATTGTGGGAAGCAGAAATCCAACCCCTTATGGCATACAAATAGCAAGAAGACTCGCCTATCAAATTGCTAGGGTTGGATTTGCTGTCATTTCAGATTGTGCTTTGGGAATAGGTACCCACGCTCATCTTGGAGCTCTGGCTGCAGAGGGAATCACATGGGCCGTAATGGGTTTAGGACTGGAGAGGTGTCATCATCCCCCTCAGAATCTTCAATTATTAGAAAGAATCACGAAAAAAGGATTGATCCTTAGTGAATTTCCACCTAGAACAGTCTCTAGCCGATCTACTGTTCTTCTCAGCAATAGGATTATTAGTGGCTTATCTATTGGGGTGGTGGTTGTGGAAGCTGCCCAGGGATGTGGTTCACTCTTAACTGCTCGCATAGCTTTAGAACAGGGCAGACAACTTTTTGCCGTTCCTGGTAGAATAGACAATCCCTATGCTTTTGGTCCCAATCAGCTTATCAAAGAGGGAGCAAAGCTTGTGGGTGCATTAGAAGATATTCTTGAAGAGATTAATTATCTATTCCCTTTGGTCCATTTGAAGGCAGGGGATAAAGAGAGAGCCGAAAAAATTAAACTTTCTAAGGATGAACAACAGGTGTATCTCGCCATGGATGCTGAAGAAATTTCTGTAGAAGAATTGCTCAAAAAAACAGGGTTAGCTTCCGCTACCCTTCTTTCCGTATTAAATCGATTAGAGATGAAAAAAATCATTCACCAGCTTCCTGGAAGACGTTATGTCCGGACTTTGTAAAGGAAAAAAACTAGAATGGCTCACTGAGATGCTTTTAGATTTCTTGTGTAAAATATTTTAATAAATATCATTGAATAAGCAAAACAAACAAAAGCACGAGATGGGTAAAACATTAGTTATAGCAGAAAAGCCGAGTGTAGCTCAAGATATTGCCGAAGCTTTGGGAGGTTTTCCTATAGGACGACATGCGGTTTATGAAAATGAAAAGATGGTGATTAGTTCAGCCGTCGGACATGTCGTTGAACTCTGTCTTCCTGCGGAAATGGATGTTCGACACAAAAAATGGTCTTTAGCCAACCTCCCCATTCTCCCTGCTTCCTTTTCCTTAAAACCGATAGAAAAATCGAAAGAAAGACTCGATCTTCTGATATCCTTGCTCCACAGAGAGGACATTGATCTGATTATCAATGCTTGCGATGCTGGAAGAGAAGGAGAGCTTGTTTTCAGGTATCTCATTCGCTATGCGAATGTCAATAAACCCATACAAAGGCTCTGGCTTCAGTCGATGACCAAAGAAGCCATTATCGAAGCTTTTAGAAATCTAAGAGCACTAAGCGAAGTCGAGGGATTGGCCTGTGCAGCTGTATCAAGATCAGAAAGCGATTGGCTTATTGGCATAAATGGAACAAGGGCCCTTACAGCCATCCATTCCAAATCCAATGGATTTAGGCTGACTTCCGTCGGTAGAGTACAGACTCCGACCTTGGCAATGGTTGTAGCGAGGGATAAAGAAATCCTTCAATTCAAACCTCAGACTTATTGGGAAATTGTGGGAACATTTCGATCCCGTCAAGGAGAATATAAAGGGAAATGGTTTTTAGAAAAAAGCTCTCAATCAGACAAAGATGACAATCACCCTGAACGGCTATGGAATCAGGAACAATGTCAGAAAATTGTGGAAAAATGCTTAAACAAATGGGGGAATGTCACTGAAGAAAAAAAACTTTCCTTACAATCCCCTCCTTTACTCTTTGACCTCACAACACTACAAAGAGAAGCCAATTATCGTTTAGGCTACAGTGCCCAGAAAACCTTACAGATTGCGCAATCCTTATATGAAAATCACAAACTGATTACTTATCCTCGGACAGATTCAAAATTTCTTCCTGAAGATTATGTCGATAGGGTTAAGGATGTGCTGAAAAGTCTTTCTAATGAATCATTTCAAGCTTTTGCTAAAGAAATCTTAACTCATGGATGGGTAAATCCAAAGAACAGGATCTTTAATAACCAGAAGGTTTCCGATCATTTTGCCATTATTCCAACAACAAATACCCCCAAATCCCTCAATGCTAGTGAGGAAAAAATTTATCAACTTATTGTAAGAAGATTTCTGGCTTCCTTCTATCCACCAGCTGAATGGGATGTAACAAAACGAATTACAATTATAGAAGGGGAAGCTTTTAAAACCGAAGGCAAAAGCCTTAGGTCTGCTGGCTGGTTAAAAGTTTATGGGGCCATACAATCTATAGAAAATAAAGAGGAAAAGGAACAATCGCTTTGTCCAATCGAACAAGGGGAAAGAGTGTTAGCTATTGCATTGGAAACCGTTACTAAAGAAACAAAACCCCCAGCTCATTTTACAGAAGCAACCCTTCTTTCAGCCATGGAAAGTGCAGGCAATCTTGTTGAAGATGAAACGCTTCGGGAAGCCATGTCGAAAAAAGGGTTGGGAACCCCGGCAACCAGAGCTGCAATCATTGAAGGATTGATAGAAGATGGATATATTCGAAGGCAAAAAGGAAGAGAACTTTTAGCTACCCCAAAGGCATTTTCCCTCATTGAACTGTTGGAAGCCATCAATATCCAAACCTTAAGATCCGCTGAACTTACTGGAGAATGGGAATTTAAACTACAGCAGATGGAAAAGGGGAACTATCCTCAAGAAAAATTCATGAAAGAAATCTACCAACTGACCGAATCGATTGTCGAAAAAGTCAAAGCATTTGGTTCAATCGATAATTTCAGAAAACCTCTTCCCATTTCTAGTCCTCAAGGTCATTCCATCGAAGAAACTTTATACGAGTATAAATCCCTTGATAACTCCTTTCGCTTGACAAAGTATATTGCTGGACGGCCATTATTTCCAAATGAACTGGAAGGTCTACTAGCCAATAAAGAAATTGGTCCACTTAAAGGCTTTTATAATAAAAGCGGAGATCCCTTTAGTGCCTCTTTAAAATTAGATGATGAAAGTGGTCATGTCAGTTTTGTTTATGAAAAAAAGGAACCTCAAGAAAACGTCGACGAAATTCTTTCTGAAGAATCTCTTGGGAGTTGTCCTTTGGATCAAGCATCAGTAGTGGAAACAAAAGGATACTATGCCTGTGCCAATTTTCTTCAATCCTCTCATAATGGAACCCGCAAGTGTACCTTTAGAATCAACAAAGAAATTCTTGGTCAAGAATTATCCAGAGAGGAAATGCAAAAGCTTCTGAAAGAGAAAAAAACCTCTCTTCTTACCCAGTTCCGATCTAAAAAGAGAAAGAAAAACTTTTCAGCCTATCTTGTTTTGAACGAACAAGGAAAGCTCAGCTTCGAATTTCCTGCCAAGGAAAGCAAGAAGAATGGAGCTATTAGCCGATCCAAAACAGGAGAAACTTCTAAAAAAAGAAGATCATCAAAAAAGACCTCTAAAACTAAAAAGAAGCAATCTCCAAAAAGCAAGAATTAGTGACCCTCTGCTTACCCATATTCCCTATCAGGTTATCTGAAAGCCGTTTGAGCTGGGTAGCTAAACCACAGTAGGAGCTGTTGTTAGAATAGGCTTTAGAAATAGAAAAGCGAAAGTGCAACTTTTGTACTATTTAGGCAATATTCTTTGGTCGGTAACTCCATACCAGAGAGTTCGTTAGTTATAGAAAGCTTATTAGTTAGAGAGGATGATGGCTTAACGAACCTTGAACGGAGCCCGAAGGAAAGTATTCTTTTAGAAACTTATTTTCTTCTTTTAGCTTTTATTGATATAGAAATTTAAACAAGCTTCACTCCCTAAATCCTAAAAAGTCTATTACTACAGGAGATGTACTTATGGCACCGGATATCGAAAACATTGATCTGCACATTGAATATTGGAACGCTGCAAATTATCTGGCAGCTGCCCAATTTTATTTAAAAGAAAATCCTCTGCTTCGAGTTCCATTAAGACCCGAACACCTAAAACCACGCATTCGAGGGCATTGGGGATCAGCCCCTGGATTAAATCTCATTTATGTTCAGCTCAATAGGTTAATTCAAAAAACTAATGCTCAATTTCTTTTTATTACCGGACCCGGGCATTGTTCCTCAGCGATTCTGGCAAACCTATATCTGGAAGGAACTTATACAGAATTTTATCCTGAAATTTCTCAAGATCTAGATGGTCTCACTCTTTTTTGTAGGCAATTTTCTTCCCCTGGTGGAGTTCCCAGCCATGTAAGCGCCATGACGCCTGGATCTATCCACGAAGGGGGTGAACTGGGTTACTCTCTTTTGCATGCTTTTGGTGCCGTATTCGATCATCCGGAGCTTATTGCAGCAGCCGTTGTAAGTGATGGCGAAGCTGAAACTGGACCATTGGCTGCCAGTTGGCAATCAATAAATTTTCTCAACCCCGCTAGGGATGGAGCTGTCTTACCGATTTTCCATGTAAATGATGGAAAACTTTCTGGGCCCACTATCTTCGGAAGAATGGAAGATAAAGACATAGCCATGTTTTTTTCTGGCATGGGTTATGAGCCTCTTTTTGTGTGTGGAAGCGATCCAAGGCAGGTCCATACGGATCTAGGCATTGCTTTAGAAAAATCCTATGCAACGATTCGGCAAATTCAGCAAGAGGCAAAAGAAAAAGGAGTGCATTCCAAGCCCCGATGGCCCATGATCGTGTTGAGAACTCCTGATGGGTGGACGGGCCCTAAAGAAGTGGACGGAGTAAAAATAGAAGGCACTTTTCGTTCTCATAGAAGTCCACTGATGGATGCACGAGAAAATCCTGAACATTTAAAACTTTTAGAATCTTGGCTTAAGAGTTACCATCCCGAAAAGCTGTTTGATGAATCTGGAAAACTACGAAAAGATCTTTCAGATCTTGCTCCAAAGGGAAGCCTTCGAATGGGTGCAAGTCCCTATGCCAATGGGGGTAGTCTTTTAGTCGATCTGGTTTTGCCTGATTACACTGAATACCAAGTTGGTGTCAAACAACCTGGAAATACTGTATCCGAACCCACCCATGTTCTAGGAAAGTATCTTCGCGATGTGCTTCGAAGAAATCCAACGAACTTTCGTATCTTTTGTCCTGATGAAACGGATTCGAATCGGCTTTCAGCGGTTTTCGAGGTAACAAATCGCTGTTTTGTAGCCAAGACCAATCCAGATGACGATCATCTATCTGCTGATGGAAGGATCATGGAAATTTTGAGCGAACACTGCTGCCAAGGTTGGCTCGAAGGCTACCTTCTTAGCGGCAGGCATGGACTGTTGGTTTCTTACGAAGCTTTCGCCATGATTCTTGATTCAATGGCAAGTCAACATGCCAAGTGGCTAAAACTGTACAGGGAAATACCGTGGAGAAAACCTATCGCTTCTCTTAATTATCTATTGTCTTCCCATGTATGGCGTCAGGAATATGATGGATATACCCATCAAGGCCCTGGATTTATCGATACACTGATTAACAAAAAAGGACACGTAATCAGAATCTATCTGCCACCAGATACAAACACATTGCTTTCGGTCATGGATCATTGTTTAAGAAGCAGAAATTATGTTAATCTGATCATAGCTGAAAAGCAGCCAGCTCTTAATTGGCTGAATATGGAAGAAGCCCGTGCTCATTGTGCCCGTGGGGCTTCTATTTGGACCTGGGCAAGTAATGATGAAGGAAGCCCTGATATTATTCTTGGCTGTGCAGGAGATGTCCCAACATTGGAAACAGTGGCTGCTTCTTGGCTCCTACAAAGACATTTTCCTGAGCTTAAAGTTAAAGTGGTGAATGTTGTCGATCTGATGACCCTTTCCCCTCCAGCCTATCATCCTCATGGAATGGATGAACAGAGGTTTATTCATCTTTTTAGTGCAACCCAACCTGTGCTTTTTGCTTTTCATGGATATCCTAGAATGGTCCACGACCTTATTCATGGACGACCTAATCCGGCCAGGTTCCACGTCCGTGGCTACCAGGAAGAGGGAACAACAACAACCTCTTTTGACATGGTCGTTCTCAATAAGATGAGCCGGTACAATCTGGCTATTGATGCAATCAAATATGCTTTAAAAGGAGTCCCCCATCTCCGGACAAAAGGAGAAAATATGATCGCCTTTTTTGAAAGAAAAATAGCTGAACACACTACCTATGTTCGAACTCATCTAGATGATATGCCAGAAATTAAAAATTGGACCTGGAGCGATCCTTCAGCTAGTTAAGGTCCATTTGTGTCAAGCTTATGTTTTTTTAATCTTGGCAAACCATATGAGAAAAGTGATAAACAAATAGAGGATGGCACAAAACCGAAAGGTGTCATCAACCGCTAAAATATAGCTTCTTTGGCTAACTAAGTTCCCATATACTTTTAATGCCTGCATGGAATCAAGTCCCCAATCCCTAAGTCTTTGGAGAAATTCAACCACCTGAGGATCAAACAAGCTACGGGTTTCGACAAGACAAACTTGCTGGAAAGCAGTTCGATGTTCTAAGAGTGTGCCTAAAAGTCCTCCGCCAATAGAAAAAGAAAAAGTCCTTAGCAAAATACCCTCGTTTATCGCCTTTTGCTGATTGCGCTGCGAAAGGCCTTCAATACTTATCCGATTGATTGCTGGCAGTAGCCCAACCATGCCTCCTAATAAGATTTGGGAGAGTAGAATTGTCTGAATAAAAAAAGATCGACGATTGAAAAAGTCATAATTACTTGTCATGTAGCAAAAGAGGGATAACATGGCAAAGCAGAGGCTTGCCACGGGCCTAGGATCAGAACGATTAGAAAGAAACACAGACAGAGGATAAAGAAAAGGAAGGCAGAAAAGCATAGGGAGAAGAGGCAGACTAGAAAGAAATGAGGTATAACCTAATTGCTGGAGTGCTCCAATAAGCACAGAAAAGGCACCATATAGAAGGCCGAAAGAAATCGGCCCAAGCAAGTTCGCGATGGAAAAGTTGGGTTTTAGAAAATGTCGGACATCAAAGAATGGTTTTTTTTCTCCCAATTCCCAGACAATAAAATAAATGAGAGAACTCACCCCTAAAAAAAAGAAACAATTAATAAAAAATGAATTATACCAATCTTCATCCTGACCCCTTGAGACAACTATCTGGAAGGAGAAAAAACAAGTAGTAAGCAATGAAAGACCGATCCAATCCAAAGGAACCCTACGAGTTGTGTCATTCTTTTTTCTTAGAAAAACAAAGAGTACCCAGAAAAGGATCGTGTGCAAAAGGAGGTTAATTAAAAAATAATCTCTCCAATTCCATCGGTATTCTTGCAACACGCCCCCAAAGGGAGGTCCAAAGCCAAATGTTGTCAACAGAAGAAACCCAAAAAGAGTCGTCACAAATGGCCATTTACTGATCGGATAAAAATCCATCAAAACATATTGACAAAGCATCATCACGGCTCCAGCTGCTAAGCCTAAAGGAAACCTAAAAAAAAGAAAAAGATAGAAGTCGGTTGTCAAAGCCAAGATAAAATTACTCAAAATAAGAATGACAATGGCTCCTAAAAGCGAGCGCACTTTGCCATAAACAGTTGATAACCATGGACTGAGAAACATACCCAAAGCCCGGCCAATAAAAAAATGGTCGAAGTCCACATCGCATGACTTGGGCTTTGGCCTAATTCTCCTACAGCATGCCTGTTAAGCACCGCATAAGCAGATGAGCTGTAAACGGCCAGCAAAAATTCTGTGCCCAGCGCTAGATGCAGAAAAAAAAAAGAAACTTTCCTCATTTGCTACCCAAAAGCGAAAATCCTAACCATACTTATAAAAAATATGATTAATATAATAAAAAAGTTAAAATCGAAAAATGTTTTAAAATATAAATATATTTTATATTCTATTTTAGTTAAGAAGTATTAGATAAATTTATTATTTTCCATTACAAAGAGTTTCTCTAGAAACAATAAAGACAATAAGCAAAAATAAAATATTATTATATAAATTAATATTGTTTCTAGAGGTCATTGAATTTTTATTCTTGTAAAAATTTTGTTTAGAAAAAAATTTTAATAGTATTGAATTTAAGTTTTGATTCTTTAGAAAATATTTAAATCGAAGAAACAACTTTTAGGCAATGGCTCTTGAAAGCAAAAAAGAACTTAAGCCGGCTTTGCTTGTTGTGTTACAGGGGCTATTTAGTATCGAATTTCTTTTAGGTACCTATAGTCCTCCTGCTTATGCCACCTTTAATCTCTATCCGGCAGGAGATTTGGGGGTAAGCCCAAGCCATGCCTCCTGGATTTCGACGATTTATTTCGCTGGTCAAGCATTCGGGCTATTTATAGGCCCTTGGTTTGATCGAGCTTTTGGTCGAGTTAAATCTTTGCTTTTATCAATCGGGTTTTTTGCTCTATTCGATTTTCTTGTTGCCATCAGTTCAGACTACTATCTTTCCCTGTTCTTTAGGCTCCTCCTTGGTATCTCTGGCGGTAGTACAATGACACTCTGCCAGCTTAATCTTCTCGACTACTATCCAATTAGTCGATGGCCTTTTGTGACCACTTATTTCGGCTTTCTTCAGGTTTCTGTCTTTGGGTTTGGTCCCGTAGTCGGAGGGTTTATCAATGAATCATTTGGCTGGAGAGCTTATTTTTTGACAAGCTGTTCTCTTCATATCATCTGTGGGCTAATAATAAGCTGGATTCTCCTTGTTCTTACCGAGAAAAGACAGGAAGATACGCCAGTTCCCCATCCTTTTGATTGGATCGGATTTATGCTTTTGCTCTTTGCTGCTCTGTGTTTTCAAACCTTAGTCACGCGTGGACAGGATGAAGATTGGTATAATTCCACCTTTATTGACCTTCTTTTTCTCTTTGGTGGAATATCGCTTCTCTATTTTGTTGTTTGGGAAATGGGTGAAAAAATCCTTTCATCAACCTCAAACTTTTCTTCAAACCAACCTTTCTTATCTCCTCTATCATAACTCCTATTTCCTTTGCGATTGTCTATGGGCTTTTCTCGACCCTAGTTTTTACACTTCAGGTATTGAAAAACCATACGAATTTCTCCTCTTTTCAAGCCGGACTAGCCATGGCTCCCTTATTGTTTTTTCTACCGATTATTTATCCCCTATCCGTTTTTTTATCTCCGAGAATCAATCCCAAAATAGTCGCTTCCATTCTCTTGATTCTCTTAGGCATATTCTGCTATTGGACTGGTTATTACGATTTTTTCAACAAAAGAGCCTTTTTTGATCAATTTTTTAATCAATACATTCTCTTTACTCAAGTCCTCAATGGTGCCTACGTTGGTCTTGTTCCAGCACTCAATGCTATAGCCATTAATGGATTATCAAAAAAAACCAAGAATCCGCAGTGAATACAAGTATTCTATTACGCACTTATTTTCTTACTTGGGGTGGAGGACTCCTTGGAACCATGCTGATGGAGCATAGACGTGATTTCCAACAGACACGACTTGTTGAAACATTTACAGGTCAGAACTCAGAAAGTCTAAGCTTTATAGCCTCACTCCAACATCTTGGTCTGAACAACTTACAGATCCAATCGAAGATGGTAGAACAGGCAGCTAGCCATTCTATTATTTTAGCTCTGGATGACACCTACAGGCTTTGTAGCTGGATTTTTTTTCTGATGGCTATTTTAGTCTGGATTCCAGCCATGAAAAAAAAAGGAATATAATTTTCTTAAAATTTTCTACAATGTGTGTCGAAAAGAGAAGAATGACCCAAAAATTATACTGGCCTTAGCAAAATATTATCATGGAATGTTGTTTATCTATGGAGCCCTTGACAAAAGACAGATTTTGCAACGCTCATTTTCTGCTATTTCTGTCAATGCTTATTGGCATGATGGTTGCAGGCTGTGCTACTCTGCCAAAAGACACACGTGTTGCAGCTCCCCTTGATACTCCACAGATTAAAGAAACCCTTAATGCTCAATTCGACAACTCTTCTGAAAAAATAGTAAAAAAATGGCCTTCGCTTCGCTGGTGGGAGGAGTTTCATAATCCTGAAATGAATCGGATTATAACTATAGCACTGGGAAAAAATCCAGATCTAAAAGCCTCACTTTCAAGGATACATCAAGCATGGGCCATTGCAGCTGGTGCTCGCAGTCGCTACCTCCCTTCCTTTAGTTCCACGCAATTTCTTTTCCCTGTGCCCCTGGGAGTTTTGCAACTTCCTGGGAGTAGTTTTTTTGGTCCGTTCGGAGACAACAGTTTCTTTTTTTGGAGTGTCATTCCTGCCCTCTCAAACTATCACTTAGATCTTTGGGGAGAAGATAAAGCCCGGGTGAGAGCAGCTATTGGCATGGCAAGGGCTTCTGAAGCAGAATATGCCCTCGCCCGACTTTTTCTGAGCACGACTCTTGCCAGTAGATACATTAGATTGGTCTCTGCTGAAGAAGAATTAGGACTGGCAAGGAGTGGACAACAAATCATCAATGAACTGCTTCATCTTGTTCAGATGAGAAAAAAAAGTGGCATAGAAAACTTACTCCCAGTCCATACCATTGAGCAGAGGCTGGAAACAGTAAACCAACTAGTTAACAGCCTCGAAAGAGAAACGCAAATCTTAAGAGATGAAATCGCCAGGCTGGCTGGACAAAGTCCCGATTGGGGTAGAACTATTTTAGTAAAAGAATCGACCTTCCCAAAACGATTTCCATTACCAAAGTCTCTTCCTCTCGATCTTATAGGAAGAAGACCTGATGTAGCTGTGAGCCGATGGAGAGCGGAAGCTCTTGCTCATCAAGTCAAAGTTACAAAAACGGCATTTTATCCAAATCTTGATCTCGTTGCTCTCGTCGGCTTTGAAACTTTGAATTTTGCAACTCTTTTTCTCAATCCCGCTTTACCTTTATTGTATATTGCTGGCCCTGCCTGGAATTTACCTATTTTCACTGCTGGCAGACTCAGTTCGGAACTTGTCGTAGCTCAGGAAGAATACAATATTGCTGTTGAAAGTTATAATAGCACGCTGCTTTCGGCTTTCCAACAAGTAGCCGATGCTTTATCCGTATGGAAAGAAACGGATAAAAATCTGAGTTCGCAGGAACAATCAACAAATTCAGCAAAATCTAATGCTGAACTTTCGGCAAGACTTTTTTCTGCTGGAATTAACACCAAGACTGATCTTTTAGACTTACAGTATACACTTATTCAATCTCAAATCACATTAAGTAATAGAACTGCTGAACATCTGGAAGCAGCGGTCGGCCTTTTTTTAGCCTTAGGGGGTGGATATGAGTCCATCGAATGAAGCAGAAAAAAAAACAACCAATCTCAAGGACCCATGGAAGAAGCTTTTGCGATATTTAAATAGGTCAATCATCGCTTCTACCCCACCTAAATACCGAAGAAGAGTCATACGCAACAGACAACTGGTCCTTGTCACCTTAGGCATTCTCTTTTTAGGGCTTCTCTATTTTATCCTTTGGTTTTTTATTTTCAGTCGAGTAGTAATCACCAATGATGCCTATGTTATAGGTAATCTTGTGCCTTTGAAATCACAAGTCAGTGGTGTGGTCACAGAAGTACTCTATGAAAACACCCAGCTGGTGCATCAAGGAGAGGTCTTAGTCAGGTTGGATAGGCTTGATTCAAGAGTCGCCCTGGAACGGGCAGAAGCTAACCTAGGGGAAACGGTTAGAAGGGTTGAAGATCTCTTCTACCAAGTCCAGGTCAGCAGGAATCGACTGTTAGCAGAAATTGCTAGATTAGATCGGCTCAAACACGATTTAGCACGCTATAAAAGTGTTGTCTCTTATGGAGCCGTCTCCGAACAGCTTGTAGATGATACCGAGCAGCAGGTCAAAGAACTCGAAGCACAAGTCAAACAGGATGAAGCTTCTCTCTATGATGCCGAATCGCAAATCTTCAACACAAAAATAGAGGATCATCCTCTAGTCAAACAAGCCGCCACCGAACTTAAAAATGCCTATCTGGATTATGTCCGAAGGGAAGTTTACGCACCTGTTACTGGCTATATTGCCAATAGAAAAGTCCAGCCAGGGGATGAAGTTCGTCCCGATACTTATCTTTTGTCAATTGTGCCTCTAGACTACCTATGGGTAGAAGCTAACTACAGAGAAAGAGAAATGAAGAAAATTCGTCCAGGTCAACCCGTTACTATTACAGTGGATTATTACGGAAGAAGACTCATTTATCACGGACAGGTAGAAGGATTGCATCCAGGTACAGGAAGCGCCTTTGCTTTGCTGCCTCCTGAAAATGCAACCGGAAACTATATTCATATTGTCGAAAGAGTGCCTGTCAGAATCCGTCTTTCTCCCGAAGAACTAAAAAGACATCCCTTACGACCTGGCCTTTCAGTCATAGCACTGACCCATGTAGACAAAAAAGGGGAGCCTATTTTAAGTTCATTAGTAAAGTTCCCAAAGGAAAAATATGAAGCACATATTTATGAAAGAGAACTGGATGGAGCCGACCAGCTTATCCAGAAAGTCATTGAATCGAATCTTTACAAGAACCGTTTACCAAAACCTATCCATCCAGATAAAAAAGAAAAAGATTAATGAATTTAATAATTTTCTTTGACTGTTGTTTCTATTTTTGTCAAAAAGGGAAAAATATATCTTTGATAATATGGTTTTTATATGCGTCCTAAAATTCACTTTGTAACCTTCCTTTCCCTTTTTTTAATCCTTAATTTTTCCAGTCTTCTTACTTTGCCTCTTGCGGGTGCCGACTTTCGGGATGACAACAGTGTTTCTGTGGAAGATTCTGATCCTAAAGCAAAAGAAGAATTATCAAAAAATTTAAAGAATTTATCTAAAATCGATACCTTTCACTATCATCAAGGAGTTTATGCGGCTCTATATGGTGGTGGAGGGTACCTAGATTCTGGCCAATGGACCTATACAGATACAAAAGGTAACATAGGGATGGGAAATTATGGTGGCTCTTGGGGAGGAATTGGAGGGCTAAAAGTTGGCTATCAATATAAAGGTTGGCAGATCGGTCATTCCCCTTATAGAGTAACTGAAGCCGTGGAATTCGATGGGTTCTATGCTGGCTATTCTAATCCAATGAATGGGTACATAGGGAATTTTTCTGGGCCAGTATTCCATGGTAGCAGTGTGACTCCTGACATGCAATTGAATGTAGGGATTATGACAATTAATTCTTTAACCAAATTAATCACTCCTTATCGGTTTGCTCCATATATTGGATTTGGAGTTGGTGGAGGAATCGTGACAGCTTCTAATATTACTGGACTTGCACCAGCTGGTGGCTTCGATACTTCCCATTCCAGTACAACCGGAGCCTTCGTTCTTGCTGAAATTATGGGGGCAGAATATTACATCACGGATCATTTGAGTGTTTTTATTGAAGGGAAATTCATTTACTTTGATAGTTCCATTTCAATCTTCAAAAATTTGGCTCACTTTAATGTAATGACAAGTACGCCTGGGCAAGCCTCTTTTGCTTTAGGGAACTTTTTCCAATACATTGGTGTGGCCGGTGTCAAATATGTTTTCTGGTAAAACAGTGACTACCCCTTATCCTTATTGAGGCTTATCCAACCGTAATTTATCTAAGTATTCTATCCAATGAAGAACGGGAAGAGTGGTAGCCGATTGCAACTGCAGTCGACAGCCAACATTCGCCGTAAGAATCGCCCCTGGCTTTCCAGAAAGAATATTTTTTATTTTTGCATCCAGTAGGCTTTGAGAAAAATCCTTTTGCAACAAGGCGTAAGCTCCTGCTGCACCACAGCAAATGTGATTATCTGGAATATCTGTTAGGTGAATACCTAATTTTTTTAAAAGGGCTTCTACCCTTCCCCTCATTTTCATCCCATGTTGTAAAGTACAAGGACTGTGAAAGGCCACAGTGGGAAATTGTTCTGCAGTAAGTTTTAAAGAAAACTCCTCTTTTTCTAAAATTTCGACAGGATCAAAAGTCAATGTCGCTATCTTCAAAGCTCTATTTTGATAAACTGGATCATCTTTAAAAACAACTCCATAGTCTTTAATCATCTGACAGCAGGCCGAAGAACAAACAACAATCCCATTTATCCCCTTTTCTAGGTAGCTAGTCCATAAGTCGATATTGTTCTTCATCTGTTCCTTTGCCTTTTTTTTGTAGGATAAATGATAAGCCAATGCCCCACAACAACCTTCATTTTGAACATCAATCAGTTGAATACCCAAACTGCCGAATAGTCTTCTAGTTGCTTCAAAAACAGATGGATACAGCACAGGTTCAACACATCCTTTAAAAAGAATCATTTGAGCCCGCTTTTCCCTAATCCATTGAGGCTTCTCAAAACATCCTTTCTGAATGTTAGAAAGATTAGGTAATTTACGGCGCAAATATTTAGGTAAAAAAGCTCTCAAAAGATTTCCAATTTTAAACAAATAAAAAAACCTTTTCCTTTCTGGCACAAAATAGAGAAGAAGCCAACGAAAGGCTTTGTCCAAAAAAGGTCGTTCTTCTACCTGCTCAACGAGTTCCTTACCCATATCTGCAAGTCTTCCAAATTGCACATTGGAAGGACAAGTCGTTTCACAACCTTGGCATAATAGACAACGATCAAGATGTATTCTGGTCTTTTCTCCAGAAGCCTTACCTTCTAAAAAAGCCTTTATCAAATATATTCGGCCTCGCGGTCCGTCTAGCTCATCACTTATTAATTGGTATGTTGGACAGGTGGCATTACAAAATCCACAATGCACACATGCTTTGATAAGTTCCTTGGCTTCCTTCCCGGCTTGAAGCTTGCTATACTTTAGGTGCAGTTGAGTATCCATGAGATGATTTAAAACTCCTCATAAATTCTACCTGGATTTAAAAGCCCAAAAGGATCAAAAGCCTCTTTAAGCCTTCTATGAATACGCAGGAGGGCCGTATCCAAAGGAGAAGCCAAAGTCACTTCCTTGTCATGGCACCAAGCATATCCTCCTTGATCTCGTGCCCAACGAAAAATGGCTTCCCTATTGTCTTCTTCCCCTTTCCACCATCTCTGACTTCCACCCCAGTCGAAAAACCATTCCCCTTCCATCGGTAGCAAAGGAGCAGCTTGGGGAAGAACCAATCGCCACAGTCTTTGGCTATTTATAAAAAAAGGATGGGTTCTTTCTTTGACGGAGTTCCAAAATTGATGATCGTTTGCTAAAATGTCTCCTCCAATTTCTTTTTCGGCTCTCCTTACAGATTTTTCATAACCAGAAATTCTCACATAAAGTTTATTGTTATAATAACAACTGGCTGAAAGCGGAAAATATTTAGCTGCAATTATTGAAAGAAAACGAAGTGCCTCGGTAGCATTTTTTTCTAAAACTACAGTAGTTGAAAATGGTGGGAGGGGAAGTACTTTAAAAGTCACGTCCAGGATTATTCCAAGGGTTCCCTGGGCTCCAGCCATCAGCCTGAATAGATCAAAACCAGCCACATTTTTGATGACCTGACTGCCAAAGGTTAGAACTTCTCCCTTTCCATTAATGATCCTTACTTTTAAAAGATAATCTTTCAATGCCCCTTTATAGGGTCTTGATGGACCAGAAAGTCCACACGCAACTACTCCCCCCACAGTAGCTTGTTCTCCCAGATGGGGAGGTTCAAAAGGTAGATATTGGCCATGCTGCTTCAAGACTTCTTCAAGGGAGCCGATAGGAGTACCACTCTTTACTGTTACAAATAGTTCAGCCGGATCATATGTAATGATTCCTCTATTTTCTGAAACGTTAATAGGTTTACCAACAACTTTCCTACCTAACCTTTCTTTCGTTCCACCGCCAATGATTTTTATCTTCTCTTTAAGATTGATAACCCTTCTTATTTTTTCTATAAGCTCGTTTGTGATTGAGTCGGTGGCTGAAGAAGGACAGTCTATCATTTTCAATTATTTAAAAATCAAAATCTTTCTATACCTGCAAAAGCAATCTGTCCTTGATGCACATGCATCTTTCCAAATTCCGCACATCGATGAAGTGTAGGAATGGCTTTCCCTGGATTAAGCAAAGCGTCTGGATCCAAAGCTCTTTTTATCCGATGGAACTGCTGAATTTCCTCCAAGGAAAATTGGAGACACATTGGCCCAAGCTTTTCAAGACCTACCCCATGTTCTCCAGTAATCGATCCTCCAACTTCAACACAGAGTTCAAGAATCTTTTCTCCTAAGCTTTCGACTCTTTCCATCTCCCCAACAATACTATTATCATAGAGAATTAGGGGATGTATATTCCCATCGCCCGCATGAAAAACATTTCCAACTCTAAGATTATATTGAGCGGCTAGTTCGGCAATCCTTTTGAGTACAAAAGCTAGACTTTTTCTTGGAATTGTTCCATCCATACAATAATAATCAGGAGAAATTCTCCCTGCGGCCGGAAAGGCTGATTTTCTTGCTTTCCAAAGGAGCAACCTTTCTTCCTCATTCTTAGACCTAATGATCTCCTTAGCTCCCATCTGGATCATTATTTGTTCAACCAGCCTACACTCTTCCTCCACTTCTTCAAACATCCCATCAAGCTCACACAGTAGAACGGCTGCAGCCGAAGTTGGAAAGCCTACTTGAATATAGGATTGGACTGCTTCAATAACCAGCTTATCCATAATTTCAAGTCCTGCAGGCACTATGCCTGAAGCAATAATCTGGCTTACTGTTTTACTAGCCTCAGTGACATCATCAAAACAACCAACAACAAGCTTTGCACATTCAGGTTTTGGCAAAAGACGCAAGGTAGCTTCTATAACTATTCCAAGCATTCCTTCGGAGCCTACTATTAAAGAAAGAAGATCACAACCAGGGCTTTCGCCTCCCACATTCCCTATTGAGACAATCTCCCCTTCTACAGTCAGCATCTTTATCGCAAGCACATTATTGACTGTAAGGCCATATTTCAAACAATGGATTCCTCCGGCATTCTCAGCAATGTTTCCTCCAATCGTACAAGCAATCTGAGAGGAAGGATCTGGTGCAAAATAAAGTCCATAAGGTGCAGCAGACTGGCTTACCTGCATATTAGTGACCCCAGGCTCTACTCTAGCAACCTGATTTATAGGATCGATTTCAAGAATCTGGTTGAACTTAGACAAGCTAAGAACAATCCCTCCCTCCACTGGGGTTGCACCTCCCGAAAGCCCCGTACCCCCTCCTCGCACCACTATGGGCACACCAAATCGCTTGCAAGCAGACAAGATCACAAGGATCTCTTCAATTTTTTGTGGAATCACAACAGCTAAAGGCAATACCCTAAAAGCGGTCAGTCCATCGCACTCATAAACGGAGAGTTCTTCAGGCTCATAGATAACTTCCTCTTTAGGTAAAGAGTGTAAGAGTGTTTTGAGGAACTCAGAATGGTTTTTAGAATTTTTTATTTTTCTTTGCTTAAACATGATATATGTAAAATCTATCCTACTAATACATTAATTGCTATTGCTTCAAGATAACATTGAGATTCGCAAAAGATAAAATTGCATTCATAATAGTTTCGTAGTAGCCCTAAACAGCGTTGCTAATAATTTTATTTTGCTTTGGAAAGCAACGAAAAAAAAAAAGAGAAGGAGTTATTTTATTCCATATTGAGTGATCTTGAGAAATGTCTATTTTTTTGTAATTTATAAATGTCTATGGATTGCTTTTGTTGTTATCTTTTAGCCATCACTCCAACCCCTGATGCTATTTCCTATAGGAATTCTTTTCAAGGCTATATTAGCATTTCTTTATTATTACTTGGATCCTCCATTGCTTCCTATTTTGCCATTCAAATATTGAATGTAAGAAAATTGAAAGCAAAACCAGATACTTTGAGCCTCGTTTTATTTTCTATTTTTGCTTTATTCAGTTTTTTGGGAATGTTATTTTGGAAACCGATCCCTGAAGACTATAGATGGATTGGAATTTTGCTTGGATTATCTTTATTGTTATTACTAATCAAAAGATTCTCTCCAAGAACCATCCATCCCAAAATCCTGCCTTCTGTGCTCATTCCTTCAGGAATTGTTTCCCTCCATTACCTAGTTCACGAAAAAATTGAATTCTTAATTGTCTTCTTTGTTACCATGTTTGCCTTAGGTGTAGTCAAGGAACTTAAAAACTAAAGTATCTCTTCTCTAGAAATCAAAACAATTTAAAGCCAGCTTTTCTTCCGCAGCTTTTCCTCCTACCTTTTTAAAAATGGACTTTCTCAAGCACCCAAAGATAAGATTCAACTTCTCTTATAAATACTCGTAAGTAATGAGTGTCAAAAACTCAACGAAATCTTTTGTTAACACAACTTCTTCAATCACTCGATCCACTTGATCTAAAAAAGGAAGATGTTTGAGTAGCTCTTTTTCTTCTGTTTTCCAGCATAGGAAAAGTTCTTTGTCAAAAGGAATTTCGCTATCCATCTCAGCTTCCAAATGAACCCATTGCCACAGCTGACTGCGAGCAATTTCAGCAGATGAAACATCTTCCTTAAGATTAAAGATATCTACAGCTCCATGACCAGAAAGCCAGGAAGAAAGATACATGAAAAGAAGACTAATATTGCTTCTAACACCTGATTCAGTAATAGCCCCAGGGATCTTAAAATCAAGCAAATCCTCCGGTCGTACTATGAGGCTTTCTGGGTGTTCCTTTGCTTCCGTAATAGCTTCTCTTGAAACATTCTTAAAAGCTTCTCTTACCACAGGGACAAGCTTTGGATGATTGACGATACACCCATCCATTCCAAGAGCAATGTCTCTTTCTTTTTCGAACTTTATTTTTTCGAAGAGCTCTGCATCCTCATAAATCACTGACGGTTCTAACAGAGAGACTCCTCCAATGGCAAGGGCTCTTCTTTTCTGACAGGTCTCAACAAGGAGCTTCCTATAGGCATGCAAGAAGTTTGCATCCATTGTAATTTCCGACCTGTCGGGCATAAGTGCTTCTCTACTCTTCCGGAATTTCTTTATGACACTGAAAACATAATCACGTGGGTCTACGCTCAAAGCCCAGCCATGGTTTTTCATTGAATGAAGGATTTCTTCCATTTCAAAAACCGCTGTAATAGTCTCTATGATGATAGTTGCCCGTATACTCCCAGAAGGAAGAGAAAGAGCGTTTTCAGTAAACGAAAAAAGAGAAGACCAAAATTCGGCCTCATAAAAATTTTCTATTTTTGGAACATAAAAAAAAGGCCCACTTTGTCTTTCTACAAGTAGTTTGGCATTGTGATATACATAAAGACCAAAATCAAAAAGACTTGCCGCAAGGGGTTTGCCATCTACATGAACATGTTTTTCCCAAAGATGTATTCCTCTTGGCCTGACGTGAAGCAAAGGCTGATAGCTTGTATTGCTATCATTTTTTTGCCTTAAGAAGTCGAACAAGAAGATCTGGCTTTCGATGATATTTTCCCAGCTCGGCGATAAAGAATCTTCTAAATCAATAATGATCCCATCGGCACCTGACTCCACAGCATTCTTTAGAAAGTCCAAAGAAGCCGTTCCCAGAATCTCAACTTTTCTCTCTGGCAAGTTTTGAGGCAACGCAGCTACTTCCCATTTATCTTCACGAATCTGACGAGTGTCTGAAAGAAAGTTTAAAGAAAGTCGATTATCATCTATGGCTTTCTGTATTTTTTTTCTTCTTTCCAGTAGTTCCAAACGCAAGGCATCAAACTGCCTATGAAGAGAAGCAACAAAACGGAGCGCCTCATAACTAAGGATCTTTTCCCATTCTTTATGGTAGGTACCTACAATCGTTACTCCTGAAGGTGCTGAATAAATACTCATGTTTTATATCTTACCCACAATGGTATTATAAATCAGTTCAAAATAGCTTGCTCCAACTTCCTGTTGGTGACTGAGCGCAGTATATCCTTCCTGTTGTGCTTCTTTTTCCTTTTCTTGAAATACAGAATAAGCTATCAAGCCTTTTTCTTTAATTTCCTTTGCCATGGTAAACATCCCGTAACAGAGTGCATGAAAACCGGCCAAAGAAATCACTTGTAATTTATAGCCCCAGGAAGCCAACCTATTGTGAAACGATGCCATCTGTTCTTCTTTCATATATTCTTTCCAATAAAAAGATGGAGAACAATTATAAGCAAGCAATTTCCCAGGAAAGGTTCCATGGATGGCTTCGGCAAATCGTTGGGCAGCCAATAAATCGGGCTTTGAGCTTTCAAACCATAACATATCCACATAAGGAGCAAAAACCAGTGCACGCGCTATTGCTAAATCCAACCCTCCTTGAATTTCAAAGAATCCTTCTTCGGTTCTTCGTTTTATAAATGGTCGATCCCTTTCATCCACATCCGAAGATAAAAAAGAGGCTCCATCGGCATCCGTCCGTGCTATAATAATGGTGCTCACTCCTAATATATCCGAGGCAAGCCGTGCCGCTATAAGTTTTTGTAAAGCCTCTCTAGTCGGAACCAATACCTTTGAACGCATGTGCCCACACTTCTTAGCCGAAGGAAGTTGATCTTCAAAATGCACCGCAGCCACTCCTGCTTCTATTAACCATTTTGTTAACTCGAAAGCATTCAATGCCCCTCCAAATCCAGCTTCCCCATCAACAATAATCGGCACAAAATAATGGATGTCTTTTTTGTTTTCGGCAAAGTTGATCGCGTCGGCTCTTCTCAATGAAGCATTGATCCTTTTTACAAGTAAAGGGATGGAATTAGAAGGATAAAGAGAAAAATCGGGATACGTTTCTTGAGCCAAATTAGCATCAGCAGCGATCTGCCAGCCTGAGCAATAAATAGCTTTAAGCCCAGCTTTGACCATTTGAACCGCTTGCATACCTGTTACAGCTCCAAGAGCAATGACTGGTTCTTTGTCATGGAGAAGTTCCCAGAGTAGTGTTGCTCCATGCCTAGCAAGGGTATATTCAATAGAAAGCGATCCTGAAAGTCTTACCACATCTGCTGCGGAATAGGCTCTTTTGACCCCTTTCCATCGATCTGAACAAGCCCATTCTTCGGTTATTTTTTCAACTAGAGAAGGCATAGGAAGAGTTTCAAAAAATCTCAATCGATAACAATGAGTTTCACCTCTCCTTCTTTTTTGAGAAGTCTCACTCCTACATTATGTGGATAACGCGACAGTTCCACATCGATTCTCCAATCACCCACCTTTAAGTCCTGAATAATGACTTTATCCAGAAAGTCAGGTAGTCTTGGTTCCTCAAAAATCACTAAATTTTTGGTGGCATCAATTTTTAATCCAATGGCCGATTGTAAGAGCAGAAAGACCGCCCCACTGGACCAAGCATGGGGGGCACATGCAACTGGATAAAGTGTCGGTCCTTCTTGACCTCTCCTAGCTATTCCTCCAAAAAGTTCAGGTAACCGTTGAAGGTCGAAAAAAAGGGAAGCTTCAAAAAGTCCTTTAAAAAGTTTTATAGCCATCTCTTTCATTCCATAGGACATCATTCCAGCCGCAATAAAAGCGGTATCAAAAGGCCATACCGAACCATTGTGATAGGAAATAGGATTGTAGCGTACTTCTGTAGAAGCCACAGTACGGATGCCCCAACCTGTAAAAAATTTATCACTCATAAGAAGCTTACCAATTAGCTCTGCTTTATCTTGTTTGGCAATCCCTGTATACAGGCAGAGGCCAGCATTTGAAGCAAGAACCTTACATTTTTCTTTTCGCCCATCTAAAGCCAGTGCATAAGAAGAAAGTTCTTCGACCCAAAATTCCTTTTCGAATTTTTCTTTCAATATCTCAGCTTCCTTTAGCAGCCTATCATGCAGCGAGATCTGACCTAAAACAGAAGCAAGATAAGCAATTTTTTTCTTTGCGGCAAAAACGAACCCCTGCACTTCACATAAAGCAATTGGACCCACGGGAAAGGAACCATCCTTCTGGAATACAGAATCAAAAGAATCTTTCCAGCCTTGATTGGTTAGTCCTCTTGAACTTCTTCTTCGATATTCTACAAACCCATCGCCATCAATGTCTCCATAGCGATCAATCCAGAGAAGAGCCAGTTCTATATTTGGCCAGATTTCTTCGATAAATTTTCTGTCCGCGGTCCGCTGATAGTATTCAGCAGCAAGAAGAAGGAACAGACAGGTTGCATCAATGCTTCCATAATATTTACGAAAAGGAATCTCGCCCAGATTGGCCATTTCTCCTTCTCTGGTTTCATGCAAAATTTTTCCCGGCTCAGCATCCGCTTCAATATCAAAGTCTTTTGCTTGATTGGCCGCAAGAAATGACAAGACCCCTTTTCCAAGTTCAGGAGCCAACCAAAGGCATTCAAGAGTGGTAATAATCCCATCTCTGCCAAATGGCGTACAAAACCAAGGCACCCCAGCGTAGGGAAAGGGACCTTGGGGAGTTTCTGTTATTAACATTAAAAGATCAGACAGAGATCGATTAATCCACCCATTGAATTGGCTGTTAGAGGTCCATATTTTGCACCACTTTTTCTCGGATTCTTTGTAAGCCTCAATCGATTTATTGGAAGCCTCTTTATAGTTTAAAAAAGAAGGGAAAGCTCTCTTTTCATGGCTTTGAAAACATTCAACAGATAAATGAATGAGCTTTTCTTTTCTTGGGATAAGTTCTAAAGATACAGCCGCTGACGTAGCACAAAGATTTAGGGGCTTGGGATCGAAAAAAAGCAGAGTCTGACGCAAAATATTATCTAAGCCAAGATATTGAAAAAGGACGCTTTGCTCTGTAACGACGGGATCCAATAATTGTCCTCTTTTTTTTCTTTTTGTTCCACGTACTTCAAACAGATCGACAAAATCAGCATTAAATTTGAACAAAAGGATAACTTGAACTGGAACTTCTCCATAATTACAGATACAAATTTCTTCATAAAGGCATGACTCCCAAATAAACTTCGAACGAGTAATGAGCAAGGTTTGTTGTCGGATAATCTTTCCTTCTTTTTCTATCTCCGGGTTAGATAAATCAATAGTAAACATCGCATTATCTTCTCGAATCGTCGAACTGAGAAAAAGAGGATAGCTTTTTTCAATGAATAGAACACTTTCGTTAAGGTGTCTCGTGCCCCGATAATAGAGTCCCTGATCTCCTAATCCCAAGGGTTGGATATCTCCTCGCCGATCAAAAACGCCAAAAGTTTCTTTGTGTTTCAAAACTCGAGTGCGATCATCTGCAAAAGGAGAACACACCCTAACATAGTACGTATCGCCAATCTGAATAAAATCTTTTCCATTTTTTAAACCTATAATTTTACTCTCCATAAAGCAGATTGTTATATATCGATAAGTAAGATTGCGCCATTTTTCTTGCTGTAAAATGATTTAACACATGTTTTCGACATTCCTTTCGATCAATTCGATCGATATCCATAATTTTTTTTACTCCCTCATTCACCGAATGGATAATGTAGCCTGTTTGCCCATCAACGACAATTTCTGGAACAGATCCATTTCTCCATCCAATAACAGGAGTCCCACACGCCATCGCCTCAATCATAACCAGTCCAAAAGGCTCTGGCCAATTGACAGGAAAAAGGAGCGCAGAGGCATTGCCTAAAAACACTTTTTTTTCTTCTTCTCCAATTTCTCCAATAAATTCAACAGGGGCTTTTTTAAAAAGAGGAAGAATAACTTCCAGAAAATATTGTTTATCCACCTCGTCAACTTTTGCAGCTATTTTTAAATCCATTCCTACCCTCTTTGCTATTTCAATGGCTCTTTCGATTCCCTTTTCAGGAGAAATTCTACCAACAAAAGCCAGATAATTTCCTTTTTCAGGATAAAAAGGATAAAGATCTGCCGGAATGCCATGATAAACGGTACCTACCCAATGGATCCAAGGAAGAAATGAGCGTTGGGCCTTCGAAATAGAGACCACAGGAATCCGATCAAATTCTCTATAAAGAACGGTTAAATCTGGAAGATCAAGTCTTCCATGGAGAGTGGTAAGGTGCTTGGTTTTGCTCCGTTTTGAAAAAGGAAAATGGAAAAAATCGATATGGTAATGAATGATGTCAAAAGATTCGGCCATTTGAAACACTTTTTCTAACATCAAAATGTGATACACCATGGGGTCTTTTTTGTGTTTTTGAAGCCGCAAAGATTCGGGAATAACAGATACAAGCTTTCCTTTTGTGATCGAATCCCCGCTAGCAAAAAGGGTTGTTTCATGTCCAAGAGTAATCAATTCCTCGGTTAAATAGTGGATAACTCGCTCTGTTCCTCCATAAAGTTTTGGAGGAACTCTTTCATACAAAGGAGAAACCTGAGCAATTCTCAATAGAAATCCTCCTTTTTCAAATTCAGAAAGAAGCTCAAAATTTAAAAAAAGAGGTGTTTTAAAAGAAATGAGCTTTTAAAAAGAACAATAAAAAAATATAAAAAATAGACTTTATTTCAAATCCTAATCTTTTAGCGAGAGCCCATTCATGAACAAAGACAGTTTGTTTGAAATGATTCAATTAAAAAACGTTACTCAACTTTACTGGGATCTTTCCGTAGCTGAACTCTATGAACAGGCGATTAAACGGCATGAAGCTTTGCTTTCAGCTTCAGGCTCTCTTGTCTTTCATACTGGTCAATACAAAGGAAGAACGCCTAAAGACAAATTTATCGTCAAAGATCAACAGACAACAGAACAGGTCGATTGGGGAAAGATTAATCAACCTTTTGATCCGCTTTCCTATAAACGGCTTAAAAGCAAAGTGCTTTCCTATCTTCAAGATAGAGATCTTTTTATCCAACGGTGCTATGCTTGCTCCAATCCCAACCATCGCATCAATCTTTGGATATTATCCGAACGGCCTATTTATTCTCTTTTTTCACGAAATTTGTTCATAGTTGAGAAAGATCCAGAAAAAAGAAAGTATCTGCTCCCTGACTTTATCCTTATCCACGCTCCAGGCTTTAGGGCCGATCCAGAAACCGATAAAACACAGTCTGGCGCCTTTATCATTCTTAATTTCGATGAAAAAATGATTCTTATTGGTGGTACTGGTTATGCTGGAGAAATTAAGAAAGCTGTATTTACTGTATTAAATTTTTTATTACCACAGAAAGGTGTATTTCCAATGCACTGTTCTGCCAATTTCGGAAAGGATCCTCAGGATTCAGCCATTTTTTTTGGTCTTTCAGGGACTGGCAAAACGACCCTTTCTATTGATTCTACTAGATACTTGATTGGGGATGACGAACATGGGTGGGATGATAGCGGAGTGTTTAATGTTGAGGGCGGCTGTTATGCGAAAGTTATTAGAATAAGTAAAGAAGGAGAACCAGAAATCTACCAAGCTGCCTTGCGTTTTGGAACCATACTCGAAAATGTCATTATCAATCCACAAACTAGAGAAATAGATTTTAACGATGATTCCCTCACAGAAAATACCCGGGCTGCCTTTCCAATTGAATATATTCCGAATGCTTCAGGTCAACTTGCTGGCGGGCATCCAAAAAATATCATCATGCTTTGTTGCGATGCTTTTGGGGTTCTTCCTCCGGTAGCAAAACTCAATCCCGAGCAAGCCCTCTATTATTTTCTTCTTGGTTATACAGCTAAAATCGCGGGAACTGAAACAGGAATTCAAGAGCCAACAGCTGTTTTCAGCCCCTGTTTTGGTTCTCCCTTTCTTCCCCTCCCTCCAAAAGCGTATGCAAGAATGTTTAAAGAGAAAATTGAAAAACACAAGCCCAATGTTTGGTTGTTAAATACGGGATGGACTGGAGGGCCCTATGGCATTGGCAAAAGAATAGCTCTTGAAACTTCGCGCAGGCTTGTTAGAGCTATTTTAAGTGGAGAACTAGCAAAAGCTGATTTTATCCAAGAGGAATATTTCCATTTTTCTATTCCCCAAAGTTCTCCGGATGTACCAACTGAAATTCTTCATCCAAGTAAATCCTGGAAAGATTTATCCCAATACGAAAAAACAGCAAGGGAACTACAAGCGCTTTTTGAACAAAATTACCATACTCTTTCTCTTACTTAAATTCTGTCTATTTATTCTTTTAGAGCAATCTATCCTGTCCATAGTTGAGAGAAGATATGGAAGATATTGGCCTTAAGATCGTATTTTTTTTAATTAGGACTATAAGATTCCATACCATGTATATTTAATGGTGCCTTTTCTTGCAGGCATTTCCAAGTGCGTTTACTCGAACTCCACTGCCTCTTTTCTTCCCATAGAGCAGAAAGGTGTCTTAAAGGTTCCTCGCCCATTAGCCCTACATTTTTTACAAGATCTCACTACTCTCATCCTCTAAAAGGAGGCTCTCTAAAAGATCCACTTTTTACCAGACATCGGCTTATAGCTCTTTTAAGGGGCTCGTCGAACTACCGGCTTAGAGCAAATTTTTCTTTTCTATCTTCTTCCTCAATGCCTCACTACCCAAAAGGATAACTTCAATTTCTTCTGTGATTTCCTCTTGTCTAAGCCTATTAGCTTTTTTATTCAATTCTTCTACTTTCCTATCAAGCTGGTCTAATGCCGACTGCATATGTTCCATTCTTATTTTGCTTTCGGCCAACAGCGATGAGTAAAAAGCAAAAAATAATCCAACCAGAAGAAAATTATCTACAAGATCCATAAAAAACTCTCTTGGATCTATATAAAGTAAGGGCGTTGAAGGCACTTTTTTCCTAGCAGCTTGGATTTTTTCTTCAGAAACAGGTATTGGGAGCAGAATTTTTCTTGTAATTTCATAATTGTCGGGAAGATGAAAAAATACAGAGACTGAAGTGGGAGGTTCCTCTTGAATCAAAGCTTTCCGTACGAGTTCCAAAAAATCAAAAATAAAAGGAGCGACATCTTCTGCCACGCTTGGTCCTGAAACCGCTTTAATAATTTTGTGCAGGCCGCTTGCACGACTTTCCAGTTTGCTTCCTACTAAAATCAACCCATACTGGTCAGGCAACATAGAAGATCTCTCCATATTTTCCCAGTAGCTTGTCAGAGAGGAGTTGAAGTCTCCACAAAATCCCCTTTCCGATCCAATCAAAATATACAGGGGTCTATCTATTTTAAGTGGCCGACTAAGAAGATCTGGAAAGGAAGGGAAAAAATCATCGGCAATATTCTGCAAGGCATCGACTGCTTGTTTTTGGCTTTCAAAATATTTGGCGATTTTTCTCTGTTCCACAAGAGCCATGTTCTTCATGGCCTTCATGATTTCGCCTATCTCTAGAAGTGCTCCACGATATTTAATTAAATCTCTACGTTTGCTCATGCTACTTTTTGTTCTATTTGCTGAACGGTTGAACTGATAGAGCGAAAAGCTTCCTCTATTTCCTTTAGCCATTTTTCTCTTGGATCGTCTAGAACCAAAGTCGTTGCTTTAAATTTCTTTAAGAGCTCTTCTTGAAAAACCCTCAAATTCTCAAAGGGAACGTCGTCGAATAATCCCTCGTTAAAGGCAATCAACCAACAATATTCCTGTTCGGGTGAAATAGGAGAAAGTCTCTCCTGCTTAAGAAGCTCTCTTAAGATCCTGCCTTTTTTAATCTTTTTTTCTAGAGAGGCTTCCAGTTTTGTTCCAAATCGGGTAAAAACTTCAAGTTCTAAAAATTGCAAATAATCTAGTTTCATCCTACCCGCTTCTTTTCTTAAATGAGGATGCTGTGCAGCCCCTCCAATTCTTGAAACAGATCGGGTTACATCAATGGCAGGGAGAAATCCGGAGGAAAAAAGAAACTGTTCAAAATAAATCTGCCCATCGGTTATGGAGATGAGATTCGTAGGAATATAGGCAGCAAGTTCTCCCTGTTGAGTTTCTACAATGGGTAAAGCCGTCATGCTCCCTCCTCCTTTTAATGGAGAAAGATGTGTAGAACGTTCCAGTAGTCTAGAGTGCAGGTAGAAAACATCACCTGGATAAGCTTCTCTGCCAGGGGGTCTGCGTAAAAGCAGGGATAACTCTCTGTAAGTTTGGGCATGAAGGCTTAAGTCATCATAAATCACAAGGGTGTCTCTGCCTTTTTCCATCCATTCTTCAGCTATAGTGCAGGCAGCAAACGGAGCAATGTATTGAAGTCCTGGGAGTGAAGTCGCTTCAGCAACGACCACAGTTGTATAATCTAAAGCAGAGCATTCTTTTAGCGTATCAATCACATGGACAACGGTTGATCTTTTTTGACCAATAAGACAATAGACACAAAGAACATTTTTATCCTTTTGATTGGCAATGGTATCTAAAGCAAAGGTTGTTTTCCCCAGTCCATTATCTCCAATGAGCAACTCCCTTTGTCCCTTTCCAATAGGAATCATTGCATCCACAATTTTATTGCCTGTATAGAGAGGCTCATTAACGAATTCTCTATCAATGATTGCAGGAGCTTTCACTTCTAGAAGCCGTTGTTTAGAAGTTATCGGTGGGCTTCCTCCATCTAGAGGATTACCTAACGGATCAATCACTCTCCCAAGGAGCGAATCTCCAACAGGAACGCTTAGCCTACGGCCTGTCTTGTGGACAAGGGTTCCAGACATGATGTTTTCGGTTTGAATAAGCATCATGGCTCCTACCAGTTTTTCACTCAGACTGTAAACAAGAGCCACACTGCCATCTTCACATTCCAGCAGATCGTCGATTGCAGCCAAAGATAATCCATCAATCCAGGCTGTCCCATCACCAATAGCCACAACCCTACCAAATTCTTCCACTTTAGGTTCGAATTTGTACTGTTCTACCCAATGCGCCACTTTTTCAATAGGACTAAGAGAACCTGCTGAGCTTTGATTCATCTATTTTCCTCCTGGATAAAAAACTCAAGTTCATCTTCAATGCTTGCTCGAGCTATCCAACTACCTATGATAATTCTTATTCCAGCCATGATTTTTTGATCTTGGACAAATTCAAAAGAAAGCTCTCTTTTTGCAATCTGCTCTAAAAGCTCTTTAAGTTTTCTTTTTGTTGCTTCTTCCACTGGATAAACACTCTTAATGCAGACTGAATGGATCGCTTCTCTTTCGATTGTCTGTTGGATCAATTCAAGGGTTTGTTCTGGTAAGGAACGGAGTCTATCCAGGCAGAGCTCAATAAGCTTCTTTTCGACTGCTTCAGAAGCTAGTTTTGATAGAAAATGGGCAACAAACTTGGCTCCGATCTGAAGAGCTCTCCTTTCAGCTTCAATTTGCATGTCCAATTTTCTCTTCTCTTCCAGCACTCTGTTCCTTTCTTTCTCAAGCTCCAATGCTTTTTGGTTTTCCGCTATTAACTTCGCTCTTTGTATTCTTAATTCCTCCTGAAGCTCTTCTTTTGCTTTCTTTTTTTCCTCTTCCCATAATTTTAATCTATTTTCATAATCGGCTTTCAGTTTTTCTGCAGCCTCTTTGGCCCGTTGAGCTTCATTCCACATGGAGGAAACGACTTCCTTTCTTTGCTTGATGAAGTTTAAGACTGGCTTATACAGGAATCTTTTGAGTAGCCAGACAAAAACAAGAAAGTTAAAAATCTGAAGAATGAAAGTCGTCTTATTCCAGTTCATTCTTTTACTTAAAACGGATTATTTGGTCAGATATTCGAGCATTGGGCTTCGGAAAAGAACAATTAAAACAATAACTAACACGTAAATTGCCAGAGATTCGATCATAGCAAGGCCAATGAGCAACCAGCGAGTAATTGATTTTTCAAGTTCCGGTTGTCTTGCTATGGCTTCTAATGCCTTAGCAATAGCGATTCCCATGCCAAGTCCGGGACCTACGACTCCTAATCCTATAGCCAAGACAGCCATTGCAGTGACCAAAGTTGAAAATAACCCAATATTATTCATTTTTTCCTCCTTTTTTTAGTTCGAAGTTTAATCTATTTTTTTTCTGCCAGTGCCTCCATGCCACTAGCAATATAAATCAAAGCCAGAATACCAAAGATGTAAGCTTGGAGAATCGCTTCGATCAAATGTAACAACATAAAGGCCACTGGAGAAAGAAACCCTGCAAGAAGCAAAAGAATGCCAATGCCAATTTCCATGCTCGACATGTTCCCATACAATCTAACAGCTAGCGTGATGGTGCGGGTAATTTCGCTGATTATGTGAAAAGGGAAAAACCAAAAAAAGGGGACAAAATAGGTCTTTAAGTATGTCCAAAGCCCTTCAGCTCGTATGCCGTAGTAAGGAACAGCAAAAAAAACGATACAGGCTAAGGCCGATGTTATAGAAAGATCTGCCGTAGGAGAATGAATCCCTGGAATAAGTCCGATAAGATTACAAAGAAGGATGTAAATCCAAAGGGTCCCTATCAGAGGAAGCACTTCTTGAGGATTTTTGGGAATAGTATCATTTACAGATTTCTCAATAAAGGAAACAAGCTCTTCTATCACTACTTGGAAATATCCAGGAGATTCCAATTTAAAACGACGGATAGACACAACTGAAAAGACCACTACAACGGTCATGATACTGATTGAAGTCAGGGTAGACTCGCTTAAGAATTTTATGTTGAAAGGATCCGACGGCATCATGACCTCTTTTTAAATTAAATCTTGTTGCGTATAAAAACATACACATTCAAAGCCCCTAGAATCACTCCTAGAATAATGAACGATATGGTCCAGTGTATCGCATAACCTGGAAGCTTTTCATCAAGCCATTTTCCCAGATAAGCGCCAATGATCACCGGAATGATAAATAGCACTCCAAGCGTTCCTAAAAAAACTGTTTGCGACAAAAGAGTTGGCTTGAACTTTTGAGCTTTCTCTTTTTTTTCAACCTCTTGTTGTATTTTTTCAACGAATTTTTTTTTATCCTTTTCCATGCATACTCTATAAGATAAAACTACTATTTAGGGGCTTCTTTTTGCATTTCCCACATTCTTTTAAGCATCTCCTTTTCAAGATTTTTAGCTCTTTCTCTCATCTCTTTTCTCTGCTGTTCTTCCATTTTTAATTCCTGCTCAAGATTTATGGAGATCTTCTGCATATCCTTATCCACGAAAAAATGAGGCGTGACTATCGAAAGGATATTCCTGTTAAAATACAGGATCCCTCCAGACAAAGCGACATAAGTAGGTAGTGGATCATCAATAGTAAAAAACCAGCAGAGACTAAGCAGCAAAGAAGTCATAAAGGTTTGATGTCTGGCCATGATCCCAAATTGCCCACTTCGATCAGAACCATGGAAAAGGGTAACATTGTTAAATCTTAGTTCCTTAGTGGAATCAATCATCACTAGTTCGAAAGTTTGCATCAAAGATCCTATACTATTTTTTCTTAAACTCTTCTTTTAAAGAACCCTTCATATAACATTGATCTTCAGAAAGATGATCATAATCCCCATTAAGAAAAGCTTCACAGTCATCAAGGGTATCAGATAGAGTAACACTGACTCCTGGAATGCCTGTGTGTTCAGCTGTCGTAAAAAAGGGTTGCGTCAAATACCGCTGGATTTTTCTTGCTCTTAAGACAATCTGTTTGTCTTCTTTGGATAACTCTTCCATGCCAAGCAGATTGATGATATCTTCTAGTTCCTTATACCGGGAAAGATATTTTCTGACTTCCGAAGCAATAGTATAATGCCTTTGGCCAAGGAACTGTTTATCCATAATACGACTCGTCGAAACCAGAGGATCAATGGCTGGATAAAACCCTTTGGCTGCTTGAGATCTTGAAAGAATAACCACCGTATCTAGATGAGATAAGATAGCCATCACCGCTGGATCCGTCATATCATCGGCCGGGACATATACAGCCTGAACAGCCGTGATGTTCCCAGTCCTTGTTGACACAATCCTATCTTGGAGTTCAGCCACTTCAGAGAGTAAGGTCGGTTGATAACCAACCATCGCAGGCATCCTTCCCAATAGCCCAGAAACTTCGCTGCCTGCCTGAACAAAACGGAATAGATTATCCATCAAAAAAAGAATCTCCGTTTGGAGCGTATCTCTAAAATATTCTGCATAGCTTAAAGCCGTCAACCCTATCCTAAACCTTACCCCTGGAGACTCATCCATCTGACCAAAAGCCATCAGGGTTTGAGGCATCACGCCTGCTTTCTGCATCTCCTTCCAGAGCTCATGGCCTTCCCGAATCCGTTCGCCCACCCCTGCAAAAACCGAAACTCCATGATGAATCAAACTCACGGCCTTCATGAATTCCATCATCAGAACAGTTTTTCCAACGCCAGCCCCTCCAAAGAGTCCAGTTTTTCCTCCTTTTACAAACGGACAGAGCAGATCGATTACTTTTATTCCAATCTCAAGAATCGATTTTGGACCTAAGGTATTATCCAAGGGAGGAGGATCAGAGAAAATATTCCGGTAGCCATCTGGTTCGATTGGCCCCAATCCATCAAGAGGCTCTCCAAAGATATTAACTAACCTTCCTAGATATTTTTTTGACACGGGAATAGAAACTGCACATCCCGTATCATACACATCCATTCCCCGACGTAATCCTGCTGTTGCATGTAGCGTTATCGCACGGAGATGATGCTCATCGAGATGCTGATGCACTTCAAACACATAACTTTCGTGATCCAGATAGGTTTTTAAACAGCGGTGAAGAGGCGGTAAAATCTGACATTCTATATCAACGACCGGACCATGTACTTCGACCACTTTGCCGATAAGTTTTTCTGAAAAAGGCCATCCAGATTTCTTAGACGCTGGTTCTGGTTGTGAACTTTCCCTATCCCTTTGAGTCAAAGCGGGCTGAGGAGTCATCATAAAAAGTTGGTCAATAAATGAAACACGCTGTCAAAAAATAGGGTTCGATTTAAATTATATCCATACAATAAACTACCAAACACAAAACTATGAAAATAGAAAATAGTCTTCTTTTGACTGATTTGTACGAACTAACAATGATGCAAGGCTACTATTATCATACAATGGAAGGAATGGCGACCTTCGAATTTTTCGTCAGAAAGCTGCCCAAAAATAGGAATTTTCTAGTTTTTGCTGGGTTAGAACAATTGTTAAATTTTGTAGAATCTGCCCATTTTGAAAAAGAAGAAATTGAGTGGTTAGCCAAACAAAACTTCCGGGTAGATTTTCTCAATTACCTCGAGAATTTTAGATTCAGTGGGGATATCTATGCAATGCAAGAAGGAACCATTTTTTTTCCTTTTGAACCGGTTCTAAGAGTCACAGCTCCCATTGCTCAAGCCCAATTATTAGAATCGAGGCTTATGAACATTCTCCACTATCAAACACTTATCGCTTCCAAAGCGATTCGCTTTACATTGGTGGCTCCAGAGAAAAATCTTATAGAGTTTGGACTGCGTCGAGCTCATGGCGCTGAGGCATCCATTTTTTCTGCCCGAGCAAGTTTCATTGCTGGATTTAGTGGCACTTCTAATGTCTTAGCTGGCAAATTGTTCGAAATCCCTATCCTAGGAACAATGGCTCACTCCTTTATCCAAGCGCATGATGTAGAAGAACAGTCCTTTTTTGATTATGCGATTGCTAATCCGCAAAATGTCACATTACTTATTGACACTTACGATACAGAAAGAGCTGCAAAACTAGTCGTAAAGCTTGCTCCTAAATTAAAAGAAAAAGGCATTTCTATAGAAGCAGTCCGCTTGGATAGTGGGGATCTAGAGTTGCTGTCAAAACGGGTCCGGTCGATTTTAGATACTGGTGGACTCAAAGAAACGAAGATTTTTGCCAGCGGCAATCTTGATGAATATAAACTAGAGGCTCTTGTCAAATCTGGTGCTCCAATTAATGGCTTTGGCATTGGAACGTCTTTAGATACCTCCAGTGATGCTCCTTACCTTGATTGTGTCTATAAGCTTCAGGAATATGAAGGGAAACCTAGGAGAAAGAGATCAACAGGTAAAGCCACTTGGCCTGGGACCAAGCAAGTATTTCGATATTTTAATAAGAACGGTTCAATGCAAAAAGACCTCATCGGTCTAGCAACCGAAAGTTATCCAGCCGTTACTTTGTTGCATCCTGTGATGCGCAGTGGAAAAAGAATTTATCCGAAGGAATCTCTCACTGAAATCCAAAAGAGAACAAAAGATAATCTTGCCAGGCTGCCTTCTGAAATTAAAACTTTAGAGCCAGCAACAACGACTTATCCCGTCGAATTTTCTCAGTCTCTTATCTCTTTAAGAGACCAACTAGAAAGAGAAGAACTACAGCCTGAATAAAAATAATAGCTTCAATAGGGTTGCAATCTCCCTATCTATAAGATTTGTTACTTAAAATATGAAAAACTCATTTATCAGAGAAAAACTTGTACCTCCTGGAGGAGTGGACAAAGTTTTACTCCATTCGTGTTGTGCCCCTTGCTCAGCCGAA
Organism: Methylacidiphilum kamchatkense Kam1; assembly: GCF_007475525.1. Classification (NCBI taxonomy): domain Bacteria; kingdom Pseudomonadati; phylum Verrucomicrobiota; class Methylacidiphilae; order Methylacidiphilales; family Methylacidiphilaceae; genus Methylacidiphilum (ex Ratnadevi et al. 2023); species Methylacidiphilum kamchatkense. The sequence continues at coordinate 893,517 of NZ_CP037899.1, read as the reverse complement.
ATAATGGATGCGATTATTGCTTCTGGGATTCATTTAACGGTGTTTTTTTATAACCCCAACATTCATCCACGCGTTGAATACGAAATCCGTAAAAATGAAAACATCCGTTTTGCAAAGAAAAGGGGAATTGAGTTTGTTGATGCCGATTACGATAAGGATCGTTGGTTTGAAAGAGTCAAAGGCCTTGAATGGGAACCTGAAAGAGGAAAGCGCTGCACAGTCTGCTTCGACATGAGAATGGAACGCACAGCCCTCTATGCCTATGAACATGGATTTAAGGTTTTTAGTTCTAGCCTTGGGATTTCCAGATGGAAAGATTTCGATCAAGTAACTTCGGCTGGCATAAGAGCGGCTTCTCGCTATGGCTTGGAATATTGGAGCTATAACTGGAGAAAAAAAGGGGGATCCGAACGGATGATTTTGATTTCAAAAGAAGAAAATTTTTATCAACAACTCTATTGTGGATGTATCTATTCTCTCAGAGATACCAATCAGTGGCGATTGTCCAAAGGCAAACCAAAAATCACTTTCGGGAAAACCTTTTATGGCTTTGATGCAGAAGATTCTAATTCTGCTTCTAGTAACCTCCATCCACCTTCTTAAAATCTATTCCCATGAAATACCATGAAGAAAAACCTTTTCTTGAGCATTTAGAAGATCTCAGATGGGTCATTATTAAATCCCTAATGGCCCTGACGGCAGGAGCGGTAGTTTGCTTTGTTGAAACAAAACCCTTGATGGCTATTCTATTAAGACCCCTTAAAGCCGCTGGAGAGGATCCTCAAAAAGTTTTAAGAGTCTTAGGAGTAGTGGATCCATTAAGCATCCAGCTCCAAATTAGTTTACTTGGTGGATTAGTATTGAGCCTTCCCTTTATTCTTTATTTTATCGCTGAATTCATCATCCCTGGTCTTACCCCTTCAGAATTAAAACTGCTTTTCCCTATTTTCAGTGCTGGAACCCTTCTCTTTGTTGGAGGCATTCTTTTTTCTTACTTTATACTCCTTCCGCAAACTCTGCGTTTTTTTTCCACCTACAATCAATGGATGGGAATACAAACCGATTGGACGCTTCAAAACTACGCAAATTTTGTTGTGCAAATGTTAGTGTCTTTTGGGCTTGCTTTTGAACTACCTCTTATTATTGTCCTATTGGGCCTACTTGGGATATTAAATACTTCTACATTAATTCATTACAGAAGGCATGCAATCGTAGCTATTGTCATAGCTGCTGCCTGCATTACTCCTAGCTCGGATCCTTTAAGTCTACTCTTTCTTTCTTTCCCCATGTATCTGCTTTACGAAGCTTCCCTCTTAGTTGTCAAAAGCATAGAATCAAAAAGGGGAATCTCCCAAAATCGGACGATAGAAAATAGAAAGGAAGAGCTGTTTTCTTAGTTCCTTATCCTAAATATTCAAGAGCATTATTTTTATTTCGCAGAATCACCGATCCTCCAGGGTTCAAAAGAATGGCCTCCACTCTCTTCTTATCATCAAACTCCAAAATCAACTGCTCCTCATTTTCCAAAACTTTTTGAAGGTATTGCCCTGGCCTAATTTCACCAGTAATAGCTCCTCTTGTCTTTATTTGTAACGAAGAACCATCACTAAAATCAATGGATAAAAGTCCTTCTTTAAGCTCCGTTTTGGTTACTTTCCTGCCTGCAATAATTTGAGAGAGCTTTTTATTTAATCCCATATGAGTTAATAACTTGAATCATTCTTTCTAGAAAGCAAGAAAAGAGAGAAGCCAACGGTTCATTTCACCTTCCCATCTCCCATATATTTTTTATAAGCTTCAATCCAATTAGTAGCAATTTCCTTTTGAGCTTCCTTTAAATCGACTATTCCTGCACAAACTAATTGGTGTAACCTATATTCTAGCTTGTCTTTAAGATAAGCGTTCCAGGGATAGGTCCTATAAGATTGAGGCCATAGATTTTTTATGGAATTAGAGCCGCCAAGTCCCAAAGGAATCAAATGATCTATCTCATAATGATGCTTATCGGGATGAATAATGCCATATCTTAAATATACCTTTCTTTTGAGAGCATAGGGAACATCCCTGACAAGCTTGGCATAACCAGGAACACAAATGTCCTCCTTTGTGACATCAAAAGTATCGCCCGGCGTCAACTTAGGATCGGGTAATATAGGATCCTCAATAGCAAAAAGAGAAAAAGATAGGCTAAAAAAATAAAGGCATAAGCAGAGATAAGCACTTTGAAAAAATCTTTTATTCATAGGATCTTTCTCCTTCTGTAATTCCTTGCCTAAAGTTTACAGGAACATAATGTGGAGCAACACCCCGTTCCTTCCTACTAGGGTAGAGAGGATAATTATCTCCATCACCGCAAGACTCCACCCACTTTGAAAGCATCCTTAGTTTTCTTGAACTATCATATCTAAACCTATTAGCTACTTTCAGAGTACCCCCCTTTTGCTTTCCAAGCGCCAAATCCAGTTTCTTATCCAGACTAGTCTGTTCCGCCTCCAAAAAGTGGTATCTAGGAGTTTCGCTCTCAGCATCTTTGATATTCCTCAGAAGCAACGGGTCTCAGCTATACAGCATTTACTTATCCAATGAAATGGCCTTCTTGGCATTGGACTCAACCGAATATCAAGCGTCCTGAAATAGTTCAATCATTTTCTTAAGATGCACCGAAACAAGCAATACTTTCACCTGAGAGGGTTCAATTTGCAAAAGTTTACAGAGGGCTTTTCGATAAAGCATAAGTTGAGATTGGTATTTTTTCGCAAGCTCATACAGACCCTCTAGAGAACAAACAAAATCAGTCTTAAAATCATAAATTTCACTGCTGATTCCTTTGTCTGACTCTACTTTTTTTATATGAACCCTATCAAATGAGCCTTTTATCCAAAGCCCCTCGACTTCGAGACAAAAGTTTTTTTCTATCCAAATGTCAGTATCCTCATTCGGAGTAAATATTTTCTGAATTTCTGGTGTCTGCAAACACTCCAAAACATCTTGAAATGGATTTCTTTCTTTGTCTTCCCCTTTATATTCTAAGGCTAACTGTTGTAACGATTGGACTAACGGGTCGGTTAGTCTCTCTAGGCGTGCAAACAACTCATGAACTTTTCGGCCATACTCTTTATTCTTTTCTCTTTCTAAATTAAAAAGAAAAGAAAGATTTTTATTTTGAGTTTGCTTTTCTAATGAGGAAGGAGAAATAAAGTTGTCTCTTCGAATTGGTCTGGGCAAAAAAAGAAGATCCTGGCTTGAGCAACTGATGGAATCTTTCTGGATTTGATTTCCTTTTTTTCCCTGCGGAATCCAATTTCTTTTACCCGTTTCAAAAATGGTAAGCAAAGGAAAACCATCAAAAAAATACTTTTCTTCTTCCTCTTTCCTATTCAATCCTTCTATGAGAAAATCTTGCCAATAAATTAATCTTTTCTTAAAAGCTTTTTTCCAATCCCCTTCTTTCAATTCTCCAATAATATACAATCCTTGCCTAGCTCGAGTCATAGCGACGTATAGAAGGGAGATTTTTTCTAACTCCTCTTCTCCTAGCAGCTTTTTATAGACAGCATTCAAGCTTGGGATCTTTTCAATGACTTCTCTTTTGGGAAGGAAAAAAATTCTCCTTTCCTTTGCTGGAGACTGATACATAATGGGTTGATCTCTAAGCTGATTCATCGCTATTTTAGATGACCCTTTGAGTTCAGTAATAAGGACAACATCAAATTCAAGTCCTTTGGCGCTATGTACTGTTCTTATTTGAATAGAAGATGGATCTTCAGAAATAGGTATGGAATAATTTTTAAAGTAGTCTAAGAACAAATCGCAATCTCTGCTTCCTGTCATATCGAAAGACTGACAAATTCGAAAAATCATTGCCATTCTCTCTTTATGAAAGTCATCCAACTGTATTTTTTTTTCCAAAACGGCAAAGAGCCAGGAAGCCACCTCCAAAAACCCTCCCATAAAAAGTTTTTCCCAAATATTTTTCCTCCACAATTCTTCTCTAAAAATGTCTCCCACAGGAGTAGCCTGTAGCCATCCTAAGGCCAAAGAATCGTTGGGATGAGCAATGGATTGAACCAAGGCAGAAAAAAACTTTGCTAAGGTATTATCTTTCCCTGGATATATCTTTCCTTCTAAAGAGACCTTAAGGTTAGAGCATGCAGATAAATAATGAAAAATATCTGCTGCTTCCTTATTGGTTTGGACAAGTATAGCGCAACTCACCTTTTTTTCTTGTGGTTTAATTTCATCGATCAATAACCTTTTTATTGCTTCAAATCGAAGGGTAGAGCTGTTAGGAGTTGTTTGTTCGCCTTGTTTTCCTTCTATTTCTTCATTGGAAGCGTTTTCCAGGCCAAATTCCTTTTCTTTAGGGGGTTCTATGACACACAAAAAACAACCATAACCCTCAAAATTGCTTTCAATACAATGTTGAACCGTCCACCTTTTTTTCCAGATTTCCACACATTCCGGGAAAAGCTCTCCTATCACTTCAAAATTTCCAAAAAGCCTATTGACCATATTCAGAATAGGCCATGCCGATCTTCTTGAACCCGTCAGCTCTTGCTTCTCTAGTTGAAAAAGAGAAACGATCGAATCAATTAACTCCCCACAGGCCCCTCTCCAACCATAAATAGATTGTTTTGGATCGCCTACACAGAAAAAAGATCGAGATCCATCATTGTTTTGTAAAAGTTCATCGACAAAAAGTTTAATCACTTTCCATTGTAAAAGACTTGTGTCCTGAAATTCATCGATTAAAAAATGGTCCCATTTTTGGTCCAGATTAAAAAAAAATGGGTTGGGTAGTTCTAAGTCAAAGGCTTCTAGAATAACCCTCGGCATATCCTCAAAAGAAAGAACCGCTTCTGTCTTTATCTTCTTGTGATAATGAGTATCAAAGAGCTGTAGCAGTTGAGCAATGCCTCGAGTTCGTTCATGAGATTTTTCAAGAAAAAAAGCAATGGTTAGCTCTGCAAGCTTCCCCAAGGACTGGGCTAAGGAAGGGCTAAGATTATACTTTTTGCGGTCTAAAGTCAACTGAAAGCATTGACCTAAACCCGGGTCGTAAGCCTTTAAAAGATTTTGGTAGAGTCTAGGAAAAGAACGGATATTTTTTTTCTGTTCTTCCCATAGCCTCGTTGGAATTCCCTCGTTTTTCAATAGGTTTTCGATATGAGCGATTAAAGAAAGAAAATCCTGATTTTTGGTTATTTCTTTGATGCAATAGGAAACATTTGGGGCTCCCCAATACTCCACCTGTGGGAAATCTTGAAAAAAAGGATAATATTTTTCTACTAACGACCAATACTTGGAAAATACGTTTTTAAAATCTTCTCCCACAAATACTTGTTCGAATGCTTCCAGAATAGAATCATCCAATTTTTTTGAATTTAGCACGTTCCAAAGGATTTCTTCACGAAGTTTTAATTGTTGGAAATCATCCAATAAAGAGAAGTTGGCAAAGGTAGCTCTTTTCTCTGGTGGAATCTGATTAAGGAGTTTATAGAAAAAGGAATCGATGGTTTCAAAATGAAGGTAAGGTAAATTATCAATTAATGTTTTTAAGGTACGAACTGCCTTTAAATGCTGAGAAAAAACCAGCTTTTCTTCACAGACTTCAGCAAGGATTTGCTGAGCTAAATTCGAGAATAGGCGATCAACTATTTCTTGTGCTGCTTTTCTTGTAAAAGTGATAATGACAACTGTAGTGGGTGGAATGCCCCTACATAAGAGGTCAATGGCTCGCTTCACCAGCTTATGGGTTTTACCCACTCCAGCCGAAGCAATCACAATCAAATGCCCTAGTTTTTCCATTTTTAAAAGTCTGTCTTAGTAGAGCCAGAAAAAGAAGAAGGGGCAAAAATTTCTGTCGGATTTCTATCAAACCAGAAATCCCATGGAGCATACTGCCAGACGACTGCTTTAGGGTTGGGAGGCCAGAATTTATTCTCTTTTATTGCTCGAATAATCCGACGGATGGCATCCATGCTTTCTTCTAAAAAATTGGACTTATCCTCTGGCCAAAACCATAATCGGCTATTGTCTTCTACTTTAGAGAGGAAATAAAAGGCAGCAAGGATAGATTTTCCTAATCCCATCGATTGGACACCATGATAATAAGCAGGCAGTTGGAAATTTACCCAACGCCACCGTTTTCCTCCTGAAAAAAAATAGGCCTCGGAGGGAGGTAGCTCTTCTTTCCCTCCTCTTGAGATATATAGATGACTGCTAAAAGGATCCTTCTTTATGCCCATGCCAAAAGTCTTGTAGTCGATGATCACCACATTATTCTCTCCTACATAGTCTATACGATCGATCCGTCCTCGAATGTTGAGTCCTTCAATTTGAAGCTCAAATTCCTTCTCTACATCGATAATCTCGGCTCCTTGATTCCTCCAATCAGCTTGAAACAATGAGAAGGCCTTTAATCGTTCAGCTAATGCCTTTTGTTGAAGCTGAAAGCCAATAGTACGTTTTTTCCCGAACCTTTCCGTGAACTCTGCTTCTAGGCGTGACTCTAAAAACGCGTAAATTTGTTCTGGATCATTCCATCCTCTTGCCTCGGTATCTTTACCAAAAGCTCCTAAAACCTTATGTATTAGACTTCCAAAAACAGATTCGTCCATTTCCCCTTTGGAGAGCGTGATTGGTTGCCAACGCATTTTATGCTTTAAATAAAAATAAAAGGGACAGTTTAAATAATCATTCAAGGCACTGACAGAAAGACTTTCTGGAGAAAAGGGCACATCAAAGGGAATTTGTAACAAAAAACAACTTTTTGTTTTTGGTTTGGGACTGGTTTTAGAAGGAAGAGTTGTAAAAAGCAAAGCAGTTCGACGAGCCAATGCCTTTTCGTCAACTTTGAAAAGAAGTCTTGAAGGCAACAAATTTTCTCCTTCATAACTAGTTTTTGATAAAAAAATATCTAGTCTGCCTCTTTTGCTGAGTCGCTCCACTAGAGTGTGAAGTATCACCATGTCTCTTGAAAGACGACTTTCTATGGTCTTCAAACCCAATTGCTTTCTGACTTTTTCAGTCAAAATACAATTAGATTCCAAAGCTTTTGGGATATCCCCTTCTTGGAATCCAGCTAAAATGAGATAAGAGGCATCGTCATAGAGCAATTCCAACCATCCTTTAAGTTCTAACTTCTCACCTTCTTCGGTTAAAAACAGCCTTTCTTCCTTCATTGCCTCAAGAAACAAGGATAAAAAGGCTTCACAGCTCGAAAAAATATTAAAAGGGACCAAACGATTAAACTGATTGAGAGATCCAACAAGAAAAGCACTAAATTTTTCCAGTTGTTCTTCTAAAAGCGAAGAGGAATTTTCTAGAGCTTCAGAGAAAAAACCTAAAAGGGCTTTGGGCCAATGTTCCGATTTTAGTTTGACAAGAAAGTCATTCAAAAGCAAAAAGGCTTTTTTGATCGAATCCTCAGAGGGATTCCTTTCTATAAAATCACTTAGAGTGGATGGAAAATAGGCATTGACAAAAGCATCGAGATTTCCCAAAAACGCATCGGCTTGATCTTGTTGTTTTATTTGAAGCCATGCATAAAACAACGGGTTGCGGACAAACTTTGTTATGGTTGCTAGAGAGGGCTCTTTAAGTAATTCTTTCAAAAGGAAAAAAAAGTCGAAAAAGGGGCTATCGACATAAGAAAGTCCAGAAAAATTAAAAAATGGAATACATTTTTGCTTCAGCTGGAAAGTAAGCAGCGCAGTCAAATGATTTCTGCATATTCCAACTGTTGTAGCTTCATTGCTGTTCACCTTAGAAACAAGCTCAATGATTTCCTCAACCATTTCCGTTTCATCCGCATGCAAATGAATAAATTGCTCTGGTAGAGCTAACACCATCTCCTGCCAAAGGCTTTCCAACGGCCTGCCTTTGGCGTCAAAATAGTGAGCATATTTTTCTGTTACAGGGAGTAGAACATCAACAGTTGATGGTTCTTTCAACTTTTCAAGAAACTGCAATGCCAAAGGATGAGGATCAAGACAGCCCGCAATGACTACTTTTTTAATCTTTGAAGGAAGTTTTGGATTTTTTAATAATTCCTGTTTGCGCCAAAAGGGATCGATAAAACCTAATCGATCCATCGTTTCGAAATATATCGTTTCAAGCACTCCAATCTCTTCGAAAAAATTATCTTCCACAAAAGCCGTTAAATCTTTCAAAACCAAGGACTTCTCTGCGAGTTCTTCCTGTGTTTTGCTAAGAATTGTTGCAAAAGAAAGAAGACTTTCAAAATCTCTATTTTCTTTTAACCATTGCCCACAGCTCCCTTTTTCAATAGCTTCAACCAATGCATTGATCCAAAAGATCTTCTTTTGCAAAGGAGTAGGTTCGACTTTATGATCAAGCTGATAATCCGGATGATTCTCAAAAAGACCCATAGGAGTGATAATCATGGGAGGAAGAAAACTCTCAGCAAGATGCATCTTAAGGGCCCGATGCAGCATTTTTCCAGATAGAGTGGTAGGAACGATCACAAGACAGTCTGAAAGGTCAAAAAACCCAAAAGAATTTTTACTACTTTGAAAAGTAATCCATTCAGCAACAAGAAGAGGGAAAGGATCCTGCCAACCAAGAAAATGGCATTCAAACTCCATTTTTTCATTCTAACTATTTGCTGTTGCGACTACCAGTGAAAAGATATCTAGGAAAAATCAAACAAAGTAATAGACTTAAAACTTGATTTTTTAATGCTTCCGCCTCATTTTTAGACTACCTATCTTTTTAAAATAGATACTGCGGGTGTAGCTCAGTTGGCAGAGCGCAACCTTGCCAAGGTTGACGTCGCGGGTTCAAATCCCGTCACCCGCTCATTTTTAATACAATCTTTCCAATCCTAACCCTAGACGACTATCCCAATGATCCTCAAAGCTATTTGCCAGGTTCCAGGTTTTGAGAATAAAAATAAGGATCAATCGAATAACACCAAATCACTAGATAGAGCCTAAGAAAAAATGCTCAATAAAGCTTCTCTATCGATGATTCAATATGCTGCGTTACTTTTTAGAAATGATATAAAGTAAGGCCGTATCCAAAATCATCCAGAGGAGAGATAAGATAAGGACAATTTCCACCGCAATAAAGAAATTCGTCGCAATAAACTCTCTTGCAGAATTGTAAGATTGTTCCACTCTATCCAACTTCACTTTTACCGCCGAAGCAATATCATCGATATCAAATTCCTTTTCTACATATTTATAAATCGTTCGTAGATGCCAATCGGATGCTATCTGGTTTACATTAGCAAAAACCGAATAGATGGATTCAACAATTGAAAGCTTGTCTTGCACAAAATTCATGCCTTCTTCAGAAAATTTCTGATATCTCTGAGGCATCATCCAAAATTTATACCAAGGAGGCAGATGAGCTAGAATAGATTGAGCTTTATCCAGTTCTCTATCCAATAAAAAATTATAAGAACGTAAATTCCAATATAGAGCATATACCAGTCGTATAATGTTCAAGATGACTTGAGATTCGTAAGAAGAAATGACAGCTCCGAACCGTTTAATCAAAATCAGTTCATTTTCATAATAGCCAAAATTGATTAGCTTTTCATTTTCCATAACAAATTGGGATAAGCTATCGTAATTGGCTTCACCAGATACTATGCCATAAAGCCGTTTGTAATGCTGTTCTAGAAATTTTTCTGCGTCTTTGACACTCCCTGGCTCTAAAGAAAATACAGGAAATAGATCTAATTCCTCCAGCCGATAGACATACTGATAACTAGCAAACACCTTAGCTTGCTCAATCAAACCGTTGACAAAGGTTTTAACCCAAGACAATATGCCCATTGAACCGACACTAATCGATTTTACCTCCGTTGCAAAGAATGTGAGAAACCCCATTTCTGCTTCCATTGGAAAGGATACCTCGATTAGACCAACGCCAAACTTATAGATTTGGGTAACCACTTGAGCTTTTGCCGTCATTTTGTCTTTAAAAGAAATAAGTTGCGTGGTTCTTGTTGAAATTTCTTTCACTATTCTATTAGCTTCCTCTCCCCCAAACTCAAGTTCTAAGCCTAAATCAAAAGGAATAAGAATGGAAACCTCTGATTTCATAGTTGGAAATAACAAAAGGAATTTTAAAAATATACCCCAGTGTGAAGAAAAATGGAAAAGCCAATTGTAATTACAAATCTACGGGTAATTTTCCTTTCCAGCATAAGACAGTAGCAGAAAAAAGTTCCAGGGCAAAAGGCAAATAACCGAGATATCCTAAAACAGGCATTTCAAATATTGGGAAAAACCCCAAAAAGGGAATATGATAGACCCATTTAGGATCTGAATTCCAATTCCAGCTTTCCCAACATAATCCACAAATTAAGACGCCAATAGCCAAAGAAATAACCCCTCTCCATTCACCTTGAGGTAAATCGCCAAAAAGAATCGATCTTTTTTTAAACTTCGCATTAAGTGGCTCTGTTAAAAAGAAAAGAAAAATCCAGCATAAAGGATAAAATAGACGAGGAAAGCATAAAAGAAGCAGAAGAAAACCTAAGCCTAAAACAAAAATCCATCCTTTGGACGGAACGGAAATTGCAGGCCCTTTTTTTAAATTTTCAATCCATCTCCAATGCCTGACCCATTCAGAAGTGGTCAAAACAGCGGGTATAACGGTAGAAAAATTCAAAGAGGCAAACAAAAAATAACTAATAGGGCCAAACTTATGGGAGCCTACGTACTCCCAATTTTGGATTCTGAGATTGATCCCTTCGAATAGCCACCAGAAAGGAATGGACAACAAAAAGAACAAAAGATAAGAAAATCCAGCCCTTGTCAGAGGAGATTCTCCTCTTTTCATAACTAGCAAGCCATCGATCGTTAAAATGTATCCAATCCACAAAAAGAAAAAGAAATAATGAGTTCGAGCTCCTTCAAGGATCCCATTCAGAATCCAAGAAAAAGCCAAGAGGATGATTCCAATATAAAAATGGATCGCAGCCACAGCTTTAGCGCACTCCACTTTCATCTTTAAAAAACAGGAATTAAAAACCCACAATACGAATCAAAGAATCGCTATTAGTCTGCACACTACCGGCTCATTGTAGCCATCTTAAATCTTATTTGCTGGGCAAGACGAGGATCCATACCTTCCAATTTTGACAAATCCTTATCCCTCTGGCTATAATCATGGAGATGGTTTTCAAGAAAAACGAGATTGATTAATGGTCGAATATCACCAGGGAGGGTTTTCTCAGCTTTCCGCCACGCTTCAATTGCTTCAGGATAAAGGTGGAGTTCTTGATACAGACAACCCAAGTTAAACCATCCTATGCCAAAATCTGGATCTAGATTTACAGCTTTTTTGTAAGCATTCATTGCAACCAATCTTTCTCCTGCTCTCTGACTGAGGACACCAAAATTAAACCATCCATCTCGATCTTTAGGATTTAACTCTATGACGCGCATAAAACAAGCTCGAGCAAACTTTTCCTGCTCCATTTTCAACAACACTAGACCAAGGTTATACCACACGGCCTCATTCGTAGGCTCCAAAAGACTCAGTTCCGTATAAGCTTCAGAAGCCTGCTCCCATTTGGAAAGTTCTCTATAAGAATCAGCCATTCCTACCCATGCTCGTATAGATTGTGGATTTAATCTTGCCGCTTTTGTAAAAGCACTGATAGCTTGTTCCCAGTGATGAATCTTTTGATAGATTTCACCCATTAAAATCCAGGCGCTAACATGCCTGGGTCGATTTTCCACATAACTTTTCAGTTCTTCTACCGCTTTTTCGTATTGACCAATTTTATCCAAACATATCCCTAAGGGATAGGCAATTTCCTTCGAAAGGGCCCCTTCTTCTCGTGCCTGAAGCAATGCATCAATAGCGGGATTCCACTCCTTCTTCCCAATTAATATTTGAGCAAATAAAACCGGATAATGATAATCGGAAGGATTCATGGCAATAGCTTTTCTGGCAGCAAAATCTGCCTTATCCCATAAAGATAACCTTAAATAATTTGCTGAGGCAGCAGCCCAGGCGACATCTAATTTTGGATAGAGCTGAATCAAAATATCAGCGTTCTTTTCGATCTCATTTTTTTGAATTCCTTGCCATAAATTTCTCCAATAGGTAGAAGAGGAGAGTAAGGAATTTTGCTCTCCTTTTTTCCTAATCGCTTCTAAGTTTTCTTGCCAAAAGGCAAACTCAACAAGCCGATCTGCTTTATCTAAGATTTCCAAAGGACCATCAAGCACTCTTACCCTAACTAAGCCATTTTGAAGGTCGATCCAATCAACGATTCCAATAGTTTGACCTTTTTCATTGATGATGGGACTACCAAGCAACACGCTTGCGGTTGGACCCTCAAAAAAAATATGCTCGTTATCTTTTTGTGGCATTTCTTTTGGAACATATTTTGCAATTCTTCTAGGTTCCTCAGGGGTAGGAACAGGAATGTAAAATTCATTTCCTCCATTGGCAGGCCAACTTTCTCTTGAAACTATTCTTAGCGCCGAAAGGGATTTGCCTTCGACTTGAAGCAAGAGAAAGTTTTTTTCTGGATCCTTCACAATCCATCCTAGATATTGCACAGGTCGAAAGTCCCATCTCTTTACCTCTTTAATTTTCCCTTCCCCATTAAAAACATCAGATAAGGTTAGCACTTTACCATCCGCGGAGAGAACTATGCCTCTGATCCAATGAGTCATTCCATTCGAATTGACAAGAGAGAAATCAACAATTCTTGACGTCCAAAATTCGGAGTCAAAAGAGGATTCTTCTTCGGACTTAAGGGTTGAAAAAGATAAGACACTCAAAACGAGATAAAAAGAAAAAAGATAGTGCCAATCATAAATACGAAAACAGGATAGTTTCACAACAGACTAGGTGATGAAAATTTATACCCATATAAACAAAGCCAAGTTAAAAATAAAGAAAAACTTATTATTAAAATTAAAAGAATGAATCGAACTGTTTTTAGTTTTCCATCCACCGATAAAGTCTGCAAGTACTTCCTTATGGGAAAAGAAGGTGGATTCCATCCTTCTCTGGTCTGCCTCGCCTACAAATCAGTCTTATCCAATCCTCACATATCGTAAAAAAGAAAGGCATAAAGAATCTGCTCATGTCCTACAAAAAATTTGTCTAAGTGCTTAGAGCAAGCTCCCATCACTTTCGATGTGAATCTAACAAAGGCCCAACAGCCTGAACAATCTTTTCAAGGGCAGGCCGCAATGCATTAATATAATCTTCATTAAAGTCTCGATACCCATCATAAAGCCAAACATGGGCTCTTTGAACATTCCCAAAGGAACCTAAGTGAATAGCTTTTGAGTCTTTTGAAGGATAAAAGTCAGCAAAAAGTCGAACAACGATATCGGTAGCAGCATTCGTACCAATAAAAGAATATCTCCAGCGTCCTAAATCCACCCTTATAATTGGTATGCCTTCCTGAGCCTGACTAAGTTTATCGATCCTCTTTACCTCCAAAGAAGGATAAGCCTTTTTAAAGGCAGCAATCGTTTCTTGATAAAGAATATCCCTTTGTGAGAGATAATCATACCTCGATAAAACAAACTCCGGCGGCCTGTTAAACCATGCTTCATGAACAACTAAAACATAGATGGTTTTATTATAGGCGTTCTTTGAAGTTTTTCCTATGCTTTTGGGAAAAACATCAAAGAGAAAAACAAAAAAGAATAACAGCAAAAAACAAGGTTGAGCCTTTCCTCGCACTTATTAAATTAGCCTCTTTTTTTTAGAAAAACAACCTCAATGGAGGATAATTCCTCCCCAGAGATAACATTTTCTTGTTTGTCCATACAAGCAGCTCATTCCTACACCTTTATTGAAAACTAAGAGTAATTGGTGTGGTAAATCATAAAAGAGCAAATTGTATTGGGATGGCTAATCAAGAGGCCCGCTCATTCTTCAACTAGTGCTCGGATGACTATTTCTACTCTGCGATTTTTGGCTTGTTCTTCAATCGATCCCCTTGGATTCACAATGGGATGACTTTTCCCATACCCAGTAGAATGGAAATTATACATTCCTGCAGGCAGATGAGCTTCTAGCCATTGTTGGACAGCAAAGGCTCTTTGTTCGCTTAACTGTAAATTATACATATTATCACCGAATGTGTCCGTATGCCCACCGATTTCAACATCGGCCCGATGATATTTTTTTAAGATTTCTAGCACTTGGAAAAGAAGTGGTTCCGCATCGGCTTTTATGTTTGCCGAATCGAAATCAAAAAGGATATCGCTTGGCAAACGCAAAACTACGGGCTGTGGAATCCTTGGATCAAAATTAGCAGCCGCTTTGAACTGTGTTTGAATGTCATCCACTCCTGGTATGCCTTCTCCTCCGCTTGTCCCTGTTGGATGCGTCCCCGCTTGACCAGCTGCACTCGCTCCTGGAATTGGATCATGTCCAAGACCTGAAGGTAGAATATTATTTGTATTTGGCACACCGGATGAGGAAGGCCCGGTTATGAGATGAGAGATCATGGATTGAAGCTGAGATTTAGCATCCTCTTCATAGGGGCTTACGGCCGTAGGAGGAGTCGGAGATAAAACAGCAACTTCAGGCGCTCCCCCAGGAACAACCGATGGCATTGGGATCCTAACCGGATTGGCTTGTGTGATGTCTTGAACCAAAGGATTAATAGCCTTGATCTGTTTCGGAGCTTCCAGAGCAGGAATGGGAGTAACCGATGGGCTTTTGGTTTCGGCTCTGGCTTGAAAAATGGAAGCCGGCAACTCAGCCCTTTTTAGATCTATCCTCCTATTGAATTTTTTCGTCGTATAAGGCACAGAGAAATTTTTAATCCGCAACGGACCGACTGTTAAAATTAGACCTAAATGCACGAGCAGAGAGAGAATAACAGCTAAGGTGACCGTTTTCCTATCTAAGATTAGGGAAATGGAATGGAATGGTTCTGTTTTCATTAGGCGTCCGGTTTGAACTGCGGGTATTTTTCTTTTAGTTTTTTTTCCCAAAAAGCGGCCTGATCATTGTCTCCAGCCTTAGAAAAAGAAAAAGCAGCTTTTTGCATGGCTTTGGGAGTAATCGTATCGTCTTGATAAATCAAACTCAAAGTCGTGTAGGCTTTTGCTGCTTCCCGATAATTTTTTTGGGCCAAATAGTTATCTCCGATAAGCATCCTAGCTTTGGCATTATTTTCTCCTTCAGGTTCCTTTAACAATACCTCTTCTAAGTTTTTCTGTGCCTCGGCAAATTGCCCTAGAGCAATTTGTGTCTCAGCTAAGCCTAAGAGGACAGGCGAATTGGAAGCGTTTTGAGGATCTGCTTTCTGGAATTCAAGATAATAAGCATTTGCCTCTTTCCAATTCATTAGCTTGCGTTCTGTTTCAGCTAGTTGCCAAAGACTTGAAATATAATATTTATCTTTAGATGGAGCAGTTTGAATGACTTTTTTAAAATAAAAAACGGCTAAATCGAGTTTTCCTTTTTGTAAAAGTCGAGAAGCGATCCAATAGTAAAGCTCGGTTGGGATTGCTTCAGCCCCTTTTTTATAATTGTCTTCGTAAGATTGGACATAGGAGCACACTTTCTCAACATCGTCTTGGTGATAGGCAATCCAGGCAAGCATCAGGGTAGCTGCCAAGTAGAGTTTTTCAGGTTCCGCTTCTCTAGCTAAAGAAAAATACTCTTTTGCCGCTTCATACTGTTTATTTTCATATTTTGATTGTCCGACAATCCAGGCTGCAACACCACGATAAGAAGAATGTGGATATTCGCTTAAAACTTTCTGCATAGTCTCCGCAGCCAAGCTATTTTCTTTTAGATCGTATGCTAAAATGCCGATTTGCTCAAGGCAACTTTGCCTTTCTGGATCAGTTCTTTTAACGGCTCCAAGAGCTTCCTGCCAGTATTTCAATGCCTCTTTCTTTTCTCCCACTTTCTCGAGGACACTCGCAAGATGCATCTTCACATGAACCATTTCCCTCGATTTGGGATATTCGGTTAAGAACTTTTTAAAAAGCTCTGCTGCTTCACTCCACTTTTCAAGACCATACAAAGAATTAGCTCGCCCAAGCAGAATAGCTTCTTTGGGGACTAAGTCCGAATGGGCAGATTCCAACTTTTCCCATATCGGAAGAGCCAAAGCAAATTTTCCGGTTCTGTTATATTCTTCTGCTTCCAAATAAAGTAGAGGATAAATATAAGGAGAGGAGGGATATTGTGAGAAAAATTGCTGGGCATTTTTTTCCAACGAACCTTGCTCTAGATAATAATTAGCTACAATTTTTCTGTATACAGCCAGATCAACCAAGGAGGATTTGGGATAATTGGCAAGAAATAAGTCAATAATCGAAAGAGCTTTCGAATAGTCTTTCGTCTCTATATAGGCAGTTGATAAATCTAGAAGAATTTTTTCTTTCTGGTTTTCTATAAATCCTTCCTTATGTTTTTCATAAAATTGAATAGCTTCCTTATATCGGTTTTGAGATAAGTAAAATTCAAAAAGACCGCTGTTAGCTATCCTATTCCATTCCGTATAGGGAGGTCCTCCTGAAGCTTGAGTGAAATAATGTTCGGCTTCTTTTGGCTGTCCAGATTTCCAAGCTGCCCAACCACAACGTGTCAAAGCTTTTGATTTTGTTTGAGGATCTTTACTTTCATGTAAAACAATAGACCAAAATTCTAAAGCATGTCCCCAATCGAAAATAGATTCATAATATGTTGCCAATACCGCAGCAGCCTCAACCCTTAGATCTGCGGATTTCTCAACCAATTCTCTGAGTCTACACACTCCTTTTTCTTCTTCACCTATTCGAAGTTGACACAATGCAAGAAGAAAACTAGCAGCATTGGCTGTCTGAGGATCGGCTTTTTCCACTGCTATTTTAAGCGCTGCAGCCGCTTGTGCAAAATTACCTAATTCTGATAATAACTTGCCTTCCCAAAAATAGGCTGTGGGTGCAAAAGCACTTGATGGATCGCTTTGAACAAGCATTTGATAAATTTTGATTGCATCCTCTTTTCTTCCAATCAGCCGGTAGCAATCAGCCATTGAATAAAGTGCTTCAGTTTTTTTCCCTGGAGATAATAACGGCAGTATTCTATAAAATATCTTTATTGCCTCTTCATACTCACCTTGCCTATAAAGCGCTATCGCTCTATCTAAATCAACATCAGCCGTAGGAATGATTTCCACACTCTGAGCCTGTTTCTCAGTACGAGCCAAAAGCATTGCATTCGATATCCAAAAAAGAAAGAGGATAACAAAGAAATACAAGCTGATAAGAAGCGGTCTGTTCCAAGATCTTTTACTACATTTCATTCCTTTACATCTTCGGAACCTTTATAAAATTTTAACCATCTTTCTTTCATTGTGAAGAAGTCATATCGGGTCGGTTTGTCGCAAAGGCAATATTCCAGGCATTAACCGCGCGACAAACATCCAATACTTTGATCACTTCTTTGTAACTTGTTTCTTCATCAGCACGAATAATTATTGCCTGATCAGGGTATTGCTGAATCACTCCTTTGATAATTTCTTCTAGTTCTTTGGCTGAAACAACCCTATGATTTAAATTGACTTGCCCATCTTTGGTAATATTGATGATCACTTCTCCAGGTAACCTCTTGGGTAACTCTCCATTTTTCGCTTTGGGTATTTTTACTTCTAGATCAGCTTCATAGCGGGCTAAATTCCAAGTCAAAAGGAAAAAGGAAAGCAAAAACAAAATTACATCAATCATGGGTGCCAGCTGTAAGCCGATCTGTTCAACCCCTACTCTTTTTCTGAAATTCATACGTTAAACTTCTCCACTCCGTTCCTTATCCTTCCTTATTTTCTTCCCTCGATTCTTCACTTGATTCATCCACATCATAAGATCCAGCAGCAAAAGCTTTGACTTCTGGTGCAGGCTTATGCTGGATTTTCTTATTCAAAAGGTAAATTTCTTGAACCCAAATGACTGATCGCTCTTCAAACACAGAGATTAGATATTGAACTCTTCCCCTAAAAAAAGAATAGAAAAACATTGCCGAAATGCCAACAATCAATCCAATAGCAGTAGAGACAAGAGCTTGAGATACCCCTCCAGCAAGCAAAAGTGTCCGCATTGGCGAAGGCTCGGCAGCGATCGATCCAAAAGATCTTAATATCCCAATGACCGTTCCAAAAAGACCTAACATTGGAGCAATCACTCCTGCGTCAAGCAAATAAAGTATTCTTTGGTTAAGTAGAGAGGAAAATCCGCTTCCAAAAGCTTCAGCTACGGAAGTCACTGATTCAAGATCTGCATCTTTATGCTTAGATAAAAAATTCAATACTTCTTTTAAAAGACGGGCACAGCCTTCGGATCGGTTTTTTATTACTTCTGCAACTAAAAAAAGATCCTGTTTCTTAAGAGCATTCTCTATCCTTCTGTCAAGATCCTTTGTCCAAACAGCTGATAGTCGTATAGAAGCAAAATAGTAGAAAATTAAGGCAACAACCAAAAAAGAAATTAAAAAAAGAGGCAGTATAACCCAACCACCCGATTTTAGCAGATCCAATACAGTAATGGGTTTCGACGCTCCCTCTTCTGCCAATACACCTAAAAAAGGAAAAACAACATCCAACAGATAGGTAATTTTCATAGATAACAACTATTTATACTCGCATAGGCTTCTTGATAATTAAAAAGAAATTACAAGGAAAAGTCATGAATTCTTTCTTTTTTAGTTTATCAAATAAGATTCCTTTGGCAATCTTGATTGAATATTGAAAAAAGCTAGTATTTTTTTTATTGGCTTTTAAATAAAATTGAAAATCAACGTGAAGTACAAATCTCTTTTACTTATTGGTGCTCCTGGTTCTGGAAAAGGAACCCAAGGAAAAATCTTAGGAACGATTCCTGGGTTCTTTCATTTTTCATCTGGAGAGCTTTTTCGATCCGTGGATAGAAATAGCGCTATCGGCAAGACATTTTTGGAATATTCTTCAAAAGGCCTACTTGTCCCAGATGATATTACTATCCAGCTTTTTAACTCTTATATTGATCAAATGATATCGGAAGGCAGATTTCGGCCGAAAGTGGACTATTTGGTATTAGATGGTCTGCCAAGAAATGTTCGTCAATGGCATATTCTGTCTGAAAAAGTAGAAATTCTTTTTGTCTATCATTTGTACTGCTCGGACCGTAGTATCCTTGTTTCCAGACTTAAAGGTCGAGCTGTTCAGGATCATCGAGTGGACGATACAGAAGAAGTCATTAGAAAACGTTTCGAGATCTATGAAAGAGAAACAAAACCCCTCCTGCAACTTTTTTCCCCGAATCAACTCAAAGAAATCGACTGTTCTGCTTTACCCTACCAGGTTTTACGTCGGATCCTAGAACCCTTACCCTGACTCTTAATTGGGTATCTTTTTAGCTGGATTGATGGCTGAATGGGAAGTAAGTCGACCTTTAAATTGTCTCTTACAAAACCAGATCATTCCTATTAAATCGACAGTAGCTTGAATGGCCCTTTTCCATGAAATTACTTTGCTTTTGCCTGCTCTTCTTGGACGATGATTTACGGGGCATTCCCCTACCCTATACCCCATTGCTTGGGCAAGAGCCGGAATAAACCTATGCATGCCATTCCATCCAGGAAGTCTTTTGGCTAATTCAGACCTCATAACTTTCAGCGAACAGCCTGTATCACGCGTGTTATCACCTAAAAGAGAGGACCGTATTTTGTTGGCTATTTTCGAAGAGATTTTTCTAAACCAACTATCTTTTCTGTCGATCCTTAAACCGGTTATTAAATCTAATCCCTCCTCATTCAGCTTATAATATAATTTTTCCAGATCCCTTGGATCGTTTTGAAGGTCCGCATCCATAAAAGCTACATATCGACCGGAAGCTTGACTGATTCCAAAATACATAGCAGCACTCTGACCGCTTCTTTCTGTTAAATCTAGCCAAACGACTGGAAATCTAGGTGTTGCTGCTGGACGCTCATAACAATCCGTACTAGCATCGTTCACCATGATAATTTCGACATGAAGACCCAAAGCTGGAAGGCATTGGTCAAGCTCGGTCAGCAAAGCTGGAATATTTTCCGCTTCATTATGAAATGGAATAATAACCGATAGATCTACCGGTTCCGATCTCTCATTGGATGTCGTCATCATTTTCTATGGCCGCTCTTGGATCTTCCCCATGATATCCATGGCTACAATTTTGCTTTCAACAATATTAAAAGTAAAAACTGTTTTAAACGGAGTCTTTAGACTTTTCTATTACTTTTTCATAATATATTTTTAGTTTAATAAGTAGCCTTTCAAGCATTCTCCCCCTAAGATCTGGAGAAATATTTCCAGAAACAAGTATTTTATTTGTTTCATATGTGTGTCGAAGGGCCCATAACCAAAAAGGTAAGTCTATGTTTTGGGCTAGTTGCAAATTCTGCCCAAAAGCCCATTGATTCACAAGCTCCCCAGATTTTTTTTTGGGGTATAAAAAATAGCCCTCTTCTTTCAACATAAGCTTCAAATATTTTCCTTTACTTTGAACATCCAGCCAACCGTTCTTCAATAAAACCAATCCAAGACAAGCCCAGAAAATCCTTTGTGCTAAAGCAAGGAGGATTCCCATTTCTGAACCTCCCTCTTGCATCAAAATTTGCAATTCCACAAGAGCCAAATCGAATTTTGCGGAAATCACTAGATCACAAAGTCTCCAGATCACTGTTTCTCTTTTTCCACAAAGCAAATCGGAAATCTCTTCAGGTTGAATCTTTCCCTTTGTTCCGAGGAAAAGAGATAACTTTTCAATTTCCATGTCAAGTAACGAACGCTGAGCCCCAGCCTCCATTAATAATTGTTGGCCCAAACTTTGATCTGCCTCGATTCCTCTTTCTTCCAACTTCTCCATCACTTCCAATAAAGAGGAGGGATCCAAAGGATCTAGTTTATCAGTTAGTTCCACATGGAAATGAGTCTTTAGCTCTTGAAAAAGCTTCTTTCTTTTGTCGATCGACTCAGCAAGAATGACCACAATGAGTTCCTCAAGGGGATTTTCTTGTAGTAAGTTAAAAAATTGACGAATATCCTCTTCTATTCTTTTATCTGCCAAACCATTGGCAGCTAAAAAATTAGCCCCTTTCCAAAAAATTAGTTTCGTTGTAGCAAACAAAGAAGGAGTTACTATTTCCTCACGCAATCGCTCAAGCAAGGGTAATATTTCACTCTGACTCTCTCCTTCTTCTGCAATGTGAATAATCTCTAGATTAGGATCTTTAGCTCTAAAGGATTCAATGAGAGCCCTTGCCTTTTTTTGGGCTTCATAGAAATCCTCGCCACCAAAAATAAAAACTCGACTGTTAGCCTCTGTTTTGCTTTTCATAAATCAATAGATACATTTAAAAAAAATGGAACATCTTTGGGCTCCTTGGAGAAAAGCTTATTTCGAACGAGACTCTTCGGCTATTGATCATCTTTTTGAAATCATCGCTCAGAGTAGCGATGACGAAAAGAATTTTGTTTTAACAAGAGGAAAAACAACTTTTTCCCTGCTCAATCGTTATCCATATAATACCGCCCATTGTATGGTCGTTCCATATAGAATAATTAAAAGTATCACGGAATTAACTGACACAGAAATGCTAGAATGTTTTCATACTTTAAATAGACTTTGTAAAAGTATTCAGAAGCTTTTTTCTCCTCATGGTTTTAATGTGGGCTTAAATGTTGGTGCAGCTGCTGGAGCAGGTATCGAAAGTCATCTTCATTGGCATCTTGTCCCTCGCTGGAAAAATGACACGAATTTCATTACCACCATTGGCAATACCCGTGTCCATCCAGACGATCTTCCTACTGTCTACAGACTCCTTAAGGAAGATCTTTGCAAAGATTCCACCGCTCAAGAAGAAATTAAATAGCCCTATGAGTCCCTATTCTCTTTTCTTGCCTTGTCCATTTTGGCCTTACTTATCAAAAGGAACAAAAAGATCTTTACAAAATCAAAAGATTGGATAGAGTTGAAGCTTTTCCCATGAGTGCTTTGAAATTAAGATTTGGACTACCAAAAGGAAGCTTGGAAGAGGCGACAATCGATCTGTTCGCAAAAGCTGGTTATGTTGTCGCTCGGAACAGTCGTGATTATCGGCCTGCTATAGATGACGAGGAGTTAGAAGTCAGACTGGTTAGGCCTCAAGAAATTGCTCGATATGTAGAACAAGGTTTTTTGGATTGCGGTATTACAGGCAGAGATTGGATATTAGAGAACCATGCGGACGTCCACATTATTTGTGAACTCAGATATAACAAAACAACATCTGCACCGGTAAGGTGGGTTCTTGCTGTTCACGAAAACTCTCCTATTCAAAAGCCTGCGGATCTCCAAGGTAAGTGGATAGCCACGGAAGCCGTTAATATGGTCAAGCAATACTTGAAAAGAATTGGGGTTGAAGCTCATGTGGAATTTTCATGGGGAGCCACAGAAGTCAAAGTCCCAGAGTTGGTCGACGCCATTGTCGACATAACGGAAACAGGCTCTTCCCTAAGAGCAAACCATCTACGGATAGTGGATACGATATTAGAAAGCTATCCTCAATTCATCTGTTCTCATGCGGTATGGGAAAACAAAGAAAAAAGAAAAAAACTTACTTCAATGGCTCTTCTCTTACAATCTGCTTTAAATGCGCGGAATAAAGTGGGTTTAAAGATGAATGTACCCAAAGAAAATTTAAATGCGATATTAAAAATTTTACCAGCTCTCCGAAATCCCACTGTATCTCCCTTGGCCGATTGTCAATGGGTAGCAGTGGAAACGATTTTGGATGAAAGCTCAGTAAGGGAACTTGCCCCACGACTAAAAGAAATGGGAGCAGAGGGAATAATAGAATATTCGTTAAACAAAATCATTTACTAAAAATTTGTTGGACATGGGATCACTTAAAAAACGCCGCAAGGCAAAAATGAATAAACATAAGCGCCGGAAACGAAGGCGTGCAAATAGACATAAAAAGAGGCTTCGATACAAAGCTTAAATTGGCTTTTCCATTCCAAAGAGAATGGTGTCCAGTATTTGCTAGCAAATAGTCGGACTCAAGTGGCAAAGAGCAGTGGATTGATTCCAACTTGTTGGGATCGAAAGCCACAAAAGGAGTGGAGTTATTGGAGCTATTCTAGCTAGTCTTCTTAAGGGGTGCCTTTTAGAAAAAAGGTAGAAAAAACTGATCTGGCCAATCTTAAGTCTCTTTTTGCAGGCTGACTCATAAAAGGGTATAGGCCTCTTGCCAGGCTAAAAAATTCTGGACAGCAGCCAATGCTTGTTCTTATAATTTAACATCATGAGTTGTTTTTATATATCTCACAGAAGATTTTTAAAAAAAATATACGGCTACTATTACCTTTCTTCCTTTTTATCCCTTCTCTTTTTAATTATTTCAATTATTATCCCTCCTAACCAACTTTTGGCAAGAAGCAGATCGCATCATTCCTATAAAGGAGGGATTAAAGATCTTAGTTACGAGCAAGTTAACTCTCTTGTCCAGGCCAGTGGAGTCCTCCTCTACGACGCTACCTCTCACAAAGTACTTTTTGCAAGAAATGAGGATGTTCCCTATGCCCCTGCTAGTACCACCAAGCTTATGACTGCTTTGGTCGCTTACGATAAAACAGCATTCAAAGGTAGCGTACGGATCAAAAGAGAAGACACACTGGTGCAACCGTCTCATGTTCCTCTTATTGCAGGAGAAGTTGTTCCAGTCAGTCAACTGGTAGAAGAACTTCTAATCGGTTCCTGTAATGATGCCGCTTTAGCCCTAGCTAGATATAGTAGTGGCTCCGTTGAGAAATTTGTTGAAGAGATGAATCAAAAAGCGGCCTCTTTAGGCTGTCGGAATACCCATTTTGTTAATCCTCATGGGCTATTTGAACCTGGACAATACACAACAGCTCAAGATCTCATGCGAATCTTTCAAGCGGCCATAAAGAATCCAATTATTAACCAAATCTGTCAAACTAAAAAAATTCATTTTCAAAATGGAGGCATATCTAGAGTTATGTATAACCACAACCGATTACTGGGCAGTTATATGGGCATGGGACCAGCAAAGACAGGATGGACAAGAATTTCCTTACATACTTATGCAGCTTCTTGTGAAAGAAACGGCCATACTCTTTATCTGACCTTACTGCATAGCCCTGACAAATGGTATGACGCTCGAATCCTATTCGATTATGGATTTTCTCAAACTAAGCCACAATATACGGTCGAGGAGAAATTCTAACGCTTTTAAAGAAGCAAAGACCCTGATTATTAACTGTCTTTCCTTATGAATGACATATGGCAGACTGTTCTTTTAGGGATTATCGAAGGGGTCAGTGAATTTCTTCCCATATCAAGTACCGGTCATCTCCTTATTGCGGAGCATTGGATGGGAGAAAAATCTGAAACTTTCAACATTTTTATCCAGCTTGGAGCTGTCTTGGCCGTTTGTCTTATTTATAAAGAACGGGTTTCTAGTTTTCTTTTCTTGTGGAAGAACAAAGAAAAAATTCCCTACTTTTTGAAACTCACTTTAGCTTTCTTCATTACTGCGTTACTTGGATTATGGGTAAAAAAAATGGGGTGGGAGCTTCCTAAAGATCTTGGACCTGTAATCATTGCTATTTTTGGTGGAGCATTTTGGATCTACTTTGTCGAAAAAGTGTCTTGTCGCAATCAATCTGCTGTGGAAGATATTAGCTGGTTAACTGCCATAGCTGTTGGGGCAAGTCAGGTGGTGGCAGGGGTTCTACCAGGTTTTTCAAGATCGGCCGCCACCATTCTGATGGCTGTACTCTTCGGAGTATCACGACCTGCCGCTACTGAATTTGCCTTTCTGCTAGGAATTCCAACTATGTTTGCCGCAAGCCTTTTTTCTTGGATAGAACAGACTAATTTTTTAAAAGTACCTCCTACTGACCCTCCTCTCACCCTTTTGCTTGGATTTTTCGTTTCAGCCGCTGTTGCTTTCATTGCTGTCAAATGGCTTCTTTCTTTTATTCAAACCCACACATTTATTCCCTTTGTCTGGTATCGAGTTGGACTTGGGCTTGTCCTCTTGGTGATCTTTGCAATCGAATGGAAATCCCATTAACCGCTCTTTAACTCAAAAGAGCTTCTAGACAACAGAACTCAGGCTCTCACTCCATCCTCAGTCAAGCCAGAAATAACCGCGCGCTTTCCAAGAACCCATTTGACCACAAAGAGTATAGATAACTCTGTTGCAATAGTTTCTTCTTTTTAACTGCTTCTGGCATTCAAACTCCGTTAGATAGGCCTTTTTCGGCTCTACTAGCGTTCATTTAGTCCACTGAGCAATAGCGGAGAGCCTACAATGTTCTCCATAAGAGGAAACTACCAGTAAATTCATAGCTTTTTCAATCCTCTTTTCAAAAAGGGTTTTTAAACAAAAACCTCTTTATATTTTAACGCCCTTTTCTTATCGACCCACTCCTTTTTTATGAAAAAGAAAAGGAGTCTATTAAGAGATTCTAAAGGGAACATTATTCCCTCAAAAGAGATGGTCTTAAAAGTGGATCGAATGCTTAAAAACCTTGATGGCCTTGCTAGCCCTTCATCAATACTTCAGGGTTGTCCAGAAGCCCCCGGAATAGTCCTAGAAAAATCGATCGTTACACCACTGGACAGGGAAAGTAAAAATTACAAAAAAATTGTTAAAGAATATGAAAAATAAGGCCTCAATTCTTAGCAGCCCTTGCATCTCATCCAGTGGGCAAATCGCTTAGTCTCCTTGCTGTTGGTAAGGAGGGACTAGAACTTATGAAAAAAGGAAAGGTTCCTAAAAGAAACTTAGGAACCATCCTAGATGAAGATGGTATTCGGCGTAATGCCGTTGCTTTTTATAATGTCAAGAGGCTGCGTCAAAGCAGATTGGAAACTATCCAAGACAGTTATAATTGTCATCATATCATTCAGAAAAGTGTCCTGTCCAAAAATCATCCTTCGCCAAATGATCCAGCTAATCTTGTGCTTGTTCAAACTTTTAAAAGCAGCAATAACCAAATGAATCCACACCATTTCTGGCATGCCATTTTTCTTCACCCACAAATAAATGGGAACACCCAAACCCCACAACCATATTATGCAGTAAGACCTCTTTTTCCTATTTATCCTCCCATTCAAAAACCGATCCATTCGGTCGAACAATTGCGTAAAGAATTAAAAATGCTTGATCCACATGCAACTCTCCCACTTTCTTGGGAAAATAAGATTGTCGCCTTCTCTCGTCTTATCGGAGAACAACCATACCAAATTGATCAAAAATATAGAAAAGCTATAAAGCTTTTCCAAAAAATACATTCCAAAGAAAACAAGGAACCTTCACAAAATATTCATATAAGAAATTTGGCTGCAAAAGAAGGAGGTTGTTTTGCAAAAGACTGGCTACCTGCAGGCGCCATTATCAATGGGATCAAGCTTCCTTCGAACCATAAACCAAAATTTATATTGCCAATTATTAACAGTGAAAATAAAATGAATTGGGCAGTCGCAACGTCTAAATTTTATACAAAGGACAAAGAACTAAAGAACCAAGCGTTATATCGCTAATCAAAGGCTATGTTATGAAATACCTCGAATATTTAGAAATGGTCAATAAAGAAGAAACCGATGCAGGCTTCGAGCCTTTTAGAGGGAGACCAGAAGAAAAAATTTTGGCTTATAGAGATCAGGTTAAGGAAAAATACGGTATAGAAATCCCAGAGGATTATCTTGATTTTTTAAAAGTTGCCGATGGTTTTGCCCATAATGGGGTCGTCTTTTTTTCCACAGACCACGAAAGAGATGAATTTCAGGTAATTCCAGGATTAATATCTGAAAATCTAGCCCTTGGGACCTTTGAACAAAACAAGGATTATCTCATATTAGGCTATTCCAATCTTTTCTGGTATGCCTATCATTTCCCTACAAACAAATATTTGGCTTTGGATGAGGAGGATCTTCAGGAAGTAGTCGAATTTAAGGATTTCGATGATATGATGACAAGTGTTTTAAAATATGAAGCTTTAGAAATGACTGACGAAGAAGACGAAGAAGACGAATCCGAAGAAAGTCTCTACACTGAAGAAATTCTCATTGAAGAGTGGGAAGAAGAGGAAGAAGAAGAAGAAGAAGAAATAGATGAGAAAGCAGAAACAGGCAAAGAAAAATTAAAAGAAGAAGATTCTTCAAAAGAACAAGAAAAACAAAACAAACAAGAAAAGAAAAATGGCAATGGGAAACAGCATGGATAAGTTCAAAAGAAATCCGCTAAGCCTTTAAGTTAAGAATACCTATCGGATTAAAACTTGCCTTTCAACAGAATCAATGGTTTTCTATAGCCATCAAGAGAGTTAATAAGCCAATGCGTATTGTTTTTGTTTTAATATCCTAATGCTTTTATCTCACTTGTCTTTCAGTTTCGAACCTGACCATTTCCATAAATAATGTACTTATAGGAAGTAAGCTCTTTCAGCCCCATGGGACCACGAGCGTGAATTTTGTCCGTGCTGATACCTATTTCGGCTCCAAATCCAAATTCAAATCCATCAGTAAAACGTGTGGAAGCATTCCAGTAAACCGCAGCGGAATCGATTTTGTGTAAAAAAGCCTCCGCTGTGGCAGGGTCTTCCGTTACAATTGCATCGGAATGATTAGACCCATATTTATGGATGTGATTGATGGCCTCGTCAAGATTGCTAACAATCTTTATCGATAAAATAAGATCCAGATACTCTGTGGACCAGTCCTCTTCCGTAGCGGTGCTTATTCGATCTCCCATTATGTGAAGGCACTTTTCATCACCACGAATTTCTACTCCTCTATTTTGAAGCTCATTGACAATCAATGGAAGAAAATCAGGCGCAATTTTTTCATCCACCAAAAGCGTTTCCATAGCATTACAGACAGCCGGCCTTTGACATTTAGCATTCAGACAATGTCCAAGGCTTTTTCAAAGGAAGCTTTACTGTGGACATAAACATGACAGATCCCCTGGTAATGCTTAATGACCGGTACTTTTGCATGGTTTATTACCGTTTCAATCAATCCTTTTCCTCCTCTGGGTATTAGCAGATCGATGAAATCTCTTTGTGCGCAGAGAATGGGGATAGACTGCCGATCCATTGTAGGAATGAGAATGACAGCGTCTTCTGCAATATTCGTTTTCCTAAGTCCTTCGCGTATAGCAGTAACAAGCTCCTTATTTGTGTTAAAAGCTTCCCTACCTCCTCTAAGAATAGCCACATTACCTGATTTTAAACATAAGGCTGCAGAATCAACAGTGACATTAGGTCTTGATTCATAAATGATTCCAATGACTCCAATTGGAACTCTCACTTTTTTAATCAACATTCCATTAGGCCTTTTCCATTGCTCGATAATTTCTCCAATTGGACAAGGAAGCAATATTATGTCTTCCAAGGATTTTAGAAGGGCTGTAAACCTTTTTTCCCCAAGATAAAGTCTGTCTATGATCGCCTCGGAAAGACCCATATTTTTGCGTTATCGATATCCCTATCATTAGCAGCAAGAACGGTAGCCTTTCTTGCCAGAAGCTCCTCTCCTATAGCAATCAATGCTTGATCAATCTTTTTAGAAGAAAGCTCAGACAAGAAGCGACTTGCCTCTTTGGCCTTACGGCAAAGACACTGAATTTGTTCTGACAGTTCTTTCATTATTTTTTTTCGTTTCAAAAATTGTGCCCAATGGCTCCCCATTATAAATGCGAACTAAAACATTCTTTTCTCTTCCATCAGCAATCTGTGTTAGAATACCACTTGCTTGAGCTATTTTAGCTGCTTCAATTTTTGTTATCATCCCTCCCACCGATCTCTCGCTCCTGGTTCCTTCTGCTAGCTTTTCAATCGTGCTGTCGATTTCTTCCACATAGGAGATCATTTTATTTCTCCATTTCTACAATCCATCAGCCCAGCAACATTGGAGAGAATAATCAGCCTTTGCGCTTCTGCTAAAACTGCAATATGAGAAGAAAGCCGATCGTTGTCCCCAAACCGAATTTCTTCGTAAGAAACACAATCGTTTTCATTAATGATAGGGATAATGGTTTTCTTGAGCAATAAATTCTCTAAAAGTTTCTGAATATTCTTACGCAAAGAAAGACTATCTAGATCAAAATACGTCACAAGGAGTTGGGCAACATGAAACCCATGAGCTGAAAAGAGTTGTTTGTAATAATGCATGAGATAAGGTTGACCTAGCGTAGAACAGGTCTGAAGTTCCTCAATGCTCTCCGGCCTTTTGGAATAACCTAAAATATCCATTCCACAGCTTATAGCGCCAGAGCTAACAATAATCACATCAATATTTTTCTTTTTGATTTCTATGAGCTGCTTTGTAAGATTCTCCATTTGAGGCAAATCAAGAGAACCTTCCCTGGTGCTCAACACTCCTGTTCCTAACTTGATCACCCATCTTTCTGGTTTCATGTCTTAAACAATGAAATAATTTAGGATAGCAGAAAAAAGACAATAGAAAATAATAAAACGGGCATTTTCTCTCTCTCTATTTTGTATTTTGTCATTAAACTATACTAAAAAAAACAAATGGATCATCCAGTATTAATCATTGGCTGTGGATATATAGGAAAACTAGTAGCTAAAAGCTTACAACAGAAAAATCAAGAGGTGATCGGCTTAGTAAAAAGCCTGGAGAGTAAAAACCGTTTGCAACAGCTGGGAATTCCCGCGGTAGCTTTAGATATTACCGATCATGATTCTATAAATTCTCTACCCAAAATCTCAGCCGTCATTTTTTCTGCTTCTTCAAATAGGAGTGGGCCTTTAGCATTTGAAAAAATCTTTTCAATTGGACTCGACAATGCCTTGAAAATAGCCAAAAATTGCCCTTTCCTATTAGTTTCTTCTACTTCACTCTATACGCAAACAGAAGGCCAGTGGGTAGATGAAGAGTCTCCAGCAACTCCGACAACTTCCTCTGGAGAAATTTTAAAAAAAGCTGAAGTAAAAGTTTTAGACAGAGGTGGTACCGTTCTAAGAGCATCCGGAATTTATGGACCGCAAAGAGTTTATCGGGTCACTGGATTGCTACAAAATACCGTTCGAATCGATCCTCGGAAAAAATGGATTAATCAGATCCATGGACGGGATTTAGCAACTGCCATTGTTCATTTTTTAACTATTCCTGGCTTATTTAATATCACAGACGACCTTCCCACCCTCGAGGAAGACTTTTACCACTGGCTATGTCAAAGATTTGACCTTCCCCTTCCTCCCATTGAACCCAAAGCTCATCATCCCAAGAGAGGATATTCCAATAAAAGGGTCTCCAATAAAAAAGCTAAAACTTTTGGTTTTATGCTTGATTTCCCAACCTTTAAGGAAGGATATTCTGAACTCATCAAATTTTTTAAATCCATTGGTTGAATTAGGATAAGCTGCAATGAAAGAAGCCAATTTGCTGGACGGTAGGCTAGTGGCACAACAGATTCATAGAGAAACAATGGAGATTGTTCAGAAGTTGCGACAACGTGGAGTTCAACCTTCTGTCGTTTTATAAGAGCTGGACAGTTCCCACCATCTGAACTTTATGTTAGAATGAAACAGAAGAAAGCTCAAGAACTTGGGATCAAATCCGAAGTTATTTCTTTTGCTGAGGATGTATCACAAAACGAAGTCTTAGAGAAGCTCTATCAATTAAATCAAGATCCTTCCATCCACGGCATCCTTGTCCAACTCCCACTTCCCAAACATCTTTCTGAGAAAGAAATAGCTCTTGCTATTGATCCTAAAAAGGATATTGATGGATTTCATCCTTTGAACCTTGGAAAAATGCTCCTTGGAGAAAAAGACTGCTTTTATCCCTGCACTCCCTTGGGTATTCAAGAACTGTTGAAGCGCTATAACATCGAGATCGAAGGAAAAGAAGTGGTTATCCTTGGAAGAAGCAATATTGTTGGAAAACCAATGGCAGCTCTACTACTCCAAAAATCGAAGTATGCGAATGCAACAGTGACTATTGTCCATTCCTTCAGTCAAAACATTAAAGAACATTGTCAGAGAGCCGATATCCTGATAGCCGCAATGGGCAAAGCCCGGTTTGTAACAAAAGATTTTGTCAAAGCTGGTGCAGTGGTTGTTGATGTTGGAGTTAGCAGGGTTGCTGATGCTTCCTCACATAAGGGATTTAAGATTGTTGGAGATGTTGATTTTGATGAAATAAAAAAATAGCCTCCTGGATTACGCCAAACCCAGGAGGAGTTGGTCCCATGACCATAGCAATGCTTTTATCCAATACCGTTAAGGCCGCTGAACTTTCTCTCTTTTCATAATTCCCCATTTTCTGCTTCTGCAATATCATGCATATTCATTACACTGCTGAGATGGCCATTCCATGCCACTTATGTCCCAGCCTGAGGAATCCATTTTTCTTCTAGAGTACTACCCTCTCCATTTTCAGAAGCCTTCTGCTCCTTTTGTTCTTCTTTGCTTTCAGCAGGTCGGAGCTCCACTAACCGGATATTCCTATACGCTCTGAATCCAGTACCCGAAGGGATTAAATTCCCCATAATGATGTTTTCCTTAAAGCCTTTGAGAGGGTCTACTTTTCCCAGGGTAGCCGCATCCGTTAAAACCCTTGTTGTATCCTGAAAGCTGGCAGCCGCTATGAAGCTGTCCGTATCCAAGGAAGCTTTGGTAATTCCAAGAAGGACTGGCACCCCAACAGCGGGCTTACCTCCCTTAGCTTCAACGATTCTATTTTCTTCTTCAAATTTTAATCGGTCGACCTGTTCTTCCCACAAGAAAGAGGTATCTCCGGAATCAAGAATTTTTACCTTTTTAAGCATTTGTTTGATGATAATCTCAATATGCTTATCATTGATCTCGACTCCTTGTAGTCTATAGACTTCTTGCACTTCATTGAGTAGGTATTCCTGTAATTCCTGAATACCGCATACTTCGAGAATTTCTTGGGGCACAATCGGCCCTTCTGTTAATTGCTGGCCCTTTTTAACAACATCCCCCTTATAAACAATCAAATGTTTAGAAAGGGGAATCAGATGCTCTTCTTCTATCCCCGTTTGTATGTCCCTAATCAGTATCCTTCTTTTGCCACGGATAATTCCTCCATCTTCCACAATCCCATCTATTTTGGCAATCTCGGCGGAATCTTTGGGTTTTCTTGCTTCAAAAAGCTCTGCAACTCGAGGTAACCCTCCAGTTATATCCTTTGTTTGAACCATCTTTCTAGGAGTTCTAGCTATTCTTTGTCCAGCTACGACCTTATCTCCTGGCTTCACTTCGATTCTTGCTCCAGCGGGAATACCATAAAAAGCAATAACTTCTCGAGTGTTTTCGTCCAGGATGAGTAACTGAGGATGAAGATCATGTTTGTGCTCAATGACAATCGTGCTAATCTGTTTGGTCGTTTCATCCAACTCCTTTTTCACAGTTACCCCTTCAATGATATCCCTAAATTCAACAATGCCTCCTTTCTCCGTCAAAATTGGAACATTATAAGGATCCCATTGAACAAAAACCTGTCCCTTTTTCACCATCTCTCCATCTGGAATCAAAATAATCGACCCAACAATAACCGTATGTCTTTCCAATTCCCTGCCTGAGGGATCCAGAACAGCAAGATAACCGCTTTTACTCAACACTATGAAATGGTTTTCAGCTGTTTTAACTGTCCGAAGATCAATGTATTGGACGATGCCATCGTTTCGAGCTCGAATCTGAGGTTGTTTGAAGACTTGGGAGGCGGTCCCTCCAATATGAAAGGTTCGCATGGTCAGCTGTGTGCCTGGTTCTCCAATAGATTGAGCAGCAATTACTCCAACTGATTCACCAAGCTTTGCCATTTTATTTGTAGCCAGATTCAACCCATAACACATGGCACAAACGCCCCACTTGTTTTCGCAGGTTAAGACAGAACGAATCTTTACTTTTTCAACTCCAGCCTCTTCGATCTCTTTAGCTTTCCTTTCATCGATGAGTTCTCCAGGTTGGATGATTTTCTTCCCAGTCATTGGATCGAAGATTTCATCACAACACACCCTTCCATAAATTCTTTCGGATAATTTCACAATTTCTTCGTCCCCCTCATAAATCGCTTTGACGATAATTCCCTTATTCGTCCCACAATCTTCAGCAGTAATCACAACGTCTTGGGCAACATCATGCAATTTTCTTGTCAAATAGCCCGCATCAGCCGTCTTTAAAGCTGTGTCAGCAAGTCCTTTCCTTGCCCCATGGGTACTAATAAAATATTCCAAAACAGAAAGTCCTTCTCTGAAATTTGAAATAATAGGTCTTTCTATAATTTCCCCGGAGGGCTTGGCCATGAGTCCTCTCATTCCAGCAAGTTGCCTGACCTGTTGCCGATTCCCTCTGGCTCCCGAATCCACCATAAGATAAAGAGGATTGTACTCCGGTCTTCCTAGATTACTCTCTAAAGTCTTGTAAATGACACTAGAAATTTCTTCAGTAGCTTGTGTCCAGATATCTACAATTTTATTATATCTTTCTCCATCAGTTATAGCCCCTGATCTGTATTGTCGCTCCACAACATTGACCATCTCATAAGCTTTTGCAATGATCCTGGATTTCTCAGTGGGAACAATCATATCATCCATTCCAATGGAAATGCCAGCTTTTGTGGCTTCAGAAAAGCCTAATTGCTTGAGCTTATCAAGACATTGAACCGTTTTTTCCCTGCCAACCTTTTGATAGCACTTCAGGATTATTTCTCCAAGCTGCTTTTTGCCAGCAGGTTTATTGTAAAAGCCGAGTTCTTCAGGCCATATTTGATTAAAAATGACTCTGCCAGGAGTGGTCTCAATTACTTTTTTGTTTTTATCACCAAAAATCGTTTCTTTTCCATAATCAGGATTTTTAAGAAAAATGAGATCATGTACCTGCAAATTTCCATCATTGTAAGCAAAGATGACTTCCAAAGGATCGGAAAATAGCGGCTTTCTTTTTTGTTCCTGAGCTTTGATCTTCAGGGGAGCTTGCGTTATGTAGTAACAACCAAGCGTGATATCTTGGGAGGGCGTAGTGATCGGCTTACCGCTGGAAGGCGAAAAGATGTTCAATGGAGCAAGCATTAAAAGTCGAGCCTCCAACTGAGCTTCTATGGAAAGTGGAACATGGACTGCCATCTGATCCCCATCGAAATCTGCATTGTAGGCAGTACAAACCAAAGGATGGATACGAATCGCATCTCCTTCGATAAGGATCGGTTCAAAAGCTTGAATAGAAAGCCTGTGCAATGTCGGAGCCCTGTTTAAAAGAACTAAGTGTCCGGCAGTTACTTGTTCAAGCACGTCCCATACCAGTGGATCCTGTTTTTCAATCATCTTCTTGGCCGTTCGCACCGTATGGACATGCCCCAGCTCTCTCAGTCTTCTAATCATAAAAGGCTCAAAAAGAACAAGAGCCATTTTTTTAGGAAGGCCGCACTGGTGGAGCTTTAACTCTGGGCCGATAACGATGACTGATCGGCCGCTGTAGTCAACCCGTTTGCCTAATAGATTCATCCGGAACCGCCCCGTTTTTCCCTGAAGCATGTCCGATAACGATTTTAGTGGTCGATTCCCCGCCCCAGTTACAGCCCTTCCATGCCTGCCATTATCCAAGAGGGCATCTACAGCCTCCTGCAACATCCGTTTTTCATTTCTGATAATCACATCAGGAGTCTTCAACTGTAGAAGGGTTCGTAATCTGTTATTTCGATTTATGACCCTTCGGTAAAGATCGTTCAAATCTGAAGTGGCAAATCTTCCTCCTTCAAGAGGAACTAAAGGCCTTAAATCTGGAGGGATCACAGGCAACACCTCCAATATCATCCATTCAGGCCTCGTTTCCGAGCTTATAAGTCCTTGCACTAGTTTCAGCCTTTTCGAAAGCTTCTTTTTAAGTTGTTTGCTTCTCGTTCCTTCAATTGCTCTGGCTAGATCACTTGCAAGGGATTCCAAATTGATTTGCTTTAACACGTCTCTTACAGCTTCAGCTCCCATTTTCGCTACAAAGGAACCCTCTCCGTATTGTGCCAATGCGTCTCGATATTCCTGTTCTGAAAGAAGCTGTTTAAACTTCAAAGGCGTTTTCCCTGGATCTACCACAAGATAATCTTCATAATAAATCACCCGCTCAAGATCCTTTGCGGTCATATCCATCATCAAACCCAGTCGACTAGGCATGCATTTTAAAAACCAAATATGAGAAACAGGCACAGCCAGTCGGATATGACCCATCCGTTCTCTTCTTACCCTTGATAAAGTCACTTCTACGCCACATCTATCACAAATAACCCCCTTATATTTGATTCTTTTGTACTTCCCACAAGCACACTCCCAATCTTTTGTTGGACCAAAAATCCTTTCGCAAAACAATCCTCCTTTTTCGGGTTTAAAGGTCCGATAATTAATAGTTTCCGGGTTGCGTACTTCTCCCTTACTCCATGACTCGATCGTTTCAGGGGAAGCAATGGAAATTCTTACCTCATCAAATCCTATTGTTTTTTGAAAACCAAGCACCTGGCGAGCTGTTAAATTATTTGCTTCCATATCATCTTACTCCTTCTTTATTTTAAGCTGCTTCACCCCCATTTAAGGCTTTCGAAGAGGTTGGTTTCATATGTAAGCCAAACGAATCCGATCGCTGGCCGATGGTGACTTCAAGACACAACCCTTGCATTTCTTTGACAAGCACATTAAAAGATTCTGGTGTTGTCGTCTCTAAATAATTTTCCCCTTTAACAATGCTCTCATAAATTCTGGTTCGACCTTGCACGTCGTCTGATTTAACCGTTAACAACTCCTGCAAGACATAAGCAGCGCCATAGGCTTCCATTGCCCAAACTTCCATTTCACCAAACCGTTGGCCACCATACTGCGCTTTGCCTCCCAAAGGCTGCTGCGTTACTAGGGAATAAGGTCCAACAGCACGGGCATGGATTTTATCAGCAACCATATGATTGAGTTTCATCATGTAGATCACTCCAACAACCACTCTTTGATTAAACCGTTCTCCAGTTCGACCGTCATAAAGGATGCTTTTCCCATCTTCATCCATACCCGCCTTCACCAAAAATTCCCGTATTTTCTCTTCTTTCACTCCATCAAACACAGGAGTGGCTACATTGAAGCCTAGCTTCTTTGCAGCTATCCCAAGATGGGTTTCAAGCACTTGCCCAACATTCATTCGAGAAGGAACTCCCAGCGGATTAAGAACAATATCTACTGGGGTACCATCGGGAAGATAGGGCATGTCTTCTACGGGAACAATTTTTGAAACAACTCCCTTATTCCCATGCCTTCCAGCCATTTTGTCTCCAACCGAAAGCTTTCTTTTGTTAGCAATAAATACTTTTACCTGCTTGATGATCCCAGGTTCTGTATCTTCCCCACTTTCTATTTGATCAAGTTCTAACTCTCTATCGTTTCTTAGTTGTTCAAATTTGGCTTCAAAATTACCAATAATATCAAAGATCTTGGAACGGATTGGACTTGGATCAATCTCAATCTTATCGTAGGCTTGAGCCATTTTCCTTAAAAGAACCTTTGTGATTTTCCGGTTAGCAGGGATGATAATCTCTCCCGTCTCCACATTCACCACATCCAGTGGAATTTTTTCGTTCAGTAAGATATTGGAAAGAGCCTGCGTCAGTTCTTCTCGAAGCTCTTCTTCTTTTTTATCATACCTTTCTTCGATCTCTTTGATTTTCTGTTTCGCTTCCGAAGCACTTATCTTTTCTTTTCTAACACGAGCCGTCCCTGAACTGACCCGTACATCCATTACGATGCCATAAGTGCCCGATGGGACCCTCAAAGATGAGTCTTTCACATCAGCAGCTTTTTCTCCAAAAATAGCTCTTAAAAGCCTCTCTTCTGGAGCCAGTTCGGTTTCGCTTTTAGGCGTTATTTTTCCTACAAGGATATCCCCAGGCTTAACTTCCGCCCCAACTCGAATGATTCCATCAGGGCCAAGGTTTTTTAGTGCCTCATCTCCTACGTTAGGAATATCTCTAGTGATTTCTTCCGGTCCCAATTTCGTATCCCGAGCCACTATCTCAAATTCATCGATATAAATACTTGTAAAAAGGTCTTCTTTGACAATCCTTTCTGAAACAATGATAGCATCCTCAAAGTTATATCCATTCCAAGGCATAAAGGCCACAAGCAGATTTCTTCCCAGAGCAAGTTCTCCATTCTGCGTACTTGGACCGTCGGCTAGAATATCTCCTTTTTTAACTGCCTGTCCTTTTTTCACAATGGGTTTTTGATTGATACAAGTCCCAGCATTAGATCGCATGAACTTGTTAAGCTTATATATACCAACTTCCTTTTCAGAACCTTGTTTGATTTTCTTTTTCTTAAGATCGGCAATAGATCCAGTCGGCGTTACAATGATTTCATTTCCCGTAACCGATGCTACCACACCGTCTGTTTCACTAACCACCACAGCTTGAATGTCCCTAGCAACTCTTTCCTCAATTCCTGTACCCACAATCGGTGCTTCTGGCTGGATGAGGGGAACAGCCTGCCTTTGCATATTAGAACCCATGAGTGCCCGATTCGCATCATCATGTTCAAGAAATGGAATGAGCCCCGCAGCTATAGAAACTATCTGCTTGGGAGAGACATCAATGTATTCTACTTTTTCTCGTTCCACTTCCATAAACTCTCTGCGAAAGCGGACAGCAACTCGCTGATCTAATATCATTCCATCATCAGAAACCGCCGTATTGGCCATGGCTATCACGTAATTTTCTTCCTGATCAGCTGTAAAATAAACGATTTCATTGGTTACCTTGCCATTAACAACCTTACGATAAGGCGTTTCCAAAATGCCGTATTCATTAAAGCGGCTATAAGAAGCCATTGTGGCAATAAGCCCAATATTTGGTCCTTCTGGAGTTTCAATAGGACATATCCTTCCATAATGGGAAGGGTGCACATCTCTGACCTCAAAACCGGCTCGTTCTCTTGATAAGCCCCCTGGACCTAAAGCCGAAAGCCTTCTCTTATGAGTCAGCTCTGAAAGAGGATTAATTTGATCCATTAACTGAGAAAGCTGGCTGCGAGCAAAAAAATCTCTTATTGTAGCCGATAACGCCTTAGGATTAATCAATTTTTGAGGGGTCATTCCTTCCGTATTGACATCAAAAAGCGTCATCCGCTCCTTGACGAGTCTTTCGGTTCGAGCTAGTCCCATTCGACACTGATTGGCTACAAGCTCACCAACTGCACGCACGCGCCTGCTCCCTAAATGATCAATATCATCAGTAATCCCTTCCCCTTTTTTAAGTTTTATTAAATAACGGGTGGCAGCTACAAGATCCTCCCAAGTCAATATGCGAATCTCTGGATCTACTTGAATGTTCAATTTTTGATTGAGTTTATACCTGCCAACTCTTCCTAAATCATATCTTTTTGGATCCAGTAGAAGCCTTTTCAAAAGGAGTTTTGCATTCGATTCAGTTGGCGGGTCTCCAGGCCGCAGCCTTCTATATATTTCTTTTAAAGCCTCAATTGGGTCTTTCGTTGGATCTTTCTTTATACACTTAATCAGCGTATCATCATATTGCACATCGACCACCTGAATCGTCTTAATGCCCAAATCCAACAGCTGCCTAACCACACTTCTTGTTACTGGCTCATAAGCCCTAGCCAAAACCACCTCTGGGTTATTGGGATCTCGGACTTCGTTAACGAGTACTTTGGTGGCAACTTTTTCTTCTTCGATACCCTCCGAAAGATTGATTTCCTCAACCGTGTAAAAAAGTCTGATAATTTCTTCATCCCCACCTGTCCCCAAGGGAGATGAGGTCCCAGACAATGCAGCGGCAAGGGCTCGTAACAAGGTAGTAATAAGAAATTTTCTTCTCTTTTTCCTTCTGTCCAAGTAGACATAAAGCAGATCGTTGGAATCAAAGGCAACTTCAAGCCAACTGCCTCTGTCAGGAATGATTCGAAAGGAATAGAGCGTCTTTCCATTACTGTGAAAAGAAGATTCAAAACAGATCCCAGGAGATCTATGTAATTGGTTGACTATTACCCTTTCAGCCCCATTGATGATGAAACTTCCCTGAGGAGTCATCATTGGTAACTCACCCATGTAAACCTTCTCTTCTTTTACCCCTTCCTCATCTTTAAGCCGAAATGTAACATGCAAAGGGGCTGCATAAGTTTTTCCATCCCGAAGACAATCGATGGGACTAAATTTAGGTTCGCCAATTTCGTAATTGACATATTCCAGCCTGACTTTCCCATCGTAACTTTCTATCGGAAAAACTTCCTGAAAAACTCCATGCAACCCCTCAGGTTTCCTATCCTGTGGAGCTACCGAGAGTTGGAGAAAATCGGCATAAGATTTTGTTTGATGTTCAATAAGATTAGGCAAACTCAATCCTTCCCGAATTTTCCCAAAATTGATTCTCTGCATTTTCTGATTCATATCCTAAGCCCCACAATGACGCAGTTATTATTTAATTTCGACTTTAGCTCCAGCAGCCTCTATTTTTTTCTTTATCTCTTCAGCTTCCTCCTTTGATACCCCATCTTTTAGAAGTTTTGGAGCCCCTTCGACAAGCGCTTTGGCTTCTGCCAGCCCAAGTCCCGCAATCGCCGCCCTCACCTCTTTAATCACGGCAATTTTATTTGGCCCAATTTCTTTCAGATAAACCGCAAAGGTTGTTTTCTCTTCAGCAGGAGCTGCTGCAGCTTGCTGAGCTCCAGCCGGGGCTGCTGCTGCCACTGCTACAGGAGCTGCAGCACTAACCCCCCACTTGGCTTCCAACTTTTTTACTAGCTCAGAAGCTTCCAATATCGTCAGTTTACTTAATTGATCGACAAGCGCATCCAGATCAGCCATTGTATCCTCCTTTCATTCCACCTAGAGACAGGCACCCGCTCTGTCAATTCTCCTTGGAGGGCTCCAAGGCTAGGTGGACATTTCGCCCTCTTCTTTTTATGTTCCTTTGTCCCTATTTTTCTTGAATGTTTTCAAAAAAAATACTTTACAAAGGATAAACTTTTCTGACATATAAAATCCAAAAATTTTCTCCGTTTTTCTCTTAGTTGGAAGAGGTGTCTTTTCCGTGATAAACAAATTTATTTTCCATTCTCTATAATAAGACAATGCACGGTTTTTAATTTTCTTTCTTTGAATAGATCTCTACTAATCGTGCAAGGGCAGCAGCTGGTTCGTTAATTAATCTCACCAATCTTACCGCAGGTAATTGAAGAGTCCCAAGAATTTGTCCCC
This sequence comes from Methylacidiphilum kamchatkense Kam1, assembly GCF_007475525.1. Classification (NCBI taxonomy): domain Bacteria; kingdom Pseudomonadati; phylum Verrucomicrobiota; class Methylacidiphilae; order Methylacidiphilales; family Methylacidiphilaceae; genus Methylacidiphilum (ex Ratnadevi et al. 2023); species Methylacidiphilum kamchatkense. Next base: position 853,301 of record NZ_CP037899.1, on the reverse strand, counting down.
TTAAAACTTCCAAACTAGGCAACTCCGCCAATTTCAGAAAATCATGCTCGCTAATAAGGGCGTTGTCCATGAAAGCGCCCTTAACTTTTGGCAGTTGAAACTCAGCAATAAAATTTTTCAAAACTTTGGCCACCCCAGCTATATCTTTAGCTTCCGAAAACAGAATCGCCGTTGGACCTTTCAATAAGCTCTCTACAGTAGAATCATTCTGCTGAGGCATAATCATTTTGGCTTCTTCTAATGCAAGCCTTAGCAATGTATTTTTCAAAACAAGGCAGCGACAATTAACCGCTCTTAGCCTTTTTCTTAATTCAGAAAAAACGGCAACCTTTAGCCCCGTAAAATCGATCAAAACGATCAATGAAGAAGCCTTAACAATTTCAGAAATTTGTTCTTTTAAAGCTATTTTTTCTGTTCTCATAGAAACTTATTCCTTATTTGACAACCAAGTAAGGATCAACATGAATACTTGGCGATTGGCTTAAAGATATGGCCATAGACTGAAAGTATTTGCCTTTTGAGGAATGTGGTTTGGCTTTTGCCACTGCTTCCACTATAGCTTTTATATTGTCTTCCAAAGCCTCTTTGGAAAAAGAAGCTTTCCCAGCGACTACATGGAGGTTAGCCGTCTTGTCCACCTTAAATTCCACTCTTCCCTTCCTAAACTCCTTTATAGCTCCAACAACATCTTCTGTGACTGTGCCCGTTCTAGGATTCGGCATGAGCCCTCTAGGTCCAAGAATTTTTCCAAGTTTTCTAACCTCTTGCATCGCATCGGGTGTCGCAATAGCCACATCAAAATCAGTAAATCCTTCCTGCACTTTCTTTATCAAATCCTCATAACCAACATAATCCGCCCCTGCCTCTTTTGCACTTTCAGCTGCACTGCCCTTGGCAAAAACAGCAATCTTCATTGATTTTCCTGATCCATGTGGTAGACTCACCGTCCCACGAACCATCTGATCACTTTGCTTAGGATCCACCCCTAAATGAAAAGCCACATCTACTGATTCGTCGAATCGTGCTTTTGGCATGTTCTGTAATAGCTCTAATGCCTCAGGCAAAGAATAGATCCTATTCTTTTCGACTTTTTCAGCAGCCAACCGGTATCTTTTGCTTCTTTTCTTCGCCATGAGTTTCTCCTCCCCATCCATCTTTGATTCTCCATTAAATTATCCACTAATCTACAACCTCTATTCCCATATTCCTTGCAGTCCCCTCGATCATTCTCATTGCTGCCTCTTCGGTCGAAGCGTTTAGATCTTTCCATTTGATTTTTACAATATCCTTAATCTGAGCCCGAGTTACTTTTCCCACTTTCGTTCGGTTTGGCTCTTTAGAACCACTAGCGATGTTGGCGGCCTTCTTAAGTAATACAGAAGCGGGTGGGGACTTCGTTATGAAAGTAAATGTCTTGTCTTTATAGATAGTAATTACCACGGGCAATATGTTCCCTGCTTCCTTCTGAGTTGCCGCATTAAATTCCTTACAAAATGCCATAATATTAACCCCATGCTGTCCTAAGGCCGGACCAACTGGAGGAGCAGGATTAGCCTGGCCAGCAGGTATCTGCAACCGAACAATAGCACTCACTTCTTTAGCCATAATTTTTCCCAATTTTTAAAATGATTCCTTGCAATAGAATGAGCTTTGGATCAAAGATAAATTTTAAGTTGCCTTTTCTACTTGCCAATACTCAAGTTCCACTGGGGTAGAACGCCCAAAAATATTAACAGAAACCCTCAGTTTGCCTCTTTCCAAATCAACCTCCTCAACTACTCCCTCGGAATTCAAAAACGGCCCATCTCCCACTTTAACTCGATCTCCAACGGAGAAAACAGTTTTGGGTAAAATACTTTCTGTCCTTTCCTGAACTTGCCTCAACATCCCCTCGACTTGTTCCTTGGGCATAGGTAAAGGATTTTCTCCATCCGCAAATCCTATCACGCCAGGAGTATCTCGAATAAAATACCAACAGCGCTCAATTAACTTTCCAGAACTATCCCTTAATTGAATCTGGATAAATACATAGCCTGGATAGAGTTTTCTATTAACCTCAATTCTTTTCCCCTTTCGGACTTCTGATACTCTTTCTACCGGAATAATCACCTCGCCAACAAGATCCTGCATTTCTTCGGTCTTGATCCTCTTTTCTAAATTTTTTTTAACTTTTTCTTCCTGTCCAGAAAGAACATGTAAGGCATACCATTGCATTTTCTGAGATTTTGCAGCAATCTCATCTATTGGCGCATTAGAATATTCCACTTTCATCCTTACTGTACTTGTTCTCTAATTAGAAGAGATCAAAGACTCCCCTCCATTGCAACTAAAAATGTAGTGTTATTATAAAATGCACTACTCTTACTAATATAAAATCAGCAGAAGTCACTATTGCCGCTAATATAATGGAATATATGGACACAGCCAACGTCGAATCAATCAATTCTTTATACTTTCTTATCCCCTTTTCCTTTGGATCCCATGGCCATGTACACTTTTTAAGCTCAACGATCACCTCTCCAATAAAAGCTCGAATCAAAGTCCCCTTTTTCTTCCAGAGCCAGACTAAGAGAGCTGCACTCAAAAAAAGGACAACAATGTTAACAACCTCGATCCAAGAAATAGCCATTTTTATATTACAGGGCAGGAGGGACTCGAACCCCCAACCGACGGTTTTGGAGACCGCTACTCTACCAATTGAGCTACTGCCCTAATTTACTGTTTTTGATCAGTTTTTCAAGCCCCTTTTATTCAATAATTTCAGTCACAACTCCCGCTCCTACCGTCTTTCCTCCTTCGCGAATGGCAAAGCGCATTGACTTTTCCATGGCGATAGGAGAAATCAACTCCACCGTAAATTCAACATTATCCCCTGGCATGACCATCTCCACGCCTTCTTTCAATGTAACCGTTCCGGTCACATCGGTTGTCCTGAAGAAAAATTGCGGCCTATAGCCATTGAAAAAAGCGGTATGTCTGCCTCCTTCTTCTTTCTTTAAAACGTAGACCTGCGCCTTAAATTTATGATGGGGAGTTATTGTACCAGGCTTAGCAACGACCTGTCCTCTTTCCACATCATCCTTTTTAATGCCTCGAAGCAAGATCCCAACATTATCCCCTGCTTCCGCTGTATCCAAAGTCTTCCTAAACATCTCTATGTCTGTCACCACTGTCTTGATCGTTGGCCTAAGCCCCACAATCTCTACTTCTTCCATCCGCTTTAATGTTCCTCTCTCGACTCTACCTGTGACCACGGTACCACGACCTTCAATGTTGAAGACATCTTCGATCGGCATCAGGAAGGGTTGATCCTTAGGTCTTTCTGGAATTGGAATATAATTGTCCATCGCTTCAACAAGCTCAAGAATGCTCTTTTCGTATTCAGGATCGCCTTCGAGAGCCTTCAAGGCACTCCCTTTGATAATCGGAATTTTATCTCCAGGAAACCCATATTGAGTCAACAACTCTCTTACTTCGAGCTCGACTAGTTCCAGCAATTCCTTATCATCGACCATATCCACTTTATTAAGGAAAACAACGATATAGGGAACCCCAACTTGCCGGGCTAAAAGGATATGCTCTCTTGTTTGAGGCATCGGACCATCAGCCGCACTTACCACCAAGATCGCCCCATCCATTTGGGCTGCCCCAGTAATCATGTTTTTGATATAATCTGCATGACCGGGACAATCCACATGGGCATAGTGTCTTTTGTCCGACTCATATTCAACGTGAGCCGTGTTGATGGTAATGCCACGTTCTTTTTCCTCTGGAGCTTTGTCGATCTGCTCATAAGCCATTTTTTGTGCAAGCCCTTTTTTGGCGAGCACATATGTTATAGCCGAAGTTAAAGTTGTTTTACCATGATCGACATGACCAATTGTTCCCACATTAATATGGGGTTTTTTTCGTAAAAATGCCTCCTTTGCCATTGACCTTCCCTCTTTTTAGTTCAGTTATTCCTAAGTTATTATTTTTTTACGAGCCCATGACCGGGATTGAACCGGTGACCCCGTCCTTACCAAGGACGTGCTCTACCAACTGAGCTACATGGGCAAAAAACAATATTTTTCCATTATTGTATTATAAATCAATCCAATGCTTATTAAAATAATATATACTATATTCCTGATATACTCTTTTGTTTCAATGAATATGAAAAGAGTTAGCAATATAATACAAGAATTTTCTTTTAGTCAAGAACTCCTAGCAAACAAAAAACCTTTCTCCTTCAAAGAGGAAAATCTTCCTGGTTGTTTCGAACTGTTTTCTCCACTATCCCTAACAGCTTTCCTTTCGAAAGAACGACAATGACTTTTTCTCCACTGACAACATTTCCAGCATCTTTTAGTAGTTGGCCCTGTTGATCAAAGGCCATTGCATAGCCTCTGTCAAGAACAACCTGAGGGCTAACCGATTCTAGCCTTGCTGCCCAAAGTTTTAATGCCTCTGCAAGACTACGAATATGCTGCAGAGGATCGTAGGACTGGAGACGTAATCGCAGTTGAGTGTGTTTTGTCCGCATTCGTTCGACAGCCATCATGGCCGATTTTTCAAGGGATTGTTCAAGCATATCCACATTTTGCCGAAGCAGTCCTACGTATCGGGAAGGTTCCGCAAGACTAGAACTGTTCCTGATTTTTTCTAACCTTTCTTTCCATATTTCAATAAATTGGAGAGAAAACCGATAAATTCTCTGGCGCAAATGCTCAAGCTCTTGCCTCCATTCTTCCCAATCCCGGGATACAATCTCTGCCGCCGCCGAAGGCGTTGGAGCTCTCACATCAGCAACAAAATCGGCGATTGTAAAATCCGTTTCATGTCCAACAGCAGAAACCGTTGGTATCATACAGCGAAAAAGCGCTCTTGCCACTTGCTCCTCATTAAAAGCCCACAAATCTTCCAGACTGCCGCCTCCTCGAGCTAGAACCAAAATGTCAACCTCACGAGCTACACTAAATTCATCTATTGCCCTTGCTATTTCGACAGCCGCTCCATTTCCTTGCACTCTTACATCTCGAACATAAATTCTTATGCCTGGAGCCCTTCGTTGCAAAATTCTGGAAAAATCTTGAATCACCGCTCCTTTTAAAGAGGTTATAATTCCTATTTTTTCTGGAAAAAGAGGGAGCTTTTTTTTCCTAGATAAATCAAAAAGGCCTTCTTGAGAAAGCTTTCGTTTCAATTCCTCGAACTTTTCTAACAGTGATCCAGCCCCTTTTTTCTTAGCTTCTAGCACCCTGAGTTGATACTGTCCCTTTGTCTCGTAAACCGTTAATAACCCCCTGACCACAACAGAAAGCCCATCTTTTAACTCGAATGTGAGCTTTTGGGCGTCACTCCTAAAAAATACAGCGTTGATCACAGCTGTTTCATCTTTCAATGTAAAATAACAATGTCCAGAACTAGGAATTCTGAAGTTGGAAATTTCCCCAAGTACCCAGACTTCTCCAATTTGCCCTTCCAAAAGAAATCGAATTTTTTTTGTCAACTCACCAACCGTCCAAGGGGCACTGAAGCCATCATAAAGAGCATTTTGCCGTGCCACATCGCTCTGCCATAGATCCAATTCCGTTTCTTTCATTACTGATTTTAGTGGATAAAGAAATTATTTCGCATATTTTTTGATCCAATCCAAGCAGAGATCTTTCAGCACCTTGGGATACAATTCATGCTCTGCTTGTTGTATTCTAGCATGTAGACTTTCCGGGGTATCCCCTGGCAGAATAGGAACCCTAGATTGGGCAATGATTTTACCCCCATCCACCTCTTTGCTTACCCAATGAATGGTGCAGCCAGTTTCCGCAACGCAAGCCTCTAACGCTGCTTTCCACGCTTCCTTTCCTTTGAAAGCAGGTAACAAAGAAGGATGAATATTTACTGTCCTGCCTTCAAAGGCGTTAAGAAAAGTCTCTTTTAAAACACGCATAAAGCCAGCTAAGACAACTAACTCAGTATGATACTCTTTTAAAATACGAACAAGTTCTTCCTCAATCCATGGCTCAAGCCAAGTTTTGTATTTTCCACAAGGCAACACTGCTGTAGGAATACCCAGCTCGTTTGCTTTTTTTATAATCAAAGCCTCAGGATTGTCTGAAACTACCACACAAATCCTAGCAGGGAGTTCGCCCATAGAGACCGCTTTAGCAATTGATAAAAAATTGCTGCCTTTGCCTGAACCAAGCACAGCAATGTTGACTAGCTTAGAGTTTGACATGAGAATGCTTGCCTTTCACATTCTTCATTAATCTACAGATTGTACTCCTCTTCGTATTCTTTCAACTATTCCCGAAGTCGATCGACCTGGATATAAAGGAACAAATTTGATGAGCGACTGGTGTCTTTCTAGAACTTCTTTTTCCTCCTGGTGGATCGTTTGGGAAGAATAGTCTGCGCCCTTAACATAAATCACAGGCCTGACTAAAGAAAGAAATGTCGTCGCTCGTGCTTCTGGAAAAATAGTCACGGCATCCACATACTTTAATGACCCAACAATCGTTGCCCTTTCCCACTCAGAAAAGTAAGGTCTTTCCGCCCCTTTTAATTCTTTTACCGACTGATCCCCATTGATGCCTACCCAAAGAAAATCTCCCAATTTTTTTGCCTCTCTGAGGAGGGTCAAATGTCCAAAATGGAATAGATCAAAACATCCATTGGTTACGACAATGCTTCTGGTTTCTAGAAACTGACGAAAAGCAACCACTTTATCCATGGGTACAAACCAAAAACTTGTTTCCATTCCCAAAAAAGCACCTCGAGTATTCATGTTTGTGCTTTGAATTATTCACTACCGATCATTTTTTCAGGTTGCACATACTGGTCATATTCCTCTGCAGTCAATATTCCCAACGCTATAGCTGCTGTTTTCAAAGAGCAGTTTTCCTGATATGCTTTTTTGACGATTTTTGCAGCCAAATCATATCCAATTTTAGGGGTCAGCACTGTGATGAGCATCAAGGAATTATCAACATATTCTTTCAATTTCTTAACATTGACCTGCAAACCCTCGATACAAAATCGTCTAAAGTTCTTACATGCATCAGCTAAAAGACGGATGGACCGAAGGACATTCCATATAATAAGAGGCTTAAAAACATTCAATTCAAAATTCCCCTGGCTGCCCGCTATGGCTACAGCTGTATCATTCCCCATGACCTCAATGCAGACCATGGAGAGCGCCTCCGCTTGCGTGGGATTCACCTTGCCAGGCATAATAGAAGAGCCGGGTTCGTTTTCGGGAAGGATTAATTCAGCAAGACCACATCGTGGGCCAGATCCCATTAAACGAATATCAGAAGCAATTTTAAACAGAGAGGCAGCTAATCCTTTAAGAGCCGAACTCAATGCTAGAAGTGGTTCGTGACCAGCTAGATAAGCAAACTTATTTTGAACCGAAAAAAAGGGAAGATTCGTCCATTGGGCTATTTTTTTTGCTACCTCTTCTCCAAAAAGCGGATGTGCATTGATACCTGTGCCTACGGCTGTACCGCCAATAGCCAATCCATAGACTTTCTCTAAGCTAGATCTTATATGAGATATACCCATATCAATCTGAAAAACATAACCACTGAATTCTTGTCCAACGGAAATCGGCGTCGCATCCATCAGATGGGTACGACCAATTTTTATAATGTGAAAAAATTCCTTTGATTTCGATTCTATAGCATTCCTTAGCTTCGAAACTTCAGGCAAAAGAAGATTGTGAATTGATAAAGCGGCAGCAATATGCATAGCCGATGGGAAAACATCATTAGAAGACTGGCAGCGGTTCACATCGTCATTAGGATGTACTGGACTTTTCGATCCAAGAGGGAACCCAGCCAATTCGTTTGCTCGATTGGCAATGACTTCATTGCAATTCATATTTGTTTGAGTGCCACTGCCAGTTTGCCACACATGGAGTGGAAAATGATCATCCAACTGACCTTGATAAATTTCATCACAAGCTTTCAGAATCCATTTTTTTTCTCTTCGGAAAGCAACTTTAATTCGGCATTGGTTAATGCAGCAGCTTTCTTGATCAAGGCCAAGGCTCTAATCACCTCAATGGGCATTTTTTCTTGACCAATTGAAAAATGGATCAAGGATCTAGCCGTCTGTGCTCCATAATATTTATCTGAAGGAACATCAATAGTTCCAAGAGAATCTGTTTCTTGTCGGTATTTTACCATAAATTTCCTTTTTGTTATTTTTAACAATCGCAAAAGGTTAGTTGTAAAATAGAGCTTTTAGCTTTTCTTTTTCCTCTTCACTTAATTTAGGATACTCTAGTTGTAAGGCTTCCATTTTTTCTACGAGTATGCTAGCAGCCAGCAGTTGGCTGTACCACTTGTGATCTGCCGGTAAAATGTACCAAGGACAGTGTTTGGTAGAAGTCTCAGAAAGCAGCTTTTCATAGGCAGACATATAATCATGCCATTTTTTTCTTTCCATCAGATCCGAAAGAGATATTTTCCACTGCTTATCTTCCCTTTCGATTCTTTCCGCCAATCGCTTATCCTGCTCTTTTTTTGATAAATGAAGAAAAAATTTGATAATCAACAGCCCGTTTTCTACAAGAAACTGTTCAAAGTGGTTGATGGCCGAAAATCTTTTTTCCCAGAATTTTTCATCAAAAGTCTCTTGAGGAAGCCTTTCTTTTTCGAGGAGTTCTGGATGGACTCTGGTCACCAGAAGTTCTTCATAATAAGATCTATTGAAAATTCCGATGTGACCTTTGGCAGGTAATCTTTTCCAACATCGCCACAAAAAGTCATGTTCTAATTCCTCAACTGTAGGTTTTTTAAAACTATAAACCTCTACCCCCTGCGGATTTAATCCAGACAAAACATGTTTAATCAGACTATCCTTTCCCGCACAATCCATTCCTTGTAGAATAATCAGTAAAGAATAGGTATTCCGGGCATAAAATCTATCCTGCAAGCTGATCATCTTTTCTATGTCTGCCCGCAGCTTTGTTAAAGCTTCTTCTTTACTCTTAAAATGCCCTGTATCGGCAGGATCAAAATCCGCTAAAGAGACCTTTTGCCCTTCTTTAATTAGATAAGAAGCCGTTTTCATCAGACTTTTCAATAATAGGCTTTTATTACATACTGCATGAGCATCCGTTGTGCATTAAAAAAAGAACCATTAATGGCGATGCAGGAACGCATAATCAAAGAATAAGCTTCCTTATTTTTATAAAAAAGGGGCATAACTACTTTTTCTAGCTTGTCATAGAGAGCATCAGCATCACGATCAGAGCTATAGCCATTTTCTATTCCTTCTTTTCTTTGAAAATGATCCATCCCAATAGACCATCCCGTCATCCCCTCAATGCAGCCTTCTATCCACCATCCATCCAGAACGCTCAAAGAGGGAACACCGTTGATAGCCGCTTTCATCCCACTCGTTCCAGAAGCTTCTAATGGCGGCAGCGGATTGTTTAACCAGAGATCGACTCCAGCCACAATCCTTTTAGCTAAAGCCAAATCATAATTTTCTAAAAAAACAAGTTTTACTTCCGGACTCAGAGAGGAATGGATAGCATGTATTCTTTGGATAATTTTTTTTCCCTCCTCATCTTTAGGGTGCGCCTTACCTGCAAAGACTAATTGCAGCGGTCCTATTGCTTTTGCAATAGACTTGAGCCGATCAAGATTCGAAAAAATAAGCTCAGGTCTTTTGTATGCGGTCATTCTTCGAGCAAAACCAATTGTAAAATTATCAATTTCCATACCAATGTTTTTCTGTCTATTCACAAAGTCCAACAAATGCCTCTTGTTAATCAAATGGGCTTCCCAAATTTGCTTTAAAGGAATAGCAATAGCATAACGAATACTGAAAATATCCTCTCTCCAGTGAGGAATATGTTTATCAAAAAGTTCCTGAATTGGCTGACTAACCCAAGAGGGCACATGGACCCCATTAGTGATAGCATCTATTTCATAATGGGAAAAGAGCATGCGAGAAACTTCCGAATGTCTTTTGGCAACGCCGTTAATGTAATGACTAAGATTTAAAGCTAGATAAGTCATGTTTAGGAAGTCACCACAACAGAAAATATCCCTGAGCTCTCCATAAGAAAAAGGGAAGAAAGGCAAAACTTCTTTTACAAGAGAAAGGGGAAATTTATCATGACCGGAAGCCACCGGTGTATGCGTTGTAAACACACAAAGGGCTCGAACCGCTTCAATATCTTCCCAAGTGATAGGCTCATGCTTTGCTTCAGATATTTCCCTAAGCAACTCAAGAGTCAAGAGGCTAGAATGGCCCTCATTCATGTGAAATCTGTCTATTTTCTTATAGCCTAAAGCCCGAAGCATCCGTACGCCTCCAATCCCTAAAACAGCCTCTTGGCATAATCTATAGCGATCATCTCCCCCATACAAAAAACCACTGAGACTTCTATCATAAGGATCGTTTTCTGGAAGATCGGTATCCAAAAAATAAACGGGAACTTTATGCTCATTCTGCTCAATTTCATAGAGCCAACATCGAACCGTCACCTCTCTATTTTCCAGTTGAATTTTTATTCGGGGTTGCTGTTCGACAAGAAAATCATCAACAACCCATTCTACCGGTTCTTCTCTTTGAACTCCCTGCTCATCAATCTTTTGAAAAAAATACCCTTTGCGATAAAGCAGACTAACTCCAACCATGGAAAAGCCGACCGAAGCAGCGGCACTTAATGTGTCTCCAGCCAAAACACCAAGTCCCCCACTATAAGTGGGAATGCGCTCATCAACAGCGATTTCCATTGAAAAATAAGCAATAATGCGGGAGAAAGAATTTTTTAGATGATTCATTTTGTGGGGTATGGCTTTACACCCAGAGGACTATGCTTAGACTTTTGATTCTATACTTAAGAATAGATAATAATCAAGTTTTATTCCCAACTCCTATAAACAAAAATATTGTCTTGCTTACTTTGTTCTCATGCTTAAAAATTAAAAAGAATGAAAAGATCCCTGCTGGGTCCATTTCTTTTCATTCTTTTTGTTTCAATTCACAACTTCTTCTCCTGTCTTAACGCAGCCGTTCTTCTTGGGATTGATGTGTTAAGGGAAGAAAATTTTGCCTCCTTAAGAGGGAAAAGAGTAGGACTGATTACTAATCAAAGTGGCGTAGATTCCCATGGAGTGCCTACGAGACTGATACTCCAAAAGGCACCTGGAGTCAAACTGGTCAGCCTTTTTGCCCCAGAGCATGGCATAGATGGAAAAATCAAAGCCGGAGAGGAAGTACCATCTCATCGAGACAGACTGACGGGTTTAAAGGTTTTTTCCCTTTATGGAGAAACAAAAAAACCCACACAAGCAATGCTAAAAAATCTTGATTGTTTAGTTTTCGACGTTCAGGACATTGGCTGCAGAAGCTATACTTTCGTAAGCACTATGGTGGCAGCGATGGAGGCTTGTGGAGAAGCTGGCATTCCTTTTTATGTTCTGGATAGGCCTAATCCTCTTGGTGGGCTCAGGGTGGAGGGACCACTGGTTAATCCCAACTGGAAATCTTTCGTCAGTTTTATTCCTGTACCTTATGTTCATGGAATGACAGTAGGAGAAATAGCCCAGATGGCTAATGGGATGGGGTTCATCTCGCATCCCTGTAAACTTTATGTAATTCCCATGAAAGGATGGAATCGATCCATGGTATGGCAAGACACTGGCTTGCGATGGATTCCTACTTCTCCCAATATACCAAGAGAAGACACCCCTGTGTACTATGTCGTCACAGGTCTTGTTGGCAGTCTATCTGGACTTGAGCTTGGAACAGGCACAACAGAAGCCTTTAGGGTAATAGCTGCCAAAGGACTGGATGGTTATCAGTTGGCAAGAGAAATAAATGGATTGAATCTTCCAGGAGTCCTTGCTGTTCCTAGACCTATTAATGGACTTATTGGATTAGAATTGCAGATCGATCCTAAAACTCCTGCAAATCTCACCGCCCTTGCTGTCTTTCTTGCTTCTCGAATCCACAATATGGCCCATCCTAGTCCTTTCCAAAGATCTTCTGTTGCCCATAGAAACCTTTTTTTCAAAGTCTATGGCAGTCCTCTCATTCGGACAGAGCTCGATACCTACCGATCCCCCAATCCATTGCACGAAAATGGGCTCATGACCTAAACGCTTTTTTATTAGCCAGAAACAGTTATTTACTCTACCCAAGTAAGGAAAAAATCTTAGAAAACAAAATTCCCATCAAAAAGGCACAGAAGGTCAAAAGGACTGAGGACTCTGAATCTTTTAATTAAAAATCTGTTGAATGTTTTTTTCAAAATCAGCCGTTACAACTTTTTTAGCCACTGATAACGCTTTTTTTTCCTTTTCCTTTTCAAGAGTATCCAGTAGTAAAATAAAGTTTTTAAAAAATTTATTCTGTCCTTCTTTAAGATATTTCCTGTTCGTAAGAAAGGAGGCGAGCACATGAAAATCATGTGCTTGACCAAGTAGTTGTTCGATCTGTTTAAATTTTTTTAGGACTTTGCTTAGCTCTTTAGAAGAGTTTTGCCGCATGCAAAGATCAAGAAGATAGTAAAATCTCTTTGTTTTGAGTCTCCAACGATGAAATGAATCAGCCGATTCTTCTTTTATAGCTCTTTCCATTGTTTTTTTTACAGCTTTAAAACCTTTTGTTAGCCTTTCTAAGATTATTTTTTTTCGATTGCTCGGTTAGATAGTTAACTAAGCAGATTTTCTTTGGCTTCCAAAAGCACTTCCATAGCCAAAGCAAGCTTTTTAGAAGCATCCATCTTATCCCCATTAGAAAAAGATTGGTTTTGGTTTCCTTGCAAGGATTGTTCTTCCAAAAGACGATTAATTTTGTTGGGAATTTCCAATTGAGGATAATCTGTCTTAATCTTTCTAAGAATATCTAGCGATACATGCGAGTCTCTTATAGAACCTAAGCTTGACATAGCCATCTTGACTCGATGCTTTTCTTTTTCTAAAAAACGGCTATCAAGCACAGGCTTAAAAAAATAAAAAAGGGCACGCAATTTTTTGCCTAATACTCTCAGATCATGGATCTGTTCCTCAAAGTTTTCTGGATTTTTCCATTTCAAAAGGTCCTTGGAGGCGGTATCCCATAAATCTAGGCATTCCTGCTGATTGCTTACTCTCCTCATTAGCTTTTCCATAAGAAAAGATCGGTTAAAAAATATCTATCAGTTTAAAAAGAAAAAAAAGGGCCAATTTATTCTCTTTTATTCTTTCCATTGACAATATTTTTTTAAGAAATAAAGTTTAAAACATGCCTAGAGAACAGATCATCCTTGAATGCACGGAAGCGAAGGCCGAAGGCAAACCTGCTTCTCGGTACTATGGAACAAAGAACAAAAAGTTACAACAAGGCAAAATTGAACTCAGAAAATATAATCCTTTTCTTAGACGGCATACCCTACATCGAGAAATTAAATAAAAAAGCCATACAACAATAGGCTAATGGATTAGTTAAATTTTTCCTTTTGCAAAAGGAGATTTGCTATATCCCAATCCTCTTGCAATGTCATCTTCATGTTATTGCCTTTATAGAAAACGATTTTTACAGTTCCCCCAATCCGCTCAACAGCGGAGGCATCATCGGTTACTATATCCCCTTGGTTTTGTAATGCCTTATAGGCCTTTTCCAATAAAGACCTTTTAAAAATCTGAGGCGTCTGGACCGTCCAAATTTTGCTTCTGTCCAAGGTCTTTAGGATTTTTCCATCCATATCCACTTCTTTTAGGGTATCCGAGCAAGGCTTGCCGCAAACAGCTGCTCCCATTTCTCTTGCTGCCTGGAAGACTACTGAAATAAGTTCTTCTCTAATAAAAGGTCTAGCCGAGTCATGAACCATTACATATTCCCAAAGAGGATCCAAAGCCAATAATCCTTGATAGACCGAATCCTGCCTTTCTTTTCCCCCTAATGCAATTTTTACATCTTTACCATGACAAAGGGTTGAAATTTTTTCTGTCGCTCTTTCGAGATTTTCTTTCGATACAACCACTACAATTTGTCCCACTAAAGGAGAGCTCAGAATTCTATGCAAACAGATTTCCAAAGGACATAGTCCATTGGCAAACGGTTTGAAGATCTTGTCAAAACCCATCCGCTTGCTTTGTCCAGCTGCAACAAGAATGGTTCCTATAAAAGCATTCATCGGGTCTATTTGGCATTGCTTTTTCCCATTTTTGCCTTTAGAACCGGGCCTTTGGTTTTTGCCCCTTCTCGGGATTGCACCGATTCTTCTTTAGCTTCTTCTTTGGCAGCAACATCCGAATAAAAAAGAATACCTTTTTTCCGGAGATTAAAAACGAAAGCGGACAGATTTTCTGAAATTTCAGGATCGTTAAGAATCTTTGCTAGTGGTCCTTTACCATACTGAGCGTCTGCAAGTAGCTGATCAGTTCGACTCAGAACTAACCGCAATTCCTTTATAGTAGCTCGAAGATCAGCTGCGGTTTCCTCTGTCAATACATTCTGATTGATCCTGTTTACAATGGTTCCCGCCCCTTCAAGTAATTGAGTCGCCGAATTTATTAAAGGAGTAATCTGACTCGTCACATCACTCAGGGTCGAAGCTCTAGTTCCCCTAACCTTATCCCCATTCCGTAAAAAAGGAGCCGTTACTCCCTTAGGGGTAATCGCAATAGCTTTATCCCCTAGCATCCCCACATCAACAATTTGGAACAAAGCATCCTTACGGATTTTAGCATCAGCGTTAACCTTTATATCTACCTCTACTGCTCTCCCTTCCCTAATTTGCCGGGGAGTACTGATCACTCTACCAACTGGAGCGCCTGCAAAATAAACAGGAGCACCCTTAATCAATCCATAAGCATTAGGAAACTCGACAGTAATTTGATAAGAAGGACGAAATTTTTCCCCATACCGACCGAAATAAATGATCATTGCCCCTAAAATCGCCAGCCCTATCAAAAGAAATAAACCCACCTTCAATTCCAAATTTTTTGGTTCCATTTCAATTACACCTCACTTCGGATTCTATAATCCCATGTACAAAATTACGAATCACAGGATCCTTTGAAGCCTCAAACTCTTGGGGAGTCCCTATCCTGTAAATTTTACCATTATAGAGCATGGCTACAGTGATTCCCAGTTGTCGAACCGCCTCCATATCATGGGTAACTATAACAGTAGTCACATTAAATTCCTTATTTAAAGAACAAATAAGAGCGTTAAGTTCCGAAGAGGCTATAGGATCAAGTCCAGCAGTTGGTTCATCGAAAAATATGATCTTTGGTTTAGCTATAACTGCACGAGCCACGGCTACTCTTTTTCGCATTCCTCCACTAAGCTCAGATGGCATCTTCTTTTCCTGGCCTTTTAATAATAGCCTTTCTAAAAGTTCACTCACTTCTTTCTTAATCTCTTTTTCACTCATTCCTCCTTTTTCCCGCAAGGCAAAAGCAACATTTTCTTCAACAGTCATAAAATCAAATAGGGCACCATTCTGAAAAACCATTCCCATATCTCTCCGTAAGGGAGCAAGTTTTCTTTCCGAAAGGGTTACAATATTTTGACCCTTATACCAAACTTCTCCAGAATCTGGCTTTATTAAGCCAAGAATAATGCGTAAAAGGACACTTTTACCCCCTCCGCTCCTTCCAATAATCATGAACCGGTCTCCTTCAAGGACTTCAAAATTGACTCCATCTAAAACAACAGTTCCATTGAAAGTTTTTTTGATATTGACTACCTTCAGCATCTTTCTGCTACCTCTTTGTGCGATTCAAGAACAAATAAGTTCTTTTCCCTGCTCTCTTTCCTTGTTTCTCTAGCCTTCTCCATCATTTATCAGTTAAATCAGACATAAACAATAGCTCATAGAGCCCACATATTTTTATTTTCTTACAAATCCCCATTCTTATAAGCATTTCTCATTTATCTATCTCTTCTTTATCCTGTAAACAGGATATTCATAAGAAAACTAAAGAAAAAGTTAGAAATAAGAATGGATATCGAAGAATATACCATTGCCTGCGTCGCAGCAATTCCTACTCCTTCAGCACTCAATTGACAATTAAGTCCTCGATAGCAGCTAATTAATACAATCAGTCCCCCAAAAAACATCCCCTTTAATTCTCCCATCCATACATCATCAAGAGAGGTAAACCTGATTGTATTTTCCCAATAATAAGCAGGCTCCACCCCAACAATGGCACAGAGACCAAATAGCCACAGAGGATACCTATCCCAGAAGTAATAGCCACAAGCAACGGCATAGAAACAACCAAGCCCAAAAAACGTGGCACAACCAGATATTGGGTCACATATACTCCCAGAGCCCTCAAGGCGTCAATCTGTTCGGTCACTCTCATTGTTGAAATTTCTGCAGCCATTGCCGACCCTACTCGACCCGACACCATTAGAGCACAGAGTACAGGCCCCAATTCCCTTAACATGGCTAAAGTTACGACTGGGCCCGTAGCTGAACTCATTCCAAGTTTTCCAAAATGAAACTGCACTTGGGCTGCAAAAACAGCACCTGTAAAAGCCCCGGTTATTAAAACTATAATCTGGGATTTTGCCCCAATAGATAAAATCTGCATCAAAAACAGCTTCCAACGCAATGGAAAGCTAAAAAAGGAATAAATGGTATCGAGGAGGAGGAAAAAAATTTCACCCGTGCTTCTTAAAAATTGAATACACTGATGCCCAAGACGCTGTATCAATTAAGTCCTCCTTTTTCTATAACTGGATAGTGCTTTATTTTTTCGTTTTAATAAAAAGAAAAAAAAAAGAAAAAATTAAATTCCTAAAAATAAAAGAAAAATCTTATTCACTCTTTTTGAAGATAAATAAGATATTTGAACTATCCTTTCCCAAAAGGAAAACAAATTTAGCAAAGGTTGGAAATTCCTCTAGGAATGAAGCTATAGTATTATGATAGCTATGCACCCGTAGCTCAGTGGATAGAGCAGCGGATTTCTAATCCGTTGGTCGCGTGTTCGAATCACGCCGGGTGCGCCAATACAAATAGCTGCAAATCAAGAATAGACCAAGATTGTAAGTTAAATCAAAAAAACACATCAAAAAACCCCAATATTCATGCTATAAAATGAGAGAAAAATCCTAAATCTTTACTTATCCTACAAGGATTTTTAAAATTTTTGCTCTACCGTCTACCTCAAAGGGAAGAAAGAAAGTATTCCGTTTGAGGTTTTCGAGAAAAGGGATAACGATCAAGAAGACTTTTTAAGTTCTTCTACGTCCAACCGAACGGCTTTAGCCAGAATTTTTTCTATTAACTCTATTCTTTTCCCTTGCTCGGCAAACCTCGCGTTCACCGCTTCAAACCTGGAATTCATTTCTGAGCGAAGGTCATCCAGTCTTTTCTCCATCGCTTCAAACCTAGAATTCATTTCTAACCGTAGGCTGTTCATCTCTCCCCGTAAATTGTTCATCTCCCCTCGAAGGCTGTTCATCTCTCCTCGAAGACTATTCATTTCCCCACGAAGGCTGTTCATCTCTCCTCGTAGACCGTTCTGAAACCAGACCACAGCCCCTATAACAGTAACGATTACTGTAATTGTTTGAACCCACTCCACTACTTAAGATTATCCAGTGTTTTATCTTTTTTGCAAGAAAACTAACGCCCTATGCTCATACTGAGAGCAAGCATCTTAGTTTTCTTAAAAAAAAAATAGAATAGCAGATAATCTTGTGTCATGGAGAGGATTCAGACAAGTCTACTGGCGTTACTTACTGTTACTAGAGAAGTAGTTGCCTTTCATAATAGCCTGCGATTGGGAATGGAATTACCATTGAGGTTCCATTTTAAACGAGCTACAGAAGTTGTCATGTTGCTTTGTTCATAAAGTACATACTCTGGTGAACTCAACATGTGTTTGGAAAAAACGGATTCTTTCTAGTTCCTCTACTTCCTCTTTTTGATACGGCTCCTTAATTGGTTTAAGGGGCATATAATAATCTAAAGACAATTTTAGCCATTTTGCCCTCAGTAACTTATAACATCTTGAGAATTCATTTTTCCTTTAAATGCCCGATATACAATAATCGTATAGAGAAGAATAAGTAGAAAACCAAAAGGAAACCAAAAAAGGCCAATTTTCAAGGTTTCTTTTGAAGCAGCTGAATTGAATATGGTGAGGCTTCGGAGAAAAGGATCAATAGAAGAAATTAAAAGGTAAGGATATAAAGCTACAGCCGAAGACCCCAACATCATGCATACAAAGAATGAAGAACAAAGAAACGCAGAGAATGATTTATGGTATTTTAAACTTAGAAAAATGCTTAGTAAGCATACAACAGCTCCAATTGGAAAGATTAGATAAATGGGAAATTCAACAAAATTTTTTAAGAAGAAAGTTTGGACCTTTGAAGTCCAAAAAAAACTGATAAAGCTTAATAAGGCTAGTAATAAAAGAAGACTACTTGCAATCCGTTGACATTTTTTTTGAAGTGCATGGCTCATTTTCAGGTTTAAGAATAGAGATCCATGAAGGGCAAAAAAAACAGAAGATAAAAAACCAAAGAGTAAAGTATAAATATCCACAATTCCAGCATCTATTCCTGGTAGAAAATACGTCCACAAAGGCAAGAAAAAATTTCCGTTTTTATTAATAGGTACTCCTCGAAAAAGATTGCCCAATGCGATACCAAGAGTGAAAGAAATGAGATAGCTGGAAAAAGAAAAAAGAAAATCCCAAAATTTTTGCCACAATTCATGGTTAATCTTTGAACGGACTTCGATCGATATACCACGTAATATTAAGAGCCAAAGCAATATGATAAAAGCAAGATAAAAGCCACTAAAGGCAACGGCATAAGCTCTAGGAAAAGAAAAAAAAAGAATACCGCCTCCTGCAATTAGCCAGACTTCATTGCCATCCCAAACCGGAAGAATCTGTTGATAAATGAGCTTCCTTTCTTGAAGATTTTTACTTATAAAAGGTAAAAGCATTCCTACTCCAAAATCCAAGCCGTCAAGAATTACATATCCAGAAAACATTACCACTAAGAGCCAAAACCATATGGTTTCCATATTTTTATTTTTTTAAACGTTTTCCATGTGAACGTTTTTTTGAGGTCCTCTACTGATTTCTAAGATAAAAAGAAAAAGAAAAAGCACTCCCAAGCAGACATACAGGCCTAAAAAACCAAGCAAAGTAAAGAGAGCATTCCCAGCATTCACAGCTTGAGAAGTACCATCCGCCGTTTTTAAAATCCCAAAGATTACCCAAGGCTGTCTTCCAACTTCGGTTGTAATCCAACCAGCCGTATTGGCAATAAAGGGAAAAGGAAAACTAAGAAAAAGGAGCCAAAGAAGCCATTGTTGCTTGTCTAAATTTCTGGCCAGAAGAAAACAAACAGCAACCGTCATCAAAGCTACAAAATAGGTTCCAAGCCCAACCATTATATGATAGGCATAATAGACAAGAGGAATGTTATCTGGCCATTGGTTACGATCAAAATGATCCAATCCTTTTACTTCAGCAGCAAATCGATGGTAGGTCAAAAAGCTCAGCATTCCAGGAAGATAAAGCGGATTGTCAAGAGTCAAAGTTTGAAGATTAGGCTGTCCAAAAATAATTAAAGGGGCATTTTTCTCAGTGTGAAAGATACCTTCCATGGCTGCTGCTTTTGTTGGCTGATAAGTAAAGACTTGCTTACTCTCTCCATCTCCCGTTGGAAAAATTACGAAGATAGTGGCAAGTAATCCAACGACTATTCCATGTTTAAGAAAAATAGCAGCAAAAGGAATATGTTGATTAGATAGTTTGTAGAAGGCCCCAACAGAACATACGACAAAAGAGGAGGTTACCACTGCTGCAACCATGTTATGAAAAAACTGCCAAAACAGCCATGGATTAAACAGTAGATTGCGGATATCAATCAATTCTAGATTATTATTTGCATTTAGTCTATAACCGATGGGATGTTGCATCCACGCATTTGTAGTTAAAATAAAATATGCCGAAAGCCAACTTCCAAGAAAAACTAACCAGGCTGATAATAGATGTATTTTTTGCCCTAGTCGTTTTTCTCCAAAAAGAAGGATTCCCAAAAAAGAAGACTCAAGAAAAAAGGCAAAAACTCCTTCCATCGCCAATGTCTGCCCTATAACTGAACCACAATATTGAGAAAATCTTGACCAGTTAGTACCAAAGAGAAATTCCATCGGAATGCCTGTTACAACACCAAAAATAAAACTCAGGGCCAGGAACTTGACCCAAAACCTACTGCTTTCTAATAACAATTCTTTTTTCAATAAAAGTCCGAATGTTTTAAAAAGCACTACAAAAAAAGAAAGACCCATGGTTAATTGAGGAAAGAGGTAATGAAACATTGCAGCAAGGGCAAACTGCAATCGATGATACTCCATAGAAATCAATTAATGAAAATTGGTAGGAATAATCCAAGAAAAAAAAGAAAAATGATGGCTCTTTCTTTCAACCTAAAAATAGTCAGAAAGGACATAGACACGATTTCAGTTTCCAGCTAAACCTAAAGTCGTTCTGTTATGCTAAAAATACAAAATAAAACGATATAAGACTATTCTAGGAAAATTTGGAAACTCCATAAAAGTTATCCACTTAGGTCCAAGGAAAGTTTTATTTCTTCGTGAGATAAAAAGAAAAGAACCAATTCACAAGATGTCGTTATATGGTACCAAGATTAAAATAATATAGAAATAATATAGCTAAGAGGATTCTTTTATCTTTTTGACCACTTCTAAAACTTCTTGAGCATGCCCATCAGGATTAACATGCAAGTTAAACCAAACAATCTTTCCTTCTTTTGCCAAAAATGATTGTCGTGATGCCATCCCATATTTTTTAGGTACACCAAATTTATCAACAACTTTTCCTTCCGGATCTGCCAAAAGAGTAAACGGAAGTTGATGATTCTCTTTGAATTTCTTTTGTGCTTCTACTGTATCCATACTAATCCCATAAACTTTGATTCCATTATCCAACAATTGTTTGTAGTTATCTTTTAGGCTATGTGCTTCTCTAATACATCCAGGAGTTTCCGCCTTGGGATAAAAATAAAATAAAACCCATCCGTTTTGGGCCACTTTGCGCAATGAAACTAAATTACCATCTTGATCTACTGCTGTAACATCCGGAACTTCCGAGCCAATTGGAAGAGCTGATAACTGATTCAGAACAATCAAATAGCATAAATAAAAGAAAACAAAAGCAGGAAATGGTATTTTCTTCATTCTTCTAATGAATTTAAACAGTATAAAAAACTATTACATTAATTTAATTTTTTGAAATCTATTTCATTCAAAAATGACCTTTGCAATTACAGCCAAGTAAATCTCTTTTTACACAATAGCTTATGATTAAATCTTATATTTTCTGCAGGAACACGCCTGAACTGCTTCTCATTCTTATACAATACCACCATTCCATTATTTATTTATCTATAACGTACAAACGCATATACTGCCATTTACCACTTTTCTATTTCAAATCTTTCCTAAATTTTCAGAAACATATATGTAACCGTTCTTGAATGCGTTATATTTATTCATTAATATGTTTTAATCTACTTACAATCATGCTCAAGGTTTCTTATCATGCATGTTTGCTTCTTCTTTAGCTGCAGCCTCGGCATGAGCTTGAGCATGTTTGGCATGCCCGTGAGCTATATGAGCATGATGACCTGAATCTGCATGTTCACCAGCTCGATGATGTTCTGCAGCTTTTCTGTAGTGCACTGCTGCATGTTCGTGATGCATCGCGGCTTTTTCATGTTCTTCAGCAACCGTATCGGCCATAAGATCCTCCTTTATAGAATGTGTGAGATGACCTTTTTTATGAGCTTCTATTATAAGAATAAGAAACTTCCCATCATCGATTATCTTCTTTGAGTCTTGTAAGGGAAGCTCTTTATCCTTTAACCAATACAAAGCCACCTCATCAAAGCTGTTTATTAGCCTATTCTATAACTTTACTTGTGTCAAATATATCTTCTTTTATATGGAAATGATTACAATTATTACATCTAAAATTTTTAAAATAAAATAGAATCGCCTAACAGCAGATCTTCAAAGACCGTCTTTTTTTCAAATTGTTTACAATGGACAGTCTCTCTATGCTGTGAGAAAAAACAACATAAGTTTGCATCCGCTTTCTCCTATTCTTTTAGGGGGAATAGAAAAGCTTTGTCCTAGCTAAGAAACTTATGGTTCTATATTTTTCCATATGAAAAAGTTTACTTTTCTTTCCTTTGCTGTTGGAATAATGGTATTTGCTCTTAGCAGTTATGCACAAGTTTACCCTATTCCTGATTTTCCTAAACGACCAAATATTAAAGAACCATCAATTCACCCTCCATTTGGGACACCCTTTGTGCAGACTTTCTGGTCTACTTGGGAACTGAAAGGCCATCATTTTCAACAAGGAATGCCTCAAGAACAAGTTATTAAAATCATGGGCGAGGAATATGAGCGGTTTGATGTCATGAATCTCCACTACCGAAGAGGGCGTATAATGTCAGGATATATAGCAACGAGTAACAAACAAAATGGGAATTTAATCCGAGCCCATGTATTGAAATGGAGCTACAAAGATCCTTCTCATTATGTTTATGAGACATACTTTATTTTTTCTGATGAAGATAACCGTTTAAATCGGATATTTTACCAACAGAAGCCACTTGATCTTATTGCTCAATAAAATATTGTAGCAGTCTTTATCTTTATAGCGATTTGAGAGTTGCAATAAAGCAGTATCTAACTTTATCTTTTGCTTGGATTATTTCTACAATGTTAATATCTTCCATAACCGTATCATTGAGACGTTTGACTGGACAAGTTTAAGAAACATTGGATGCGCATATAAAGAAGCTCTATAATTTTAAATAAACAAATAATGCTCGATGCTATCCCTTTCAGTACGGCAGGGTCAATATATAATCTTATCGACCGTCTGTAATGTCCTCTTATCAAGCTGGACAAGAGATATGCCGCATTTTACTTTCGAAGAAGGGTGATATGTAGGATTAGTTAAACCCTAAATGCTCTGAACAAGAGCCTTGCGCTGGAAATTTCAGAAAAGTTTGATGAAGACCATCTGTTAGATCTTTTGGATGATTTACCTAAGTATTGTCGTCATGGAGGGCAAGGTTGTCAGTGCTAACGGAAGACCAAAGCGGCAGGACAGTCTCTTGAACTTCTCGAGGAATTCTCCTCTCCGTCCTGCTCAATGAATACGGAGAATGAGGAATGTCTCCTGCTAATGAAAAACATCAAAATAAACTCCACTGATGATGCGATGAGCTTTTCATTACTGCAAGCAATATGGCATTCCTAACAAAGTGAAATCTGAAAGGGAAATATTATAGTATTCAGGTCCTATCGAATGGACATAACGTATTATAGCAAGGAGAGGCTGGCTTCGACCATTCAACCCATAGAAATAAAAAAGCAGCATTATGCGGTAGAAGATTTTGAGCTGGCATTGGAAATCATTTCTTATGTTAATTTTTGAAAATCTGAAATGGGAGAATGAGAAGAAACTGTGGGAAACAGGAAGGTATCAAAGTGGTCATCGATACATTGGGAACTGATAAAGGATTGGGGCATAAGAAAAATAGCCGTTAACCTGAACTTAAGTTGTACGAGGCAACGAAAATTAAAGAAGGATGGAGCATCGGAGAAAAGGAGAACATGCAGTCATAGAAGTTAAAAATATACAGGCTTATTTCCAGCAAATAGCAGAAAGCCAGGAAGTTCCTACACTGGGAATTGTTTACTATTCCGCTTTTTTCGAACCTTGCTATCGACCCGTAGTGGAGTAACCAAGGTGTGCCTGAGATTTTCCATGAGCTTGTATTTATTCTTGTAATATGAACAAAACATATCGTAAATAAGTTAGAATATTCTTCAGAAGAGAAAGCAAAGCTCGTGGAACGCATGAATGCTTTCTTCAAAAAAAAGAACTCAGAAAATACATGTTTAAAGATTTTGAGCAAGATCAAAAGCTTTGGTAACTCAAACGAAAACATTTTAAGAATTTATTTTAAGAGATATAGATTTTTGATTTTGGAAGAACGATAACATATATAATCCTACAAATAGTTGGATAACATCATACAAAAGAATTACAAATATTGCCCTTGGATGATTTGACAAAGCTAAGTTGGCTAAAACCAAAGCACTACCAGTATTACTCATTCCTGTTCCAAAAACGAGTGACTTTCTCACGTCTTCCTGATAATGAAACAACCAACCAATAATATTCCCAACATAGAAACGAGAAAAACAATAAATAAAAGAAAAACATAAAACTGTTAATAAAAATAAAAAATTTGCTTGTTGAAATATTTTCGGTAAAGAAGCCGTGCTATTTGCATAGCAAAGAAGAAGTAAAAAAGTATTTTCTATATAGTGAACTGAAGTCAACTTTAGGTCTTTTAAAACACAACGACATAATGAACCACTTACGGTAGGAAAAATAACAAACAATAAAAGAAAAATTCCTATTCTTTTAGCAATTACTGCATGAAGGTCTAGTGCATAGGAACCACTAATCATCTTTTCCATCCACTGCAATACCCAAGGAGAAAAAAGGGGACTGAGGAAAGTAGTAAAAAGAACTAATTGGAGAGAAAAAATCACATTTCCTCCAGCATATTGTGACCATACCGTTGAGAATCCTGCCACAGGCATTGCTGAGACAATGGCTAATCCCAAAAAAATACTCTCAATAAGCTCGTATTGACTAAAAGGAATTGAAAAGAACTTAAAAATGAACAAAAAAAATGGAGGGAAAATGATCGCTGCACACAATCCTATTACAGTTCTTACCAAAGATGTAGGTGAAGAAAAGATCGATGAGAACTTTGCATGAATACCACTAAAAAAGAGAACTATAACTAAAAGGATCATTGCTATGTTGATAGACAGCGATTGCATGAAAAGATGAATTTTACAGATTTGGGTTTGTCTCATCCAATTTCCAAATTCAGGAAAAAGACCTCCGAACAAATAAGCTGCAAGAATCATCCAAAAGAATTGATGTTTTTTTAGATTTACTACTAAAGGGCGCATATAATAAGGAATAAAGGTTTTCCAATATTGAGAAAAATTCTTTTAAAAGAGAAAACTATAAGACAAAATAAAATAAGACAAATTCAATATTGGAATTTTTAAAATCAAAAAATCCCAATTTTTGTAACTACATTAAGGGGTATTGAGTAATCCCTTTGATGATAAAGCTGGAAGGTCTGCTTAAAAAGATTTTACCTGGTTTTTAACGGTAGCTTAACAGAACAATCGTATTCCTCATAAAAAATATTAACTCTATTTTTAAGAGGTTTTGAAGAATCACTGTTTTTTTCCAGCAAACAGGTCGTTCAGAATCTCCACCACAATCACATTATCTTTTGCATAGAGTAATGATCCGGAAAACTTCTGCATTAGAATGCTGTACATTCGAATAAGCAATCCGAAGTATGGTAAAAATAATGAAGCAATAGAAAAAAGGACAACTAATTTTTGTTCAGCAATGAAATCCAGATGAGATAACCAAAGTAATAGAATGAATAATTTGCTTTCTAAAATGCATCGCTCGTTTCTGAGACCAGGAAAAATGAATTGAATTGGTAGAAAAAATTTAGCTAGAGCCGTCATAGTCGACTTCAAAGAATTAAAAAAGAATAAATATGTTATAACAAATAAAGAGCAACACTAAAACTGTATCCTGCAGCCATACTACTTTTATCTCGTCAGCTGTTAATCCCCCATTAAAAATATACCTCTCGAAAGTATCCACTAGGTAATTATCTGGGGAGAATCCGGTTTGGCAGCTCGGCTAATACAGCGTGAATGGGTTCGAAGTATCCAATACCAGTGCCTTGCCCCTGCGTCGCGCTCTTTTTCAAGCCGTAGGGATGTGTCTGAAAGAATAAAAATGGAAGAACCATTGACCAAAAAGTTATGATGAAATGCCAGTTTTTAAATATCGTGAATACGCTTCTATTTTTTAAATATTAACCAAATACTTGTGATGTTCTATTTACTCTCGTCAAATTAATACTTTGTATTATGCTCAAAGCCTAAATTCACTGTCGTACTGCATAGATTCCTGTCGATAAACCTTATGCAATGATCTATCTTCTATATTCTAGGATTTGATTCGCTAATGTAAAACGCTATTACCTTAGAACACAATGTATGCAGGAATATAAAGAAATATCTTTGGACCTCGTAGGATTTCATCATCTCCTGTAATGCTGAAAAGCCTTTATTGTGATAAATGCCTAAGTTCAAGGCTGACTTGCTGGACATTGTTGGCTTGAGACAGACTATAGCTATCAAAGGAATGCCTTATGCCCTTATTGTTCCACAACATACCTGCTTCCTTAACAACGCGCTCTTTTTTTCTTTCTGAAATTTACTGACATAATTTTTCCTTTTTCCTTCCGATACATCTCTAACAAAATAGCCAAATTAGAAAGTTCCTGAATGATCCTCTGTCTTGCTGTTTCGACCTACATAACCAATTTTATATTTCTACTGTTTTTGTTATGCTAGATAGTATCTGAGGCAGAAGTATTTTGCACAAGTCGTTATCGAATAGGTTCTTAAAAATATAAAGAGACTAACTGAGTTTCGAAATTTCCTTTACAGGACATTTATGACTATATATAAAAGCTATCATGCTTAAAAACACCTTCGCCCTTGATTTTAACTCTTCAACTCTTTTTAACTTCAACTTTCTGTCTGATATTAGAATTTTTCATATTATAAAATCCGCTATCGATCTTTCTATTTTCCGGATATTGAACAGCCACGCAATGACAGTTAGGGATATAACTGAAAAATTGGGAGCTAGTCAAAGAGGTGTGATTTTTTTTCTGGACAGTCTTACGGCCTTAGGACTCCTCGAAAAAGAAAACCACCTCTACAGCCTTTCTGCCCTTTCCAAAAATTTGTTTATTGAAGAAAGTCCAGATTATATAGGTAACTTCTTTATAGATTCTTTCTTAAATAAGAATTGGGAAGCCTTAACCACAGCCATACTGAAAGGAGGACTTTCAGAAACAGTGGATGATAAGACTAAAGCCGAAGAGTTTTTCCCAAAACTCATTAACTTTCTCCACATCTTTCATCGTAATCCTGCAATAAAAGCAGCGGAAACAATAGGAGCCGGCCGTACAAGCAATGGACTTCAAGTGTTGGACATAGGCTGTGGCTCGGCTGTATGGAGTATTGCCGTTGCATTGGCAGATAGAAATTCAAAGGTCACCGCCGTGGATTACCCTGGCGTTCTTGAATATACCAGAAATTATGTTCAAAGATATGGGCTGCTTGATCGCTATGAGTTTTTAGCTGGAAATATTGATGAAATAGATTTTCCTCATAACAATTTCAATCTTGTGATTTTTGGCCATATTCTGCATATGGAAGGCGAAAACAAAAGCCGACAACTGTTTAAGAAGATCGCTAAAGTTATTGCTTCGGATGGACGCATAGCCATTTTAGAATTTTTACCGAACCGACAGCGGACAGAACCCTTGGAAGCCGTCCTTTTTGGGTTACAAATGCTCTTATACACAAAAGAAGGAGGAGTGTATTCCAGGGAAGAATATGAAGATTGGCTAAAAGATGCCGGATTTTCGAAATTTGCCTATCACGACATCGGGTACCATTCCCCACTGCTATTAGCTTCAAAATAATGGTCGGAGAAAAGACTCAAAGATAAACGAAGCAGCTGTTTGCCGTTCTATAAGACCTACTCGTATCCGCCTAATCCTGCTTTAAGCTGACTTCTTGCTTCACAAGGCGGTTTTACTCCAGTCTTAGAACGAAACCACCATGCTGCTCAGCCTTGTATTCCAGTTGCCGCCGAAACATGAAAAAACTCACATCGGCAATGGACCGGGCCAGGTGGCGGTTCTTCAGCATCCCGCACACATTCAAGTCCTCGATGACGACCGTATAGAATCAACCCTGGAGGTCAGAGATGAGCTTGTGCAGGGCATCTTGTAGTATATTTGCAACTTGGACATGGAGCCGGGAGAGCTTGGCTCTGAACTTTCTTGTTTTCTTCGACACCGGTATCCATTTGCCTTTGGGAATCTGCGAATCGTCTGCAAAGTTGAGCTTAGCTCTATCAGCCTCCAGCTTGCGCAGCAGACTGCGGGAATAACGACTGCTGTATCTGCATTCCGAAACTGAGTTGGGTACTTATGCATGAGTCGTTGGGTTTTACAGGCAAGACCTGTCTGTTACTCTCTCCGGGGTGATCGGTCTTGAGCCTGTTCGTAAAGGATTATTTTCTAACTATTATTCAGTTCTGCTAACCTCACGCCCACAAAGAAGATTAAAGCAAAAACAATAAAAACATTATTTTTTCTATTTGAATACCGCTCTTAAAGATTGCCTAGACTCCTTCAGACTGCACATTTCTGTATTGGTAGACTATATTCCCCCAATTTTCTCCATTCGATAATCCTCTTGAGAAGCCTTTATTCGTACATCACCACCTAAAGAGAAATTCACAGGACTTCAACCAAAGCTTGCTGCCTTTCTTTTTGTCCTTGAAACCCATTCCCCCAGAACCACTGACTCTTTGTGGTCTAGCTTTTCTTCTCTAAAAGACTTATGTTGTCATCAAATATCTACCTATTCTAGACTCTTTCCTACTGGTTCCTCTTCTATTAAAAGCTCACAGATCAAATGGTAAACAGTAGCCTGCACTTCCTGAATTCGAGGAATGTAGTCAGAACGAACGATAATCGATAGGTCCGCAAGCCCTCTTCGAACGATCTCCCCTCCATCGTATCCTAAAATGGCGATAGTAGAAAGCCCCTTTTTTCTTGCTTCCTCAAAACAGGCCAAAACATTGCGTGATCCACCACTTGTTGAAATTCCAACGACTACATCCCCAGATTCCAAATGAGCCATCAATTGACGCGAAAAAATGACTTCTGCTCCAACATCATTTGCTAGTGCAGAGATCACCGCTGGTTCCATAGATAATGAATAGGCAGTTAAAGGTTTGGGCCATTCCACAGAGATACTCAGTAAGTCTAAAGCAAAGTCATTGGCATCCGTAGCTGATCCTCCATTGCCAAAGAGAATAATTTTAGCCCCCTGTTGACCTTTTTCTTTAAGTAGTTTAGCTGCCTGAAGAATCTTTTCGCCCTCTTCTTCTACCAACTTTAATCTCAATCTTTCATCTTCTTTGGCTTTTTCTCGTATTGACCAACTCACCTCCTCAATAACCCCTTCCTCTGGTTGTGCATCCCTACCCAAAAAGGGATAGAGAAAATGTGCTTCTCCTCCTGATTGTCCCAACTGACGGCGTTCAAAAAAAAGATGCACCGTTTCCCATAAGGTATGATAAAGGATTTCGACGATCTCTTGAAATATAAAAGGTTCTTCAGAAGGATTTTCTATAAAATAACTTCCCTTCTTTCCAGGGAGCGCTAAAGTCAAAGCTCCCCTTTCTAATGCTAGGTCAATGGCCTTTTCAACTAAAACATCTCCTTCAATTCCACTAAATCCAAAAACAATATCATTAGCCTTGCAGATGGCCTTAAGCCAATTAAAAAAATCCGCTGAGATATCTAAAGCCGGCAGCGCTCGTTTGCCAACAATTACAGGATGGACAAACTCTACCGAAACATGCTGTGCATCAGTTTGAGAAGAGCCTCGACCAAAAGCCAAAATTCTACCTCCATTCAAAAACCGGCTAGCAATTTGCTGGCAGATTGTAGCCAATGATAGAGCTTCTTTTTGGAAAAACAGGGTTGAGAGCTCGTTCCGCTTTTCAACCCGTTGCCTTATCCAATTAAGCTCTTTTGGTAATTTTTCTTTTCTTAACATATCCTTGGCAAGGGATCTCCTATAAGCATATCAACCATCCGACTCCCGCCATATTCAGAAAGAGCAACCACTTTTCCAGAAGGTTTGTCAGAAATTACCCCAATAATTCTGGCTTCTTCTCCTCCAGGGGTATCATTTAATAGCTTTTGAAAATCAACGGCCTTCTTCTGATCCACAACAGCAACAAATTGCCCTTCAGAAGCTATGTGCAGGGGATCCAAACCCAAGATCTCACAAGCTCCCCGAACTTCTTGACGAATTGGGATCAACTCCTCTTCGATCATAATTCCAAAGCCAATGTCATGGGCAAGTTCATTAAGGACTGAAGCCAAGCCTCCCCTTGTCGGATCCCGCATCCACTTGATAGCCGCTGGCTCCAATCTAATCATGGGTTCAATCATTGGCCAAAGAGGGCGGCTATCTGTTTTAAGAGTTGCTTCCAGTTCTATTTCTCCTCGAGCTAAAAGAACTGTAATCCCATGGTCACCGATAGGACCTGAAAGTAAAATTTTATCTCCAACTTCCACTCTATGAGGACCTAAATTCACCCCTGGCTCCACAAGCCCATATCCAGTCGTTGTAATATAAAGCCCGTCTCCTTTTCCGTGCTCAACGACTTTTGTATCTCCTCCAGCAATAATAACCGAGGAAGCTTTGGCAGCCCGAGCCATGGCTTTGACTTCCCGTTGAAAAACCTCCATAGAAAGCCCTGCTTCCAGAATCCAACTGGATAAAATAACAAGCGGCTTTGCTCCCGAAACGGCCAGGTCATTAACTGTCCCGTTGACCGCAAGTTCACCAATGGACCCTCCCGGAAACGCTAAGGGGCTGACCACATAACTGTCTGTTGTTAGCGCAAATCTTGTTTTATCCCATTCGATAATCGCAGCGTCAGCAAGAGGTTCTAAAAGTGGGTTCTTGCATTCAGCTAATATCACCTGTTCAATTAACTTCCTACTCGATTTGCCTCCCGCCCCATGAGCTAGTTCTATGCACTGTTCCTTTTTCATTTTCCAATTCCATTGCAAAACCCATTGAACTTGGAAGCCCTCTTGTCCCTATGCCTAGACCTCTGTTTTCTGATAGACGTGATGAAAATAGGCTGCACAAGCTCCTTCAGAAGATACCATCAAAGCTCCTACTGGATGTTCTGGATTGCAGCTTCTCCCAAAGAGCTTACACTGATAAGGCTTAAGCACTCCTTTAAGGACTTCTCCACATTGCGCTGCCTTCGGATCGGTAAGAGTTATCCCTTGAGTGCCAAAACGTAGTTCAGCATCCCAATAGGAAAATTCCTTTTTAATTTTGAGGGCCGACTGAGCTATGAATCCCAGTCCACGCCATTCAAAATAGGAACGAAGCTCAAATACCCGTTCAAGAAGTTTCAACGCCGTACGGTTTCCTTCCCAAAGGACAACGCGGCCATACTGATTTTCCACCTCGCTCTTTTTTTCTTTCAACTGGCGCAAGATTCGTAGAATGGATTCTAAAATATCCAAAGGCTCAAAACCTGAAATCACTATTGGTTTCTTATAATTTTGGGCAACAAATGCATATGGCCGACAACCAATCACTGTAGACACATGACCAGGGCCAATAAACCCATCAAGCCGCATGTCGGGCGAATCTAGAATCGCTCGAATGGCAGGCAGAATCAATACATGATTACAAAATACAGAAAAGTTTTTTATTCCCCATTCCTGTGCCTTTAAAAGCGTTAGAGCCGTTGCTGGAGCTGTAGTTTCAAAACCAATTGCAAAAAAAACAACCTCTTTTTTAGGATGTTCTTTAGCCAGCTTCAGACTGTCTAACGGGGAATACACCATTCGAATGTCTCTGCCTTTTGCTTTCAGGACTAGAGGACTGCCTGTTTGACCTGGCACTCGCATCATATCCCCAAAAGCGGTTAAAATCACTTTTGGATCTTCAGCAATTCTCAGCCCCTCGTCAATTCTTCCCATCGGCAATACACATACAGGACATCCTGGACCATGGATCAATTCAACATTTGAAGGAATAAGATCATGTAGGCCAAATCGGTAAATAGAAAAAGTATGGCCTCCACAGACTTCCATGATCCGGTAATGTACCGTAGGATCAGCTAGCTGTTGAATCATTTCTATTGTCTTTTTAATAAGTCGGCTGTCCCGAAATTCATCCACATATTGCATCTGTACTTTCTAAATCAGATTCTTCAAAATGGTATCTTTTATGTTTTTTTTTTCTTCTTCCATAGAATAACCTTGAAGCTCTTCCATTGCCTGTTTATCTTCTCCAAGCATTGAAAGAATCCGCAACTGATCCTGAGCTTCACGTTCAGATATTTTCGCCAATGCAAAACCGACATGAATTAATACCCAATCCCCTGGTTTCAGCTCTTCGTCCTTTATTAATTCAATGTTGATCCTCCTTCTCACTGAAGAAACCTCAACAAGAGCCGTTTGAACAAAAGGTGTTTGGTCGTTAGGATCCATTTCAACTATTTTTCCAGGAATTGCTAAACACATATCTTTTTGTAGGCTATTCTTTTTCCCATTGATGTCAATGCCAAGTAATAGCTTTAAAAGCGGAAGAGGCTTCACAGCTTCTTCCTTATCCAGTGATTTTCATAAGCAAGGGCAATGAGCTGACCAAAACTAATATTCTCGTCATTGGGACAAAGAGCCGAATGAAAGAAGAGTTCAAATTTTTCTCCCCATAAAAGCTTCAAAAGATCAACTAATAAGCCATTTTGAAAGACCCCACCAGAAAAAGCTATTTTCCGCACTTGAAACTCCTTCGCTAATCTTCCGACAAGCTGGGCTAGCCAATAGTGTAGGCCAAAAGCGATCTCTTCCTTCGGTCTTTTGTCTTCTGACATCTGCTTTATCCATTGAACCAACTGACCAAGTTGAACAACCCTGTCATAAAGCTTAACTTCAGGAACTTTCCAATTTTTTATTGCAAGCCAGTTGTTCCAAAGATCTACAGATAAAGCGTATCGAGTGGCTTGCTTTTGCAACTCTATGGCTGCTTGACCTTCAAAAGTAGTATAATCGCAAAGACCAAGTATCGAGGCTACTCCATCAAAAATTCTGCCAACACTTGAACTTAAAACATATTTTTTTGCTCCAAGCATCTTCAGATAAGTTCTCCATTCGATAGCAGAAAACTTCGGTCTTAAAAAATTCAGTTCCTCTAATGCTCCAACCTGTGATGACCACATGCCAAGAGCAGAAATACGCGGTTCTTTAATGCCCTTGTCAGCTAAGAGAAGTGGGAAATATTCGAAATGAGCTAGCCTCTTCATTTCTTGATTCTTTTGAAAAAGAAAAAATTCTCCCCCCCAAATTCTTCCGTCTTCCCCATATCCAGTCCCATCCCATACGACACCCAATACAGGCTGCTGTTGCCAAAGAAGGTCGTTTTCGGCTAAAACCGCCCAAAAATGGGCTTTATGATGCTGTACAAAAAAAGGGTTGAGATTATAGCTCTTTGAAATCTCCAGCCCCAATTCAGTTGAATGATACCGAGGATGAAGGTCAACAGCGACAGCTGTTGGGATAAAATCAAAAAGTTTTGTAAAATGAGACAATACGTTCTGATAGGTTGCATAGGCATTCCAGTTGCCTAAATCCCCTAAATATTGAGAAACATAAACGTTTGATTCGTGACAAAGACTGAAAGTAGCCTTGAGATCCGATCCCAAAGCCAACAAACAAGCTGATTGTGAAAATTCGTAAGAGTCTAAACTATAAAATGGAGCAAAAGAACGACTTCTTCGGAGCAAAATCGGCGTCTTCGTCACTGGGGAACATGCCATGACCGAATCATCCTGAGGAACAGCAATGTCTCTGTTATGACTAAGAACTTTATCAACAACCCCTTGGAGTTGAGAGAATACTTCTTCTTCTGTAGTTAGTATGGGTGAGCCGGAAATGTTCGCGCTGGTTGCTACCACTGGATGTTGGATGAGATCAAGAAGCAAAACGTACAAGGGAGCGTAAGCAAGCATGATCCCAAGAGTATCTTGAAAAGGGGCAATGTGCTCAGAAAGGGCCGAAGAGAAGTTGGTTTTTTTCCTTAGAAGCATAATTGGCTTTTGGCGGGATGTCAGCCATCTTTCTTCTTCACAGGAAATTTCAGTATATTCTTTAACCGTCTTGAGGTCTTGAAACATTAAGGCAAAAGGTTTATGAACCCTTTTTTTGCTTTCTCTCAGGCGTAAGACAGTCTGATTGCTGTAGCCATCTGCAACAATTAAAAATCCTCCAATACCCTTAACAGCAACAATTTCTCCTGCTAAGATTCCTTTAGCTGCCTCCTCAAGCGCAGCCTGATTGCAGGTTAATTCGTTTCTTTGTTTATCATAAAGTCTTAGGGTTATCCCGCAGTCTTTGCATGAATTGGTTTGAGAATAAAATCGGCGATCCAGTGGCTCCTCATACTCCCTTTGGCATTCATCACACATCCTAAAAGAAGCCATCGTCGTCCTCTGCCTATCATACGGTAACGAAAGGGTGATGGAGAAACGTGGTCCACATTGCGTGCAGGTTATGAACGGATAACCAAAGCGCCGATTAGTTGGTGAACGAAGCTCCACCAGGCAGTCCTCACAAAGATCAAGATCAGGCAAAAGAAGGACCGATGGTTTCCCTTCTTCTTGACTTTGTTCGATGGTAAAATACTTATAATTTTTGATTTCTGTTTGTTCGAAGACCGACGAACTAATAAACGCAATAGACGGAGCTTGATCGATAAGATCACGGCAGAAAGTCTCAACATTTTCTTGAGTCCCCTCGACATGGATGTGTACTCCACTTGTCGTATTGTTGACCCAACCCTGCAATCCAAGTCTTTGAGCAAGCCTATAAACAAAAGGCCGAAAACCAACACCTTGAACTTTGCCTTTTAAATGAATGCGTAAGGCTTTTTTCATTACAGATGCTTTGACATCAGCTAAGGTGTTAATTAAAAAGCTGAGTTTTTTATCTTCACTCTCCTCCTCCAAACAACCAGAACAAACCCACTCCTATAGCCAAGCTGCCAAAACAGATATTTAACCATTTCCCTTTCCTTTTCGTATCTAATAGTCGACTAAAAACCATCCTGGATAAAAAGAATGAAAAAACGATCATTCCCAGTATAGCTCCTAACCCAAAACCTAAAACATAAAGAGCTGCAAGTGTTTGAGTGGGAAATGCCAAAACGGGAAGGGCTCCGAGAAAATGGTTGGATCCCGCAACACCATGCAGTAACCCTATCCCTAATGATGCATGCGTATGATAATGTGGGCTATGCTCGTGTAAAGGGGAAGTAGAGGAGACAGCCGGAGTTTCTTCGTGGTAATGAATATGACAATGTTCTATCCCATCATGATGATGGCTATGGATATGAATTTTCTTTTGAAAGACCCGGCGAATGCTCCAAATCCCTATCCCAATCAAGACAATCCCAACCGCTTTTTCCGACCACCGTGAAAGCTGAGCGATCGGGAAGAGGTTACGAAAAAAAAATAAAATAACTGCTAAAATCCAGATTCCTCCGCTATGTCCTAGTCCCCAGAACAAACCAATTTTCCAGGCTGCCTTCCTACTTTCAATAGCCAAGGGAGCAATGGCGCTCAAATGATCTGGTCCCGTTAAAGCATGAATGAATCCTGCAACTAGGCCAGTAATCAAAACAAGTTCTGGGGATAAATCCACGAAACGCCTCTTATCGAACTGGTAAAAATTCAACAGATAGATACTTATCCTCTAACAGTGGCCAATTGTTGACTAACCCAATGCAACCACTTTTCTATTCCTTCTCCTGTTTTTGCTGATAAACCAACAACTTCCATTCCTGGACGAATCCTTCGAAGACCATCCATACATTTTTCCACCGAAAAGTCGACATAAGGGAGTAAGTCGATCTTGGTCAAAACCAATAAATCAGCTCCATAAAAAGCTTCAGGATATTTAAGGGGTTTATCATCTCCTTCAGCTACAGACAAAAGCAATACTCTTTTTGTTTCACCTAGATCGAAAAGAGCAGGACAAATCAAATTGCCTACGTTCTCTATCCATAAGATCCCCTCTGAAGGTAAATGGATCTCTTCTAGAGCATGACCAATGGAATGGGCATCCAAATGACAACCTTTACCTGTTTGGATTTGTACCGCTTCGACACCGGTCTGCCGAATCCTTTGGGCGTCTATTTCACTCTGCTGATCCCCTTCAATAACCCCTTGAGGGAATTTCCCTTGAAAGGCCTCAATGGTTTTCACTAAAAGAGAGGTTTTTCCTGAACCTGGGCTTGAAATTACATTTAGAGCCAAAATTTTCTGGGCAGAAAACAAAGAGCGGTTCGCCTTTGCAAATCGGCTGTTTTTTTCAAGAACATCCATTTGAAGTTTTACCTTCTCTCTTGGTTTCTCAGCCTTATTCTCTTTGTGATCATTATGATCATGGTGAGCATGGATTATCTCCGGATGGTGGTTTACTGACTGAGCTGATTGATGAGAAGCAGGCTGACAACCGCAATGTTCGCACATAAGTCTATCCTCCCCGCAATAAACAATAGTTGTTTAGAATATGAGTATAAAGTATAGGTCATTTTCTTTTTTTCTAAAGTGAAATTTGTGGCTATGGAGATTTTGATGGCCACACCCAAGCTTTATATCCTTCTAAGGATTCAGGGCAGAAGCTAAAAAACAAGTGAAAAAGACCTAGAGATTTTCAGCTCTTTAGCTTCTTTCAAATCAATTGTCGAAGAACAACCTTACCTTCTAAATAAACTCAGCGCTCTTTTTTTCTTCAGTTTTTGGAGAACTGGCTTCCATCATTCTGAAAGTGTTGCTCCTCATCCATAGGCAACATCAAGCTGGAAAATATACTCTTCAATCTAATTCAACCGTTCTCGAAGAACACTTTGCCAATGGCACATTTTCTCACAATATTTTGCCTGAAGTGATGGATCGATCAGTCAATCCACCGATAAATCAAAGTTCACATAAAACTAATGACTTCTAATTTTTGCTCGAGCAATTTCATTACGCCATCAGAAAAACATGTTCTAGTCACCACATCATCAATGAATTATAAAAGTTTAGATTCAATATTGTTAAAAAACAGTTCTAAAAGTTTTTAGGTATTCTTAAGAAAAACTGATTACTCACTATAGGGCTATTCGTGAAAACGTAATAAAGAAAAAAAACGGCGTTAACTAGCTGCTGGCGATTCCTTCTCCTTGGATGGACCTTTAGAAGCCTCTGGTGATGTCTTGGAATCCGTTTTGTGACTATCTTTCACTATTATATTCCATAATTGTTGAAAAATATAATAGAAGAAACCGATTCGGATTATTTTGGAAAGAATCCACCTAAGAGAATATAAGAGAAGTCCTATAATAATTCCTATGATCAAACTGATCAAAAGGATGTATTCATCAGGTAAGTTTTTACTAACACGCTTTAATGATTCCAAGAAGCGAGTTTGAGCTTCTTCTAGCCTTATTTTAACATTCTTTGAGCTATTTTTCGTATGGTCCATAAAAAAATCCAGACAATAACATTAAGAAGGCGCCGCAAAGAAATGCTCCTCCAATTTTTCCTAATCCTGCACTAAAAAGAAGACAAAGACTCCACATATTCCATAGAGAAATCCAACAAGAAAAGAAATTACAGAAAATATAATAAAAATTAAACTGATTAAGAGAAGAATAAGAAAAGCCCAAGCCTTACTACCAAAATAGTTTAGCTCCGATTCCAAAAATTTGAAAAAGTGCAGAACAAGTAGACTAACATCCCAAAATGGCTCTTTTCTTTCTGAAGTCTCGCCTTCTTTATTTTCCATCAAAATCTTGATCAATCGAGAAGTATTTTACAAAAAAAAAATAACTATTTAAAGATTTCTTTCAGGAAACACACTCATTATTTTGGGTTTCCACAGATAATTTGTGAAACAAATGATAAACTAATAAAGTCAGACTCTCATATTTAACTAGAGTGCCCAAATTTTTCTAGAAATGACAATGATTCTTAAAAAAAGATTTGCAAAGTTGCCTGAATCCAAAAAGGCATTTGCAAAGCGGCATAATCATAATCTAAACTTGCAGCTGAAGTAAATCCAGCTCCTCCTGCCAGCCAATAATGGTTGTTGGTCAGATTATAAATCCAAAGACTAGCTTCCCATCTTTTTGCTGTATAAAACAATCTACCATTAAGCGTATACCATGAAGGGGTGCGTAAAGCATAATTAAATCCCAACCACTGACCTGTTTCCGCAATGACCCATAGCGAAATACCAAATCCATTATCCATTTTGTATGTTGCCATCCAATTAGCATAGTTGGAAGGAAATCCTGGGAAAGGATAAAGGCCAGGAGCCAGAGAAACAATAGGATCAACAGGCAAATGGTACAATGCTGCCACACGGGTAGAATAGGGTTGGTTAACTGTTGGTCCGGTAGGATCCGAAGCCCAGTTTTCAAAACCATCGATATGATTGTATCCGAAGTTGATCCACCAGTGTTTGCTGGGTTGGTAACTGCCTTGAATCTGAAAGCCTCTGACCGTAGCTGAAACTGTTGGGGTTATTCCGCTAGGTAAAACAAAAGCCGGAACAAAACCCGTCTGATTATAGACAGAAAGAGCTAAGAATAATCGATTGTTCAATAAATTGCATTTGACACCAATTTCCTCTAGCTCATTAAGCTGATGGTAATAAGATCCAGTGAATTCTGGAGCAAAAGCTCCAAATTGTGATTGAGCAGTAGTCTGTCCAAAAAAGCCTGTTGCATAAAGACTCATCCACGGAAAAGGTCTGTAGGTAGAGCTGAAAGTTAACTGTGGTAATATGGCTGTCAATTGAGTACGGTCGTAGGGTTCAAAAGGTTCAAGAAGAATGGCTGGCGTTCCATCTGGTGGACTAGCATCAACATGGTAAAAATCCATCCTTCCACCAAAAAGCATAGAAAACTTGTTACCAATCTGAATTTGATCTTGAAAAAAAGGAGAAATTTCAAAAAAACGACATTGAGTAGAAAGAAAATTATCAACATTAAAAAAACCTCCAGGAAATCCAGGAATAGGAATGTCTGTTAAAAATGGATTACCATAGGCAACTGCCGTAGCATAAGAAACAAGAGGAGGATCATCCTGCCCTCCACTAAAAGGCCTGGTCATATCCACCTGATTTGCAGGGCCATGCCATGTTCCAAAGTATTCCAGATCGGATAAAAATCTAAAAGCCATCCCAGAATCAATCAGTTGTTTGATTTTATTGTCTTCCAAGGTAGTTATGACTTCGAGACGATCGGCTACATTATAGCCATAAGGCAGGAAAGCCCAGGTGTCCATGGGCACCGGTTGGCCAATTTCCGTTCGGAAATACTCGATCATCAGGTTATTAACAATCCGCAGCCGATCGTTAATCTCCAACCGGATAATCGGTTGAAACACTCCATAGGTTTGAAGTGTAAAATTCAAAGGACTATTGAAGATATTGTTTCTACCGCTAATCGGAACTTCAGGCCCAAAATCTATCACGTATCCTCCAGAAGGAGGCGGGGTGACATGACCGGGAATAAAAGCTCCTGTGGGACCTATTGATCCAATCCAACTTCCTGTCTGGTAAAGCCCATCATGGATAAGAGCCGCAGTAGGTCGATTAAGTCCTGCATAAGGAACAAAATTATTGAGATCCACTTCTCCATTACAGTCGATCCAAAGATTTTCCCATGGATGGGCACTAAAAGCCAAATAGAAAGCCTCCCTTTGCATATATGCCCCATCGTAGTAATTAAATGGTGCATAACCATCCTGCCCAAAATAATCTATTCTGAAAGCGGCTTTTTTGGTTTTCCCGACTGGACCTCCTAAATCTACATTCCAAAAGCTATCCCCATACATGCCAAAAGTATAGGAAGCATTGCCATGAAACCGATCAAAGTAAGGCTGTTTAGTTAGCTCATTAACATAACCCCCAGCAAATTCTTGAGGGCCGAATATAATACTTACTGGACCAGTCACTATATCCAAAGAATCATAAGCCATCATGTTCATTAAAGGACCCCAATTCCCCCCACTGGAGAAGCCCACTAACATTCCATTACGAAATACAGTTCCTGGTAGGCCTCGGATGACAGGTTCACTAACAATATTACCCGTCGCTTGGGTAGGATTTATCGAAGGGCTAAACGCGGCTAAATCATTAACAGTTAAAGCCATGACCGTTTTCATCTCCTCTTGACTTACAGGACGAATATCGCGAGGAATTTCTATGATGTTCATTTCAGGACCATAAGAAGAAATCTGTCGGCTGGTAGGCAAAATAGTAGGCTCGGAAGGAGCAGTCTGAGCGCTGACGGTAACTTCAGGTAGTGAAATAGTCGGAATGCTTCCTGGATGTTCATTTGAATCTTTTGAATGCTTTTCTATGGCCCCGTCGATCGGATCATCCACTACTTGTGCCCAAGCAACAGACTCAAAATGAATTGCCAGCTTAAAGAAAAGAAAGATTAAAAAAACCAAGCAAAAAAAGAAAGGGGGCAGAGGATCCAATGAGAAAGATCCATAACAACAAGCTTCCGCTTCAATCCAAGACTCTTCACCTAAAAAGGTGGCTAGTTTTCTAAGCAAAAGAATTTCGTATGCAGAAAACTTAGAGAAATCCACTTTGGTTTTGGCAAAACCAAACTGTACAATAACCCAATCACCTACCTGGATTTCGGGTATAAAAGAAAAGTTAATCCTGCTTTTTGTATCTCCACACTGAACCCAGCCAACCAGATCCTTTTGAACAGGATCATAAGTAATGGAAAGAACTTGAGCAAAAAAAGGACAATTTCCAGGATAAAACTCTTTTATAAATCTCATCTTCCAGTAGAATAATATCTTGAAAGAATATCAATATAGTAAACTATAAGAAAAATTAAACCAACAGTGTACCTTCATTTTGAAATCCTAAATGCTCATCCTAAAACGCAATGTTTGTCTCCTACGCTAAATTTTTTAGTCCAAGTGCATTATCTTGGAAAAGAACGTCTTGATTCAGCTCTTTTGCAAGTACGAGTTATGATAGATCCGAAAATCAAAGATTACAGTTTGTCGGAACTAAAAAGGATAGAGCGTCGTTTTGGTCCACCCGAATCGATCAATAATATTGTGTGGTGTGAAAAGATGCTGCTTTTAAATCGGACCGATTCGATCCAGACTATAGATCTACCGATTGAGATTAGAGATGATCATGAATCGGCTATATGGTATTATTTTTCCTCGCTTGAAGGAGGAGAAATCTTTTTAAAATTTTTTTTCAATGGAATTTGTTATCTTTTAACTGAAGACAAAATATCAGTCCGATCTATTCCTTGGAGCTCTGAATGCAGCTATCTGATGCCCTACGAAATCTGGAAAGAAACAATTTTTAGATACTATCCAGATTCCCTTTGGATCCGATTGGATCATAGCCTTTATAAAAGACTTCAGGATTATCAATTATCCCATGGACTTCCTTCGCCGCAAACGGCCTTAGAAAGGCTATTAGATAAAGAACAAACTGAAACAAGGAGAATAGTTTGACAATAGAACAAGCCCGTCTTTTATCTCAAACTCTTCTCTACGAAGGCTACATTCTATGGCCTTATCGAGCCAATGCTTTAAAAAACAACCCGGCAACCCGCTTTCAGTTTGGGGTTCTGATGCCACAACTCTCTGATCCTCAATTCCAACAGGAACCATATTCTGCCTCCGCTCACATCCTTATTGAAGCCCCACAGTCTTCAACATTGACTCTATATCTTCGATTCCTTCAACTTCAAAGTAGAACAGTAGAAAAAAAACAAGAGGATCAATTTGTTTCTGTTGATCAACTTCAAGAAGGCAAAAAATTATTGATTCCTTGGGATGAAGCGATTGAACACGAATATTGCTTCTGCTTCCCTCTAAACGGTTTTTCCAGGGGTGGGGAACAACTACCCATGGAAATACCAGCAAAAAAAGTTTACGAAGAATTTTCTTCTGGCAGAATTATGAGATCCTCAGAAACCTTACAAGGACTGGTCCAGCTTTTTTCAAGGCAAATCGACCAGTATTGTCTTCTGAAAATCCAATGGCACAACCTTAAAGTCCTCAATTCTTCTTTGGCTTCAAAAAGAGAGATCCTCCTCAAACACGCTTTTCTTTCCGTAAACATTCTTTGCCAGCTTTCTACCGGGAAATTCATTTCATTAGCTAATCCTCCTGCTGCTCTTCACAATCAAGTCCAAGCTCTTAAAAACCAAGGACTATGGCCAATTCTTCTAACTGATCAACTCCTACTGGTTTCTCCCATTATTATTGAAGATTATCCTAAGCTTGCTCCTGAAAGCCATGGCCAGGACTTTGATGCCACAGAAATCGAAGAACTTCTTGCACTAAGCACACTATGCCTAACTCCCGAAGAAAAACAATGGGCAAAAGCTACCGATCCAAAGGCTAATGAATTAATTGAGCGATGGTCGGATTTTAATATTCGTTCTCTGACAGAGCTCCATGGAACTATTCGAAAAATGGAAGAGGTTTCAGA
The DNA here is from genome assembly GCF_007475525.1 of Methylacidiphilum kamchatkense Kam1. NCBI lineage: Bacteria > Pseudomonadati > Verrucomicrobiota > Methylacidiphilae > Methylacidiphilales > Methylacidiphilaceae > Methylacidiphilum (ex Ratnadevi et al. 2023) > Methylacidiphilum kamchatkense. Next base: position 810,974 of record NZ_CP037899.1, on the reverse strand, counting down.
AGACTACATCGAATCGCTGTGTATTGAGAACAAACTGGTCAAAACTGGCAGCCTGGTCAAACTTCAACCTCAAGGCAGGGCGGATGCATGCGATCTTTTTTACAACCAAAAAATAGCACGAGTGGAAGAAATTCGAAAGGATGTCGAAGGAAACTATTTCATCGGGGTGACTTTAGTAGAGGATCCTGGAGCAGAAGTATTCCGATGGTATGGCCGATTTCTTTATTTTAAGCCTAACGAAATCCTGCCTTTATGAAAGGATTAATAGGAGGAGTCGGGAATATTTTTTTTGGAGACGATGGATTTGGAGTAGAAGTGATCCGGTCATTAAAAAAAATCTACTATCATCCATCGGAGTCCCTCTCTATCATAGATTTTGGCATTCGGACAGTTGACCTGGCATTTGAACTGACCAATGGTTACGATTGGTCCGTCATTATTGATGCCGTCTATTTAGGCAATCTTCCAGGCCAAATCTATCTGCTCCACCCCGAAGATTGTTCTTCCAACTCATCTTTTCATCCTCATCAAATGGATATTCCTTCGGTGTTAAGATTTGCTGGCCAATTTGGATCCATTCCCCAACAGACCTATCTGATTGGATGCGAACCAGAAACAATTGAAGAAAAGATCGGTCTTTCTGCTTGTGTTCAACAAGCTGTTAGTCAAACAGCAAATGTTTTAAGCAAGGCTATTGAGAGTTTGTTGGTTGATCAATCTTGCATTCCAACAAAAGATTTTTGGGCTAAATTTTTTTCTCAAGAAGATAATTTTTACATCGAAAAGAATTCATCCTTCACCTAACTAGTAGTTCGGTGGACTTCCATTACTTTTTACTTTTTCCACTGAGTCGCTGCAAAAGTGGGTGAATGATAAGCTTCAACAACTTTCCCTTTTGGTAAATACATATGCACTCCACAAGGCAGACAAGGATCGAAGCTTCGGACAGTTCGCATAATATCTATTCCCTTGAAATGCTCTTCACTATTCTCCTCAAAAATCGGTGTATTCTGAACTGCATCTTCATAAGGACCAGGTGTCCCATAGATATCCCGGGGATTGGCATTCCAAGGAGTTGGCGGCCAAGGTTGATAGTTGGCAATCTTCCCATTTTCTATAATCATATGATGAGAAAGGACCCCCCGAACCGCTTCAGTAAATCCGCAACTGATTGCTTCCTTTGGCACTTCAAAAGGTGTCCACGTTTTTGTATGCCCTTTTCGAACCTCTTCTAAGGCTTTTTCAACGAAATATAGCCCTAAACCCGCTGCATAGGCTTGGAAATAACTTCGAGCTCGGTCCCTTTCAATCGTGTTAGACCATTGAGGAACTTTCCATTCTAGACTCAGTGGTCCCCGCGCAGCTGTTTTGGGTAAATGGATCTTCACCGAATTACCTGTAGCTTCGACATAAGGAGTCTTTACTAAACCGGCCAGAGCAGTAACCCAAAGACGAGCCAATGGACCTCCTCCCGTATCTAAAGCTAAATAGTTGTGCTTGTCAAACCATCGAGGAGACATTACCCAACTATATTTGCCTTTAAAATCCCTTTTTTGAGGTTTAGGCAAAGTGTCCACATTCCAAGGATGCCTTGGGTCAACAGGATTCCCTAAAGGATCTCGTGTTACCCTATAATGTCCATTGCTTTCCACCCAGTCGTCATAATAGGAACTCCCCAGCAATATTCGGATTCCCAAGTTAATTTCTACCAAATCTGTAGTCAAAAGCTTCCCATCTACCACAATTCCTGGAGTTACGAAAGATTTTCTGGCCCAATCAGTCATCGTTTCATACCGAAAATCACAAAACTCAGGATCTGGCAGCGAACTCCAACACCCAAGTAAGATTCGCCTTTTACCTACTTCTTCATAACCAGGGAGAGCTTGATAAAAAAAGTTAAATACATCGTCATGCATGGGTACAGCTTTCTTCACCCAGTCTATGTATTTCATCAATCTTGTTAAATAATCAGTAAAAAGCTGTACCGAGGGAACAGTTCCAACCCCACCAGCATACAAAGTAGAAGGATGAACATGCCTTCCCTCCATTAAACAGAACATTTCTCTAGTGACACGGCTCATCAATAAAGCCTCGCGATAAAACTCTCCTTCAATGGGATTGAAAGCTCGCATAATGTCAGCAATCGTCTTATACCCATGAATATGACCATTGGGGGCTTCTGTCCGCGTGGCTTTTTCCCATACTCCAGGATTGGTTTCCTTGACCATTTTTTCGCAAAAATCCACAGCCACTAGATTCTCTTGAAAAATACAATGATCAAACATATACTCAGCTGCTTCGCCCAAGTTACAGATCCATTCTCCAAGATGCGGTGGTCTGACTTTGAAAGCCATGTTTTGATTGTAAACTGAACAAGCAGCATGATTGTCGCCACAAATCCCACAAATACGACTAGTGATAAAGTGGGCATCTCGAGGATCTTTCCCCTTCATAAAGATGCTGTAGCCACGAAATATCGAAGAGGTACTAAAACACTCCACTACTTTCCTTTGAGAAAAATCTATTTTCGTATAAATTCCTAAGCTACCCACAATCCGGGTAATAGGATCCCAAGACATTTCCACAATCCGGGAATTTCCTTTGGAAGAGACTTCTGCTTCAAACTCTGTAGTTTTTGTATCAGCCATATCATGCTCCTTGTTGCCAATGAGGCTTATAACCAGTCGTCAGTTCTTGGCGATTGTGTCTCCACTTTGGTTCTTTTTCAACGGTGTGTTCCGTTATCGAACGAAGCTTCCGAATAAGCTTTCCATAATTTCCACTTATCATTGAAGAGACCATTCCCCCAGGAGGCTCATCCATAAAAGGCATAAATTTATCTGGGAACCCGGGCATGGTGCATCCAATGCAAATCCCTCCGACATTAGGACATCCTCCAATACCCCCTATCCATCCTCTCTTTGGTACATTGCACTTTACCACCGGCCCCCAACAACCAACCTTTACTAGACATTCCTTTTCCCCATACTCGTTAACAAATTGTCCTTGCTCATAATACCCTCCCCGATCACAGCCTTCATGAACGGTTTGTTCAAAAAGCCAACTAGGTCGCAGGTTTTCATCAAGAGGGATCATTGGTGCTTTCCCAGCAGCTTGATAAAGGAGATAAAGAAAAGTTTCAGAAAGATTATCGGGCTGGATAGGACAGCCGGGGACACAAACAATAGGAATTCCTGCCTTCGATTTCCACTCCCATCCTAGATAGTCTGGAAGACCCATCGCCCCTGTCGGATTGCCAGCCATCGCATGAACTCCACCATAGGTCGCACAGGTTCCCGCAGCAACAACCGCCCATGCCTTAGGAGCCAACCGATCAATCCATTGGCTGGTCGTCATGGGTTGACCGGTGGAAGGATCATTTCCAAATCCAGCCCAGTATCCCTCAGCCTTTATTTTTTCGTTCGGAATGGAACCCTCAACCACTAAAATAAAGGGGTCAACTTCCCCACGGTCCGCTTTAAAAAACCATTCGATAAAATCATCGCCCGTGTGATAATCTATAAGCGGCCAATGAAACTGTACTTTAGGAAGAGCCGGGAATACCCCAAGCACTAAGTCTTCTATGGAAGGCTGGCTAGCAGCAGTCAAGGCAACAGAGTCTCCGTCACAAGAAAGTCCAGCATTGATCCATAATATATGAACCTCAAGCTCCTTTGATTGAACAGACTGTTCAGTATTGTTCATTTCTTTTTTTTCTCCTGTTCGTTCGGCTTGGGTTTCTATATGCCCCGTGTAGCCGAACTTTTCTTTTTTTCTCCTGCTTCACATTTGTCGTATTCTTAAATATCTAACAAACCCAGGAAAAGACGGAATCACAATTGCAACGATCACCCACGCAAACAACACTAAAAAAGACAACGCCACAATTTCATCTTTGAATTTCTCCTTTTTTTGACGCACATACCGTTCACTTCCGTTTCTGATTTTATTCTTGAGGAGATTTTATGTCAATTGATATTTATTCTTTTGAAAAGCTTTGCCTTTCCCTGACAACCTAAATCAGTTCGCCTTACTTGACCTGCACAGGAATGCTATTTGTGCTATATGCCAAAAAAATTTTTTGCAGAAATTTTTGCAGAAAAAATCTTAGAATTTTTTTAAATGAAAGAAAAAAAAAGTACAATACCCGTTTTGGCTTTTATTTGTCTGAATAAATAGAATTACAATTATTTAAAATACAACCAAAAGGTTCTCAAAGACTACGGACAGAGAAGAAAGAGAACAAAAAAAGAGGCGTGTTGATATAGAGAGTGCTCACTTTTTGAGTCCATCTAAAAAAATAAACGGCATCGGAGCCGGAGGGATTCGAACCCTCGAAGGGATTTTGGTCCCTTAGCGGTTTAGCAAACCGCTGCCTTCAGCCACTCGGCCACAGCTCCAATTTTATCCATAAACTATATTTTAAGCTTTTAGACTAACAACAACTATCTTAAACTTTAAAAAAACTTCGAAAAAGAATGAAGCATTAAATACTCAAAAAATTTAACTTTAAAAGAAACAAGGAAGATGAAGCCTATGAAATACCTTTTATTAGAAAAGCTATCGTCGGCACCAGTCATTACGGATCCTTTTGAATACGTCATCGTCAAAGGTTTCGTTAATATCGAAACCAAAGAAACTTTGCTTGCAGATTTTCCGAAAATCCAAAAACCTGGTGTTTTCCCTCTCTCTGAGTTAAATTATGGTCCTGCCTTTGCTTCTTTTATAGAAGAACTGGAAAGCCCGCAACTGACTGAAATCATTCAGGAAAAATTTAGAATCAATCTTCAAAATAGACCCATTTTAACAACAGTAAGAGGTTGGTGTTCAAAAGACAGAGATGGCAATATCCATACTGATTCAGAATGGAAACTCGTTACGCTACTTATTTATTTGAATGAGGAATGGGAACCTCAAGGAGGGAGATTACGCCTGTTAAGAAGTAAAAATATCAATGATTTTGCAGCTGAAGTGCCTCCAGATTGGGGTTCACTGATTATCTTCAAAAGATCCGACAATTCTTATCATGGCCATTTGCCATTTGAAGGAGAAAGAAGAGTGGTTATGCTCAATTGGGTAACAGATCAAGAGAAATTGAAAAAGGAATTGGAAAGACACAATTTTTCCAGTTTATTTAAAAAACTAGTGCCTTTTACGATTAAACGTTAAAGTCTTTTTTGTTTAATAGTATTTTTGAATTGCGCAAGCAAGAGCTATTTGTTCTTTGTTCTTGCTTTTCAATAAGTTAATGTCAAAATTATTCGACCTTTCCAACTATGCGCAATTCCATTTGCATCCTTGCCGTTTTTTTCTTTTTTTTGGGTGCTCTGGTATTCGAACTCCTCCCGAAGAACAAAAACTTTTTGTAAAAGAACCTTCCATTTCCAATCATGGGAGAAAAACTCTTTACGATCATGTAGTTGATATAGATCCTGGACGTATAAAAAGTAAAACAAGTACCTTATTTTACGAACTTCCTCCCAAAACAATTGCTGTTCTACCTTTTGTCGACAAAGATAGTGGGAATTTTTATCTAGACAAAGTTGCCGTGACTAATCGAAATCCTCAATGGAAAGAACAATATCGGTGGACAAGAGCGCAAAGAGTTAGAAAATTAATCTACGGAAACCTAGCTCAAAGAGAATATTATCCCATTAAGTTAGAAAAGATCGATACGGTATTAAAAGAACATGGAATCAAAAATAGCACCGATCTTTCTAAGATATCTCCTGAAGTTTTAGGCTCATGGCTTAAGGTAGATGCAGTGATATACGGGATAGTCAAAAATTATGAAAGTTATTATGCGGGAATTATTTGTGGTTACAGTATTGCTACAGATGTCCAAATGCTCTCAACAAAAACAGGTGATCAGCTCTTTTATTCTTCCGCCTCCAGAAACCAATTAGGATTCGATTTTGGATTGAATCCAACAGACTTAGCTCTAAATATGATTGCCAATGGGACCTATTTAAGAGATGTGGTCTTGAGGCGAGCAGAAGAAGATATTTCAAGAGAAATTGTTTTCAGAATTCCAACTAGAAGGCCATTGCCCTATTTTCCTCAAACAGAAAAAACAAAGCTTTCTGAAAATCAAACTAAAGCAAAAAAAAAGAAAAAAGAATCTCTTGGCCATTCTTCAAATTCCAACAGTCAATTGTTAGCTAATAAAAAAAGTGAGCAGCCTCCTATTATGAGACATTCTTTTGGAAATATTCCACAGAATGATGCGATAACAATGGATCATCCTACCTTTTCTGCCCATCTATTCAGAAAAGAAAAAGAAACAAAAAATGAAACAAAAGAACAGATTAAAAAAGCTGATTTTGCCCTTGCCCCAATAGAAGAAGCAAGGATGGACCACCATAACAAAAAGGAACTAGCCTTGCCATCAAACCTTCTCAGTTCCGTCCCTCAACAAAGTTTCTTTCTGCCAGAAATTGCTGAAAAACAACATGGAAAAAAAACCATGTTTGATCGGTTAATTGAAATGGACATTCAAAAACCTGAGGTAATTGTTCATCCCAGCTATTCCAGTAAAACGTGCGGTACCATTGCTATCCTTCCTTTTTCAGATCAAGCAACCGGAGGCAACTTACTTATAAATCGCATACCACTTTTCCCCAAAACAAAGGAACAAAAGGAAAATTGGAGATGGATAGTAGGAAATAGAATACGCAAAGCAATTGCATGCTATCTTGCACAAAGGGATTTTGACATTCTTAATATTGGCGAAACAGACACAATTTTAAAATCTCATGGTCTATCTACTATGAAGGATCTACTTAGAGTTCCTGCAAAAACTTTAGGCAGATGGCTTTCAGTAGACAGTCTAATTTATGGGGAAGTCACGAACTATGAAGGATTCTATTCCATCGTATGGGCGGCATGGCGGGTTGGGGCGAAACTTAATCTTGTATCTACCCATTCTGGGATCACACTTTTTACTACACAAGCCACAAGAACCTCTAATCGTTTCATTCCAGCCATTACTCCTATTGATCTGGCTATAGCAGGGGTAACTACCATGACCACTATGATGCGCGATTACAAATTACGACAGGCTGAAGAAGAATTATCACGGGAATTGGTTTTGAGTTTCCCAAAGGAAGATAATATTTCTGAAGAAAAAGAGCCACGAAAGGTTCCAATAAATAAAGCCCATAAAATTTCATTTCTAGAAAATTCCTCAAGCAAAAGAAAAAATCCTTTTTTAGCATTAAAAGATAACAAAATCTGATCCTAGTCAATGGCTCGTTTGATAGTATAGTAAGCAATTACTTACTTATGAAATTAACAAAAAAAATGCCATTGTTCATTATTCTCATGGCTTCCATTCTTTTAGAAGGGATATTATTCATTTTTTGGAAATATTTCTTAGAGAGAGGTTGTTATCAAAAAACCAGAGATGCGTATGTAGCAGCCCATGTTGTTCGAATTGCCACGAAGGTTTCTGGTTACATTGAAACACTCCTTGTTCAGGATAATTGGGAGGTAAAAAAGGGAGAACTTTTAGCAAAAATTGATAGTAGAGATTACATGTCCAGAGTAGCTGTGGCCGATGCCATTAGAAAACTTGCTCAAACTGAATGGTTAAGAATCCGCCAACTAAGCGTGATCAATGCTTTAAGTGCCTTCAATTATGATCTAGCCTTAGCCACTAACGTAATTACTCGTTCTATCTTGCGCCTAGAGAGCCTTTCTCTTGGTTATACCAATATCTATAGCCCAGTAGAAGGAAAAATCACAGCCCGAGGTATTGAAGAAGGAGACTACGTAAGTGAGGGCCAGTATCTTTTGTCCATTATTTCTGGAAACCACTACTGGATTATTGGTAATTTTAAGGAGAACCAATTAGAGAATATTCATCAAGGGCAACAGGCTAAAGTCAGAATCGATGCCTATCCTAAGAAATGGTTCAGAGCACATGTTGATAGTGTGCAAAGAGGGACCAAAGGAGCCTTTAGCCCTTATCCCTTGGAAGATCTTTCCCTTAATTATGTGAAAACTACACAACGAATCCCAGTCAAAATCCTTTTCGATGAGAACCAAAAATTCGATGCTTCTAATATTGGCCCTTGGATGACCGCAACAGTAGAGGTAAAAACAAAGGACTGCAAAGCCGTTTATATATTAAGTGGAATATATTCTTTTCTAACTCTTGTTGCTTTTGTCATCCTTGTTAAGATTTTTAGAAAGAATATTTTTAAAAACTCACAACCAACCACTACTTTTTAAACAGAGACACAGTAATTCCAGCAATTACAAGAATACCAATAAAAGTATAAATCCACACCAATGTTCCTTCTTTTGTAACATTAGCTACAACTGGGCTTCCAGCCACTTTCCCAACCTTTTTCTTTCTAAGAAATCCATCGTAATTTCTTTGAAGTAAATAGGTTTCGGCTTGGCGCATTGTATCCAATATTACTCCCACAACAATAAGCAAACTTGTACCTCCAAAAAATTGTGCTGTGATCGCAGGGATGCCCAGAAGATTTTGAACTACCATAGGTAAGACAGCTAAAATAGATAAAAAAATAGCTCCCGCTAAGGTCAATCTTGTCATCGAGTAGTCAAGGAACTCAGCGGTTGGTGCTCCCGGTCTAATTCCAGGAATAAAGCCACCATGTTTTTTTAAATCATCAGCAATTTGCACAGGATTGAATTGGGTAGCCACCCAAAAATAAGAAAAGAAGAAAATCAAAACCACTGAAAGGGCATAATAGAGACCTCCAGCAGATAAAGAATTAGCAATCCTGGCAGCAACAGCAGAATTGGGGACTACAAATCCTATTATAGTCGATGGGAATAACAGAATAGCCTGAGCAAAAATGATCGGCATCACCCCTGCATAATTCACTTTCAGAGGCAAAAAAGAAGTCTGGCCACCATAGACCCGATTCCCCCGTACCTGCTTAGCATAATGAATAGTGATTTTTCGCATAGCCTGAGTCATTGCCACTGTTGCAGCAATGACACCAAACAAAAAGAGGAGAAGCAGTGCGATTAAAAAGGGACTTGATGCGGTAATGCTTGAGGGGGATACTAGTTTTGACCATCCTTGAACAAGTCCCGCAGGCAATCTGGCTAGAATCCCTATGGTGATAATCAAAGAAACCCCATTACCAATTCCTTTGTCGGATATTTGTTCCCCCAACCACATGAGCAATAATGTCCCTGTGGTCAAACTGATCATAGTGATAAATCTAAAGCTCCACCCTGGTTCAGGAACCAGCGGACTTCCCAGTTTTTCTATTATCCCGTGTATTCCATGAAGCAAAGGGATACTTTCAGGATTTTCAAAACCTATGGCAAGTAAATATCCTTGGAAAAGACATAATAGAACGGTTAAAAGCCTGGAATATTGGGTTAATTTCTGCCTACCCCTTCTTCTCTTGCCAGCTTGCCAAGAGTCGGAACAACTGTAGTCAACAGTTGCATCATAATGCTTGCACTTATATAAGGCATGACGCTTAAGGAAAAAATGGCGCAATTTTCAAGTGCTCCCCCACTAAAAAGATTCAGCATCCCCACAACCGACCCCTGAGCTTGTTGGTCAACAACGGTCCGGAAAAATTCTCCTAGGACATTAGGATTGACTCCTGGACAAGGTATAGCTGAACCAAGCCTTATAATTATGATAACTCCCAAAGTAAATAGGATTCTAGATCTTAGTTCAGGTATTTTAAAAATATTGACAAAGGCGTTCAGCATGGACTCTTTTTCTTTTCATCAATAGAATTTTAAAGAATTTTACAATTCCACAGTTTTTTATTCATTTTATCCCGAGAACATTCTAGACAATTCCTCCGGATTATAGATAATAATGGAATAAAAACCTATTGAATCAATTCAATCTTACCGCCTACTTTTTCGATTTTTTCTTTTGCAGAAGTACTCACGGCATGGACTTTAAAAACATAGGCTCTACTAATTTCTCCTTTTCCTAATATCTTTATCCCGTCAACTCTGCCTTTGACTAATCCCAATTTCCTTAACAAGTTTTCGTCTATTATCTCCTCGGTAATTCCCTCGATGGAGCTAAGATTAACAGGTGCATACTGAATATGAAACCGCTTATTATTAAATCCTCTTTTGGGGATTCTTCGGATAAGTGGCATTTGACCGCCTTCAAAACCTATTCGTATCGATCCCCCAGAACGCGCTTTCTGGCCTTTATGCCCTTTGCCACTAGTTTTGCCATGACCTGAACTTTCGCCGCAGCCAACCCTTTTTTTTCTCTTTTTGGCTCCTATTGCAGGCTTGATATCATTAAGCATCATAACTCGTTCCTTATAAAATCATTCTCATTGTCAGCTTACATTGTTATTTTTTAGAGGAAAGATTTATTTCTTTTCCCCTTCTCTGAAAAACTTCGTCTCGAGATTTCAATTGAGCTAATGCTTTACAAGTAGCTTTAGCCACATTGTAGGGATTCTTAGAACCTAACGATTTCGTTAAAACATCCTTGATACCTGCTGCTTCCAATATAGAACGAACCGTAACCCCAGCAATAATCCCAGTGCCTGGAGAAGCAGGCTTTAACAACACTTTGCCTCCACTAAATTCCCCTATCACCTCATGTGGGATGGTATCACCGTTTCTCATTATTTGTTTCATATTTTTCCGTGCATTTTCTGTGGCCTTCTTGACAGCATCAGTTACTTCATTTGCCTTTCCAAAGCCTAGTCCAATCTGTCCAGCCCTATCTCCAACAACTACTAAAGCCCCAAAACTATACCGTCTACCCCCCTTTACTACCTTTGCACACCGGTTCACATAGATGACTCTATCCATCAACTCTTCATGGAAAGACTCATCCTGTTTAAGATCCTTCTTTTCAAAATGACGCCGAATCCTTTTTTTAGATCCTTTAGGCTCTAAAGCCCCTTCCTCTTCTTTAGGAATATAGGAAGACTTTTCCTCTAAAATTGCAGGTGAGATGGTATTTTCTTTTGAATTCATTCTTTTAAAACTCCAATCCTTTTTCTCTTGCAGAATCTGCTAAGGCTTTGACTTTCCCATGATATAAGAATCCCCCACGATCAAAAACCACTTTACTTATTTTCTTTTCTTGCGCTCGTACAGCAATGGCTTCCCCCAATTTTACTGCCCCATTGATATTTGGTTTTAGTTCGGAAAATGCTTTTTCTCTAGTCGATGCACTAACAAGCGTTTTCCCTTCTTCATCATTTATTAGTTGGACATAGATATGCTTATTAGAAAAATGAACACTCAGCCGTGGTCTTTGCAATGTACCAAAAACTTTTTTTCTTATTCTCTGATGACGAATCTTTCTTGCTTCCAACCTATTTTTTTTCATAGCCAATTTCTAGTACTATTTTTGAGCTGTCTTCCCAGCTTTTCTTCGGATTTGTTCACCAGCATATCTTATTCCTTTTCCCTTGTAGGGCTCCGGAGGATAAAACCCTCGAATATCCGCTGCCACCGCCCCTACTAAACATTTATCAATCCCTTCTACCGTCAACTTTGTATTATCTTGAACTTTTACCGTTACACCTTCAGGTATTTCATAAACAACTGGATGAGAAAAGCCTAATTGCATCACTAACTTTCTTCCTTCAACCGCAGCTTTAAAGCCAATACCGTTTATTTCCAATTTTTTTTGAAAACCCTCCTGAACCCCTACAAGGGCATTATATAGTAGGGACCTATGCAATCCATGCATCGCCTTCGCCTCGCGACTTTCTGATGTATTTTCCACCACTAAAGTATTATCACGCTTATGAACTTTCAAAAAGTCGGGTAATGGATGAGAAAGCTTCCCCTTTTTCCCTTCAAAAGTTACAACATTCTTATCGATGGTCACTTGTAACCCCGCCGGCAATTTGATAGGCATCTTTCCAATTCTTGACATTTTTCAACCCCCCTTAATAAATCGATAACAAAAGTTCTCCCCCCATTCGCATTTTCTTTGCTTTATGACCCGCCATTATTCCTTTCGATGTAGAAAGGATGCAAATTCCTAAGCCCCTTAATATATTGGGAATTTCTTTAAATCCAACATATTGCCGTAATCCAGGCTTACTTATTCTTTTGATTTTGGTTATAAGAGCCGGATCTTTGATAGTTATCTTCAACACAAATATATTTTTACCAATTGCTATTTTTTCAGATTTTTCTAAATAACCCTCATCCAGCATGACTTTAGCGATCTGCTCTTTAATCCGAGAATAAGGAACAGTTAATTCTTTTTTCTTCGCATATGCAGCATTTTGCAATGCAGAACAGAAATCAGCAATAGGATCCGTTGTCATATTTCCTTTCCCTGTTTACCAACTAGCTTTAATTACCCCAGGAATTTCTCCCCATGACGCTAATTCTCTAAATTGAATCCTGCTAAGCCCAAATTTCCTCATATAAGCTCTCCGCCTCCCGGAGATTTTGCATCGGTTATACTTTCTTGTACTAAATTTTGGTTTTCTCTTTTGCTTTGCTATCCACGCTTTGGTAGCCATATTGCCTCCCCTTATTACTATTAGTCTTCTTTAAGCAGATAAAGCAGATAAAACAAGTGGTTTATTCTTTTCTCCAATGAACGGAAAACCCATCGCCGAAAGAAGATCGATTGCCTCTTTCTTTGTCTTCGCAGTGGTGACAATCGTCAGATCAAATCCTAGATTCCTCTTAATGTTTTCAATATCTACTTCAGGAAAAATTGTATGATCTTTTATACCTATTGTATAATTACCTTGAGAATCAAAGGAACGAGTAGGAAGACCTCTAAAATCCCTGACTCTGGGTAAAGCCGCCCAGACAAATCTTTCCAAAAACTCATACATTCTGGCTCCCCTCAATGTAACCATACAGCCAATCTCTTGACCTTTCCTTAACTTAAAATTGGAAATACTTTTTTTCGCTCTCGTCTTTACTGGCTTCTGTCCTGTTATTAATGCAAGCTCCTTGACTGCTTCCTCTAAGGCCACTTTTATATCCCCAGAGGAACCCACACAACAATTTATGGTGATTTTTACTATTTTTGGCACCTCATGGATGTTCTTATAGTTATTTAAAGAAAGCAGATGAGGAACCACTATTTCCTTATACGCTTTCCAAAAGGTGGGCATATTACTTTTCATTTTCTTTCGGTACTTCCTTTATATTAGCCAACATGCCATCATACCCTATTGCAAGGGTTATCTTTCATGCTTCGGTTGTTGAAGCGCTCTTCTTTTTTTTCTGTCTCTCTTCCCATCTTGAAAAAAGCATAACGTTTGAAATTGAAATGGGCGTTTCTTTTTCAATAATACCTCCTTGTGGATTGTCTTGGGTAGGTCGTAATGCTTTTTTCATCATCCTAATTCCTTCCACTATGACTTTACTTTTTTCCCTGAGAACCTGCAATACTTTCCCCTTTTTGCCACGTTCACTGCCCGATATAACGATGACCTCATCGCCTCGTTTTACAGGAAATTTTTTTAATGGAACAATGCACTTTTTTTGTCCCCTTTTCTTCATACTACCTCCGGCGCAAGGGAAAGAATTTTTATAAAATTCTTTTCGCGCAATTCTCGAGCTACAGGACCAAATATTCGAGTTCCTTTAGGATTAGATTCTTTATCGATGATGACGATAGCATTATTATCAAATTTAAGATACGAGCCATCGCTTCTCCTAATCGGGCTTTTAGTCCGCACCACCACCGCTCTCACAACCTCTCCCTTTTTTACCGATCCATTAGGAATGGCATCTTTCACCGAAGCAGTAATAATATCCCCTACTCTGGCAATCAATGTTTTTCTACCAATAACTCCAATCATGGTCGCTTTTTTTGCTCCTGTATTATCGGCGACCTCTAACCAACTACGTACCTGAAGCATTTCTACACCCCCTTCCCATTTACTACGATTTTAAAACCTCTACAACTTTCCATCTCTTCAAGCGACTCAGTGGGCGACACTCTTGAATCCGAACTTTATCTCCTTCTTTGGCAATACCCTCTTCGTCATGTGCATAAAACTTTTTTCTCACCAAAACAACCTTTTTATATAAAGGGTGGGACTTATGCCTAGAGACAAGGACTACAGCAGTTTTCGCCATTTTCGTCGACACCACCGTGCCTATCTTCTCCTTCGGTTTTCTTTTAGCTACAGCTTTCTCATTGGCAACAGCTTTGAGTTCCATGTTGTCTTCCATCTTAATCCCCCTTTTACTTGCCTTCTTCTGCGAACTTTTGCTTGGATATCGTCTTAATTCGTGCTATCATCTTTTTCAATTCCTTGATGCGTGATGGCTTTTCCAGCTGAGCCGTTGATTTTTGCATTCGCAACCGAAAAAGTTCTTCCCGGCATTCCTGTTCTTTAACTAAAAGCTCCTGCTTTCCTAGCGATCTTAATTCAGTGAGCAGATTTTTGCTTTTCATACTTTAATCAACCTCTCCCTTGTTATAAAACGGGTGTGAATAGGAAGCTTTGCTGCAGCAAGCCTCATAGCCTCCTTAGCCACTGATTCAGGTAGTCCATCCAATTCAAAAAGTACTCTACCCGGCAGGACAACAGCTACCCAAAATGCAGGTTGGCCTTTCCCTTTACCCATACGAGTTTCAGGGGGGCGCGCCGTTACAGATTTATCAGGAAAAATTCTAATCCATAACCTACCTTTCCTTTTTACATTGCGCATGATAGCAACACGAGCTGCTTCTATTTGGGTGTTGGTGATCCAGGCTCTCTCCAGAGCCTGCATTCCATAGGATCCAAAAGCCAATTCAGTTCCTCGCGTCGCATTCCCTTTTCGGCTGCCACGCTGACTTTTCCTATATTTTACTCTTCGAGGCAATAGAGGCATATATCAGTCTCCTGCTAAGCTATTAAACGACTACCGTCGCTATATCTTCCTTTCTACAAATCCATACTTTAACCCCAATTTTGCCAGCCACCGTCAGAGCTTCTGCAAACCCATAATCAATATCTGCTCTGAGAGAATGAAGTGGAACTTTGCCTTCATGATAACGCTCAGCCCTAGCAATCTCAGCGCCACCTAACCTTCCTGCACATCTTACTTTAATCCCCATGGCCCCAGCATCCATAGTCAGTTGTATCGCCCTTTTAATTGCCCTTCGATAAGCCACCCTTCTTTCAATCTGAAGGGCAATATTTTCAGCTACCAGCTGGGCTTCAAGTTCTGGATGTTTGACTTCTTTAACATCAATTAAGACTTCTCTTCCTTTTTCAACAATATCAGCAATTTCCTCTTTGATCTTATCGAGTTCAGCCGCTCTTCTCCCAATTACCAATCCTGGCCGAGCTGTATGAATATTGATCCGTACACGGTTTCCAGCTCTTTCTATAACGATCTTCGATACAGCAGCAGATTCTAACCGTTTTTTAATAAATTTCCTAATCTGATAGTCTTCCCAAATAAATCTAGGAAAAGTTTTTTTATCAGCGTACCAAATCGATCGCCATTGTCTATTGACTGGCAGCCTAAATAGAATTGGATTTACTTTTTGGCCCATAAAAATACCTTATTTTCTTCTTATTTTTCTTTTTCTTCCAAAATCACCTGAATATGACTCGTTCGCTTCCTTATAATCCCAGCACTCCCCGAGCCTTTGGTTGATACCTTCGAAAGGTTGGTCCTTCATCCACAAAGACCCCTTTGACATAAAGATCTTGGACCCTCAAATTGTGATTATTTTCCGCATTGGCAATTGCCGAACCAAGCGTTTTTCGTATAATCCGAGCCGCTTTCTTAGGATAGAATGCCAGCAGATTAAAAGCCTCTTTAGCATCCATCCCTTTTATGGAACGTGCAACATCTCTAGATTTAAACGCTGAAATCCTAGCCATTTTATATACCGCCCGAACTTCCATATGAATCTCCTATTTCACTGAAGCCTTTTCTGTATGTGCACCATGCTTTCTGAAGGTGCGGGTCGGAGCAAACTCACCCAACTTATGACCAACCATATTCTCTGTCACATAGACAGATTGAAAGGTTTTTCCATTATGCACCAAAAAGGTATGCCCCACAAAATCGGGTATAATCATCGATCGTCTTGACCATGTTTTAATAGGCTTTTTTGCTCCTTTTAACTTTTCTATTTTTTCTAGTAAATGCGCATCTACAAAAGGACCCTTTTTAAGACTTCTACCCATATTAGCTCCCTCCCTTTACTTTTTCTTCTTTTTCTTAGGCCGTCTTTCTACAATAAACCTCGAAGAATTTTTCCTTTTTTTCCTTGTCTTTTTGCCTTTGGCCGGTTTCCCCCATGGAGATTCCAGCTGTTGCCATCCTCCTCCTCCTTTACTTTTTCCTTGTCCCCCTCCATTAGGATGATCTACTGGATTCATGGCAACCCCTCTGACTCGAGGTCTCCAACCAAGCCATCTTGTTCTACCGGCTTTTCCAAGAGATTTGTTAAAATGATCCGGGTTGCTGACTTGTCCAATCGTTGCATAGCATTCAGACAAAATTTTTCTTACTTCGCCAGAAGGCAACTTCACAATGGCATATTCTTTATCTAAACCCATCATTCGAGCACTGCTTCCAGCAGAGCGAACGAGCTGTCCTCCTTTTCCAGGTACCAACTCTATATTGTATATCGGAAGACCTGAAGGAATGTTCTTTAGAGGCAAAGCATTCCCAACTTCTGGTGGAGCCTCTGGACCACTAATCACTCGACTACCCACTTTCAGTTCCTGTGGAGCAATAATATACCTTTTTTCTTGATCTTCATACTTCAGCAAAGCAATTCGAGCCGTTCGTATTGGATCATATTCTATACTCTCTACTACGGCTGGTATTCCAAACTTGTTCCTTTTAAAATCAATAATCCTATAACGTTGCTTATGCCCCCCCCTCTATGACGAGCCGTAACCCTTCCATAGTTGTTTCTTCCACCCGTCTTTTTGTATGGTTCGGTTAGAGACCATTCGGGCTCCCAATTGGTAATGTCTGAAAAATCATCCAACGCTGTAAAACGCAAAGTTGGTGTCAAAGGTCGAAAACTTTTTATTCCCATACTCTTTCCTTTCAAACTGTAATGTCTATTTTTTCACCAGGATATAACTGAACAATTGCCCTTTTAATCCTTGGAGTCTTGCCTGGCCTGCCTATTCTATTCCATTTTGTCTTTGACTGGACATTATATAAATTAACTTTAAGAACTTTTTTCCCAAAAGCCTTTTCCACCGATCTCTTAACATCAATTTTCGTTGCCCTTGGATCGACATCAAAAATATATTTGTTTTGTTCACGAAGCATTGTAGCTTTTTCTGTCACTCTAGCTTGTCGGAGGATAGAAAACGGATCATTCATAAATTGCCTCCATTATGGTTATTGGCTATTGGTATTGCCAGTTTGATGATGCTTTTTAACTCTTTCAACAAGGATATTAATGGCTTCTTTTTCAATAAAAATTTTCCTAAAGCTCATCAAGTCCAAGGCATTCACATCCCAAGCCGTAACTATATCTAAATGAGGAATATTTCTTCCAGAAAGTAAGACATTCCTATTGGGAGATTTTAAAATCAACAAACAACTCTCCTTACCATCCCATCCATCAAGTAATGAAAATATATGTTTTGTTTTAATCTCAGCTAGGTTCGCATTATCTATGCATAGAACAGATTCATTATTTATTTTCGCAGCCAAAGCTTTGACTAAGGCTAATTGTTTAACCTTTTTGGGAATTTTTTTAGAAAAATCTCTTGGCTGTGGCCCAAAAACCACTCCCCCTCCTACCCATATTGGTGAAGAAACATATCCAGCCCTAGCTCTACCTGTTCCCTTTTGCCTCCATGGTTTTTTACCAGAAGCCTTAACGGTTGCCTTTGTTTTTGTAGCTCGAGTGCCACTCCGGATATTCGCAAGATAGCCACAAAGGGCATCATGCAACACCTGATCCCTTTCTTTAACCTGAGGGACAACCAATCCATACTGTTCTGCTTTTTCTCTACTTAGCAATTCCATGGCGAAACCTTTGGTTATCTACTTACTTGTTGTTCGATGCTTGCCCTTTTATAGCTTTGCGAACAATGACTACATCCCCCTAGCCCCAGGGATGCTCCCAGTCACCAGAAGCGCATTGTCTTCAGGAAGAATTTTAAAAAGATCCAAATTTTGTATGGTTACCCGTTTTCTTCCCATATGGCCTGGCATCCCTTGGTTTCTAAATACTCTTCCTGGGAAGGATCTCTCCCCAATAGCCCCATTTCTCCTATGGGTTTTGGACCCATGAGAGGCAGGTTGACCTGCAAATCCATGTTTTCTTATTACTCCTTGAAATCCCTTCCCTTTAGTAATTCCAATAACGTCTACTTTTTCACCTTCTTCGAAATCACTTACAGAGAGTGTTTGGCCAGGCTGCCACAGTTTTTCTGACTCAAATACAAATTCTTTTAGGAACCTCCGAGGGCTGATCCCGTTTTTCTTATAATGTCCCAAAAGAGGCTTGCTTACCTTTCTCTCTGCTACTTCTTCAAAACCCACTTGCAAGCGGACAGTATTATTATCCTCTTTATTAAATCGTACCACCACGTTTGGTTCTACAACCAGAACCGTCAGAGGACATAATCTACCTTTAGAATCAAACAGTTGGGTCATTCCCACTTTCCTTGCCATTACCCCAAATCCATTGATGCTCATATTAAACCGTTTAGTTTTTTTCTCTCTCTTTCCTCTATAATTTGAAAACTCTGGTAAATTCTTCCCTCAATGTAAAACTCTAATAACTCTATCTTTTCCCACACTAAATTCTAATGCTAATATCAACACCTGCAGGTAAATTTAATTTTTTTAATTCATCTACCGTCTTAGAGGTTGGTTCTTTGATGTCAATCAGCCTCTTATGGGTTCTTATTTCAAATAGATCCATGCTCTTCTTATCAACATGTGGTGACCGATTCACAGCCCACCGTTCTATTTTGGTAGGTAACGGAATGGGACCTGATACTGCAGAACCTGTTCTTCGCGCAGTTTCTGCAATTTCAGAAGCTGCCCTATCCAGCAGACGATAATCGAAAGATTTTAAACGAATCCTAATTTTATTAGCCATATGTCACATCCCCCCTATTCCTATTTTTTCTTTTGATCCAATAGTGCATTATAAATATGAACGGGGACTTCTTCGAAATGAGAAGGCTCCATCGAATAGGCTGCCCGCCCCTTAGACATCGAACGGATATCATTAACATATCCGAACATTTCCGCCAGCGGCACCTCTGCATTAATAATAGAAGTATTGCCTTTGGTTTCAACATTGAGAATCTTGCCTCTTCTTCGAGTTAAATCCCCAAGAATATCCCCTTGGAATTCAGAAGGTGTGGACACTTCCACTTTCATGATTGGCTCAAGTAAATAGCAATCGGCTTTTTTAAGAGCATCTTTAACGGCAAATATAGCAGCCATTTTAAAAGCCAGTTCACTCGAATCCACTTCATGATAACTTCCATCAATAATTGTTATTTTAAGATCTGTTACGGGACTTCCGTAGAGAATACCTGCATTTAATGCTTCTTGAATTCCTTTAAAACAAGCCGGAATATACTCTTTGGGGATGGTCCCTCCAACAATTTTGCTTTCCCATTCCACTCCTTTGCCCCGTTCCAAAGGTGCCATCTCCAGTATCACATGTCCATACTGCCCACGGCCACCACTTTGCTTAATCAATTTTCCTTCTCCTACGGCATGTTTTCTAATCGTTTCTCTATAAGCAATCTGAGGAGCTCCCGCATTAACACTGACTCCAAACTCCCTCCTTAGTCTATCGGTAATAATATCGAGATGAAGCTCCCCCATTCCCGATATAATAGTCTGGCCAGTTTCAGGATCCGTATGAACTCGAAAAGTAGGGTCTTCTTCCATTAACCGTTGCAAAGAAAGAGAAAGCTTTTCTCTATCTGACTGAGATTTAGGCTCTACAGCCATTGATATGACAGGCTCAGGAAAGACAGGAGGCTCCAAAGACACTTCAAAGCCTTCTGCAACAAGCGTGTCTCCAGTAGCCACATCTTTAATTCCAACAAGAGCTGCAATATCCCCGGAATAGACCACTTCAATATCTTTTCTTTCGTTAGCTTGTATTTGAACTATTCTACTGATTCTTTCTTTTTTTCCAGTCCGGACATTATAAACGCTGTCTCCTTTTCGCAAAATCCCAGAATAAACCCTAAAAAACACCAGCTTACCTACATAAGGATCAGACCATATTTTAAAGACAAGAGCACAAAATTTAGAGGCATCACTTACAACGACTTCAACTGGAGCATGGGTATAAGGATGCTGTCCTTTGGGGGGATCAATATCTAAAGGACTTGGCAGATAATCGATAACGGCATTGATCAAAGATTGCACGCCTTTATTACGAAAAGCAGAACCTCCTACGACAGGTACAAATTCATTTTTAACAACTAGTCTGCGAATAGCCTGCTTTATCTCAAGGGGAGTAGGTTCTTTTTCTTCTAGAAAGAGCTCAGCCATTGCTTCGTCCCGATCCGCCAAAGCAGCTATAAGTTTAGCCTTAGCCTCACGTGCAACAGCTTGATACTCTTCGGGGATATCCGTTATCACATAGGTGGAACCAAGTCTGTCATTATCCGTATATACTATAGCCTTTTGACAAATGACATCTATCTGCCCTCGAAGTTGATCTTCTTTTCCCAAGGGAAGTAGCACTGGCCAAGCATAACCATCAAGCTTTGTCCGAATCTCTTCGACGACTTTATCAAAATCGGCCCCGATCCGATCCATTTTATTGACAAAAGCAATTCGAGGTACTTTGTACCGATTAGCTTGTCTCCAGACCGTTTCGGATTGCGGCTGTACTCCCGCCACTCCACAGAATACTACAATCACCCCATCTAGCACTCGCAAAGATCTCTCCACTTCTGCAGTAAAATCGACATGCCCCGGCGTATCAATGATGTTAATTCTAAATTTTTCACCCTCGAACAACTTCACTAAGCCTGGCTCCTTTTTCTCAGGCCAGAAACAAGAAATAGCCGCAGCCGTAATAGTAATCCCCCGTTCTCTTTCCTGCTCCATCCAGTCCGTGACAGTTGTCCCTTCGTGAACTTCTCCCATCTTATGGATCATCCCAGTATAAAAAAGAATCCTTTCAGTAAGTGTCGTCTTTCCCGCATCGATATGAGCTGCAATCCCAATATTCCTCGTTCTTTCTAAAGGGAAAGTTCGATGAGGGGAATTTACTGCTGCACTTTTTACAGTTTGTAGTAGCTCGCTACTCATAATAAATCCTTTATTTTTAAACTATTGCTTCCAAATGCAATATTCAACCATATATCAAATCATCCATTCTTTTAAAAACGAAGATGCGCAAAAGCTCTATTTGCCTGTGCCATTTTATGGACTTCATCCCTTTTCTTAATTGAACTTCCCTGGCCGTTGGCCGCATCCATGAGCTCCAAAAATAATGCTTTGGACATAGGAACTCCCTTTCTAGCATTGGCATAGCGCACAATCCAACGCAATGCCAGAGAGACTTGGCGATGCGGGTTGACTTCAACTGGCACTTGATAGGTTGCCCCTCCCACTCTTCTGGATTTCACTTCCAGCTTTGGTTTGACATTGTCCACCGCTTTTCTAACAATCTCAACCGGATCTCCTTCCTTGTTGTCTTGATTCAATGCTTCAATGGCATTGTAAACTATTCTTCTGGCCACACTTTTTTTTCCTTTTCTCATCACCGTATTGACCAGCTTTGTAATAAGTTCAGAACCATATTTCGGATCCGGCTCTAGTTCCCTTCTCTCAGCTCTTCTTCTTCTCATAATACATTCCAAACCTAATCATCGACTTGCCTTTTTAGTAAAAAAATCCACTCCACAATAAAAACATTTAAAAACGATGCATCTATGACAAAGGAGCACCGATAAAGACTAATGATCCTCCAATAGTCCCTTCTAAACCCTTTTCAAAACATAATATATATTTTCAATAACCCATGTAAATTCGATTATTTTCCTTCTGGATTGAATGCTCTGGTTATTTGGTTTTAGCTGCAGGTTTTGCACCAGCCTTAGGCCTTTTAACTCCATACTTACTTCGTGATACATTCCTATTCATTTTGTTTGTATTACTTGGACCAACAGCTCCAGAAGCATCCAATGTACCTCGAATAATATGATAGCGTACACCTGGCAAATCCTTTACTCTTCCACCCCGAACAAGAACAATAGAATGTTCTTGCAAATTATGTCCTTCTCCTGGAATGTAGGCAATAATTTCCTTACCATTGGTTAATCTTACTTTTGCAACTTTTCTTAAAGCGGAATTTGGCTTTTTGGGAGTTCTTGTCATCACCTGAACACAGACACCCCTTTTCTGTGGACAACTGTCCAAAGCCGGCGCTTTGGTTTTTCTTTTTAAAGCTTCTCTACCTTTTCGTACAAGTTGATTAATCGTAGGCATACACTTACCAAATCCTGCTTTTTTAAATAAAGCTAGTTCTTCTTTTCTCTCAATATTTTTATTATTCCAATGGAGCCTCTCTTAAGGCTTGCTGCTCATTGTCCCTCAAGCCCAACTCCGAAGAGAATATCCCGCCAACACAACCGGGAACTTATAAAAATGGAAAAAAAAGAAAAAAAATCAAGTCTTTTATTTCAAAAAACCTTCAACATGTTGCCTTTTCAGATGGAGGAACAATCACTTTTAACTTGTGTGGCTCGCAGCTGAAGCTCACTGGTGTATACCCATAAAAATCTCCATCGAGCTCTACTGGAATTTCTTCTGGAGAGCTCACCTGGAATTGCTTTGACTGAAAGTGAATGACCTCGCAGTCCGTAGGCATTTTGTTAAAAAAACTTTTGAAAAGGCATTTTAACAATATCGTTGAACTCACACGCGAAAATAGGCATCCATCAAGAATCCCGTCATCCAATCGAGCCTTGGGAAAAACTGAGAATGGTCCCCCATAATACTTCCCATTGCCCACCAAAAGAAAAGAGCCGAAAAACCGTTTACCTTCTTTTAATCTTACTTCTATCAAGGGTTGTGGTTCCTTCAACAGTTTTGTGACGGTAAAAACATAGCTTAGAGGACCAAAAGTCTTTCTTATATCTTTATGGGTGACTTGCAGCACCTTAGCATCCAATCCTACCCCTGCAAGCTGTACGAAAGGATGGTCATTGGCTTTGGGTAAATCTATTATTTTTACATTTCCTTGTAATATCATTGTCCAAGCTTTTTCTATCGATCTAGGCAAGCCAAGTTCCATTGCAAAAACATTGATCGTTCCTAAAGGAATGATCCCTAGTGTCACCTCTCTGCCGTTAAAACCATTAACTACTTCATTGATTGTTCCATCCCCACCCGCAGCAACAATCAGGTCATATCCTTGCTCGATAGCCCATTCCGTTTTCGCTTCTGCATCTCCTGGATATTGGCTAATTTTAATTGGAACTTTCCCTACGACGCTGTGAAGCTTAGTAAGGAGATTTTTAGCTTTTTCTCCTCGAGCCGCCGGATTGAAAATTATACAAATCTTATTCTGCACTAGCCTTTACCTCAAATACATATACACTATTTCTTTGTGCGCGTTATTCTGAAGCTCGTCGAATTTTTTATCTTACTTCTCGCCACATTGCTATTGTTATTTCTATGCTTCTTCTTGATTTTGCAAAAAATGGAAAAAAAACCGGCTATGGTCCATTTTATCGAATCGTTTTTAACCGATGCTTTTGGTATTCCCACAACTATCGAAAAAGTTCATTTTTCCTTTCCCTTTACCGTAAGTCTGGAAAAATTGAAGGTTGAAAATTCTCTCTCTAAAAATTGTCCTCTTCTTTTCGAATCCACTGCCATCAAATTAAAAAACGGATTCTCCCCTTTTAGCCATGGTATATTCTATGATGTCTTTTTAATGGACCCTAAAACATCTTTTGAACTCAATCGAGGACGCCATCTTCTTCTACCTTTGATAGAGGAAGGAAGCAATGGGGAAGAGCTTCCTTCCCTTTTTTCAGGAAAACTGGCAGCTTCTCTACCAATTAGAAATATTCTAATCCGTAATGGAATGATAAAAATTTTTTCTGGCAATCAAACTCCGTTGTTCATTCTTCAAGGAATTGAAGAACAAGAAAGCCTAGATCTAAAAAAACAGAAAGCCTCCTGCTCTGGAAAAGCTGCTCTGGCATTTGTTAATTCGGTTCCATTGCTTCATGATGTTCATTTTAATTACATTTTTTTCCATAAAGTTTTTCAACATTTAGATCTTGATGCCTTGCTCGCAGGTGGCAAATTACATTTAAGTCTATCGAACATCACTAACAATCAGGATAAAGAAAAGAAGCTCCAGTGGAAAATTATTTCCTCTGGGTCAAAAGTTGAAGAGCTTTTCAGTTTGTTTGATCCCCATGGTTCTTATTCGATCTCTGGGTTGTTAAGTTGTAAAGCTGATGGATCTATCAATAAGGTGGAGCTTAATGCCATCGAAGGAAATGGCACTTTTCAAATTGAACAAGGAAAGATACAAAATTTAGCTTTGTTTCAAGAACTATCTGGATTGCTTAAAAATACCAATTTGAAAACTCCCGAGTTTGAGAAATGGTATGGTTCTTTTAAGATCAAAGAAGGAAAAATTTTATTATCAGATATGTCTATTTTATCAAATTCTTTTTCAATGATTGGAAACGGCCTTCTCCGTTTCGATAGTTCTATAGATATGGATCTAAAGATATTACTCAATAAAACGTTTTTTAATGGAAAGCTTCCAGATGCTCTTCTAAGCAAACTAAATGTTCCTTCCAATGCTTTGACTGCTATTCCAGTCAAAATTTCTGGCACTTTGGCTAACCCCAAAGCTGCCTTCATACAACCAAACCCCTTGCCTAGGCTTTCTCCTTCCGGCTCATCTCTTCTTTCTCCTACTCTAATTTTCACCAAATAACCTCCTAGCCTTCATTGCCTTCTTGCTATGTCTCTAAGAATCATAGGTGGAATTGCCAAAGGAACCCTACTTCAAGTGCCAAAGAAAACCGTTGTTCGCCCGGCTCTATCGAGAATGAGAGCTGCCATCTTTTCTTCCCTTGGAGACTGGATAGAAGGCAGAAGCGCCCTTGATCTATTTGCAGGTTCCGGCTCTCTTGGAATAGAGGCTTTGAGCAGGGGAGCTTCTTCCTGCACCTTCGTTGATCTATCCAAAGAATGCATTGATTGCATAAGTAACAATCTTAAAAAAGCCCATTTAGAAGGGAAATTAATTCTGATGGATGTCTTTAAATTTCTACAAAAGAACAAAGAGAAATTTGAACTTATTTTTGCCTCTCCGCCTTATGTCAAAGCATCGAAGCCTGTCGATAGCTCCGCCTTACTCTCTCTGGTGCATCAGAATATAGACTCTGAAGGACTGTTCGTCTGGGAGTTTTATTCCAAAAACCTACTTCGTTTGCCTGATTTTTGGTCAATTCATTGGGAAAAAACAACTGGAGAAACAAAAGTGTGGATTCTAAAACCATTGTTTTAAGTCCATTTAAAAGGCTTTTGGCACATTATTTGCTTTTTCATTTTTACATGAGCAAGCAGTATAAAAAAACAGAAGAAAAGAAAAAGGAATATAAAAAAGGATGTAAGGCAATGGATTTCCCTTTTCATCAACAAGAAAAGCTAAGAACTTTGGAGCACCACGAGCTACATAGTTTTATCCCTTTTCGATACAGTAGATACATTGAATGAATCTTGCATGAGGGAACCGTTTGGCAACTTGTGGACACATGGCTCGTGAGATCCTTTCAGGTTGTTTTCTGCTCTATTCTTTAAACCACAGTGAGGAGCCTGAAGGCTAGTAAGTTTTGATGTCCACAGACTGCATTTCCTGCTGAAGTATCAGTAACTTGGCGATTTCTGCTCCTACCAAGACAATAACAAGATGGTTCCTTGCTACATGCAAGGCAGTTGGTATGTGCCCATGTCCTACTAAGGCAGTTTGAATCCATGATATCCTTCTCTTACATAAATTTTTAAAACCCAATCTTATACAATCGTTTTTTTTCTTTCCGATCCTCAAAACTCCTAGTATATTCCCATCCTGTGGGAAAAGAAAAAACCTTTATTAACACCCTTTCTTACATTTATTGGCTCTATTTTTTTTTCTTTTATCTCTCTTCTTCAGCCTTAGCTTTAAACGATATCTCCGGCTCGAATGAGGAAAATTCAACAGTTAGTAAGGAAAGAATCGTTAAAGTTTCCCTACAGAACCAAGCTGTTTATGTGCTCGATAGAGGTAAGGTTATTTTTGTAGCCCCCTGTACCGTAGGGAAAAGTGGGCACCCGACCCCTAAAGGAGTATTCCACATTATTGCAAAATCAATAAAAAAACGCTCTCATAGTTATGGATTCTGGGTAAAAGGCAATGATATAAGAGCCACTGAAAACCCATCCCAAGCACCTCCTGGAGGTCCTTGGGAATATGTCGGCTATCCTATGCCTTACTGGGTAGAATTTGCTCCTGGGTATGGTTTTCATGAAGGCTTTGTATGGACTACGCCACGGACACATGGCTGCATCCGTCTTCACGGAAAATCGGCCATTGAGTTTTTTAATCTTGTAAGCATTGGAACAAAAATTCAGATTGCTGACTCTTTTCCTGAAGACCTTACTATTGGAAAACATCTCAAAAGGCCAAGAGATGAACTTCTTCCTGATCCACCTCCTCAATTTATGATTTCAGAAGAAGCTTTTGAAAAGCCATGGGAATTTTAAGGCTGGACTGATATCAATTTATTAAGAAAAACTTTTGCTTTTTATTCTGTTTATTTATATAAACAGAATATTACAGGATATTACATAATGCATAAAGAGTTTTTAAAATACTTTTTGAATTTTCCTGTTATTACTAGAAGAGACTGGCTGAAAATTTTTGGATTTTCTACCCTCTCCAGTTTAGCTTTCCAAAAATCCTTTGCTGGAGAAGAAACAAGAAAGATCCATCTATCTACATCCAATCCCAGTCCATATTGGACAAGCCAAAATCCCTTTGCCTATGAGCCACAAAAGCTTCCGCTTATTCGATTAAACGATAGACCGATCGTACTTGAAACCCCACGGGAATTTTTCCAGTTTCCTTTTACACCAAATGCAGCATTTTATGTAAGATATCATCTCGATGGCATTCCGAACTCCATTGATCTTTCTAAATGGCGGCTGTACCTTGAAGGAAATTTCGCTAATCCTATTTCTTTTTCTTTTGCAGACCTACTGACTCAATTTGATCCCGTATCGGTTGTAGCTGTCAACCAATGTTCAGGAAATTCTAGAAGCAGGTTCTTTCCTAGAGTCCCTGGGGCTCAATGGGGCAATGGTGCTATGGGGAATGCAAAATGGACCGGAGTTCGGCTCATGGATGTCTTGCAAAAAGCAAAAATAAAACCCAATACCGTTCAAATTCAATTCCAAGGGTTCGATTATGGCCGATCTCCAGAAGGAACTCCCGCTCATGCGTTTATCAAATCGCTTGATAGAAATGATCCTATTTTAGAAGAAACGATTCTTGCTTATGCCATGAATGGAGAGCCGCTTCCCTTATTAAACGGTTTTCCATTAAGGCTGGTTGTCCCAGGAAAGTTCGCCACATACTGGATTAAACATCTGACCTGGATTCGAGCGTTGGATACTCCAGACACAAACTTCTGGATGAAAACCGCCTATCGAATCCCAAAAACCAATAGGAACTCCATTGCATTTGAGGAATATCAAAAAAACACTCCTATTGAGACTATTCCCATTGGGGATATCCAGATGCCTGTCAGATCTTTTATTATTCAGCCAACTGGGGATGTGAAATTAGTCGAAAAAATGGAAGTGCAAGTCAAAGGGATAGCCTTCAGTGGGTATGGAGGAATCGTCAAAGTAGAATTTTCTGCAGATGGCGGTTCTCACTGGCAAGAAGCAACACTAGAGAGGGATTTAGGAAAATATTCATTCCGGCTTTGGCATTTAAACTGGACCCCAAGCAAGCCAGGAGAATACTTACTTGCTTCCAGGGCCTGGGATGTGAAGGGAAATACTCAACCGACTACACCCATATGGAATCCTGGAGGCTATTGTTGGAATACGATTGAAATTCAAAAAGTTTGGGTTGGAAAATATGCATAAAATGAAGCGCCATTATCGTTCAAGGCTATTTTTTTTCTCCAAAATACCCATTTTTTTAAGCCTTCTTATTATTTCCACATCTTTCTCTCAAGCCTCTATTGATGTAAGTGAAATTGGCGAGGCTGGATTATATACTCTTGATTCATCTGGAGTAATCTTTCCTTTTATCCCGTATCCGCAAGATTCTAGCTCTGTCTATGCGGTAGGTGCTTATCCTCTTACAACCGAGCCTTTACCAACGGGGGAAAGACAAGAAATAGTGCAGAGTTATTGTTCCATGTGCCATAGTACAACCATCATTAGCCTCCAACCGAAATTTTCTATAAAAACTTGGAGGCATGAAGTGGAAAAAATGAAACAACTTGGGGCTCAAATCCCTGAGGATATGATCTCCCATATTATCGAATTCCTTGAAAAGAGTTGTTCCGTTAAAGAGGAAAAAAAATAAGTCCCATAGAACAAAAAACCTCAATCTAGGCTTTTTGTTCTGAATTCCCTCCTCTTCCCTTCAAACCTGTCTAGAAGAAATTTTAATAGCGATAATGATTAGGTTTATAAGGTCCTTCAATTGGAACACCCAAGTAATCTGCTTGCTCTTTTGTCAAGCGGGTTAGTTTTACACCCAGCTTATCTAGGTGTAACCTTGCCACTTTTTCATCGAGGATCTTGGGTAGGGTATAGACTTTACCCCTTTTATATTCCCCACTGTGGCGTTTGGTCCATAATTCAATTTGAGCTAAAACTTGATTGGTAAAACTGGCACTCATGACAAAACTTGGATGTCCGCTAGCACACCCTAAGTTTACAAGCCGTCCTTCAGCCAATACATACAATTTTTTTCCATTGGGCCAAATGAACATATCTACCTGTGGCTTTATTTGGATCCGTTGCAAATTCTTATCCTCATATAGTGATCTTACTTCTATTTCTGAATCGAAATGTCCAATATTACATACGATGGCTCCAGACTTCATTCTATCCATATGTTCTCTTCGGATGACATTAATACACCCAGTCGCTGTTACAAACAGATCAGCTTTTTCTACCACATCCTCCAAAAGAGTTACTTCATAACCATCCATTGAAGCTTGCAAGGCATTAATAGGATCAATTTCTGTAACGATAACCCGCGCTCCCATCCCTTTGGCTGATTGGACACAGCCTTTCCCAACATCCCCATACCCACAAACAACGACAATTTTCCCTGCAATCATCACATCGGTAGCCCTTTTTACACCATCAAGAAAGGATTCCCGGCAACCATAGAGATTATCGAATTTGCTTTTTGTGCAGGAATCATTAACGTTCATACTTGGAGGCCCCAAGGTCCCTTTGGCCTCTCTTTGGTACAATCTATGAACTCCTGTTGTTGTTTCTTCAGAAATACCTACAATCCCATCTAGTAGTTCTGGATACTTCTGGTGCACAAGTTCAGTCAGATCGCCACCATCGTCTAAGATCATGTTTAAAGCTTGACCATCGGGCCATCTTAACGTTTGTTCAATGCACCACTCATATTCCTCCAATGTTTCACCTTTCCAAGCAAAAACTGGAATGCCCCTAGCAGCAATCGCCGCAGCAGCATGATCCTGAGTAGAAAAAATGTTGCAGGAACTCCATCTGACCGATGCCCCAAGCTCAACCAAAGTTTCTATCAAAACGGCCGTCTCAACGGTCATGTGAAGACAGCCAGCAATCCGAGTTCCTTTTAATGGATATAACCCCTTATATTCTTTTCTAAGAGCCATCAGGCCAGGCATTTCATCCTCTGCCACTTCAATTTCCTTTCGGCCAAAATCGGCAAGCTCCATGTCTTTTACTTTAAAATCAGCCATATTAACTCCTTCCATAAGCATGCTTCTAAAACTATCCTAGTATGATTGTTGGTTTATTCATGAAGAAATAGACAAGGGTCTAGTAATTGATTGGCGTTTTGAACTGTCTACACCAACCCTACGGCAGTAAGCAAATCATTTACTTTATCAGTTTTTTCCCAGCTAAAGATATCAAACTGGTCGTTTCTACCAAAATGGCCATAATTGGTGATTTTACTATAAATAGGTCGAAGTAAGTTCAGTTCTTCAATTATTTCAGCAGGCTTAAGCCGAAAAACCTCACGAATTGCCCTTTCTATTTTTTTATCTTCCACAAGTCCTGTTTCAAAAGTATCAACAGCAACCGAAACCGGATCAGCTTTTCCAATAGCATAAGCTATTTGAACTTCGACTTTGGTAGCAATTTTTGCTGCCACAATATTTTTGGCAATATATCTAGCCATATAAGCAGCACTTCTGTCCACTTTCGAAGGATCTTTCCCACTAAATGCACCTCCCCCATGTCGCCCCATGCCTCCATAGGTATCAACAATAATTTTTCTCCCAGTAACTCCAGAGTCGGCATCTGGCCCCCCGGCAACAAACCTACCAGTTGGGTTAATGTAAAAAACCGTTTTTTTGTGGAGAAATTCTTCAGGTATGGCCTTCTGAATGACTTCTTTCTTTATGATTTCTTCTATTTCTTTGTTAGAAACCTCTTCGGTATGCTGTGTCGACACAACAATGGCCTCAACGCGCAATGGTTTATTGTCCTCATAATAAAGAGATACCTGCGTTTTCCCATCAGGCCGCAACCAAGGACACCCTTCTTTTTTCCTTAATTCAGTTAATCTTCTAGAAAGTCTATGAGCAAAAGTAATTGGTGCAGGCATAAGTTCAGGAGTCTCAGTACATGCAAAACCAAACATTAGTCCTTGATCCCCTGCACCCTGATCAAGATTTTTTCCTATATTATGACGTTCTTTCTGCCCATCAACCCCCAAGGCAATGTCTGAGCTTTGTTTGGAAATCGCACAAACGATATGTAATTTTTCAGGGTAAAATAGGCTTTTGGGATCATTATATCCTATTTGCCGAACCGTATCTTTGACAATCTTTATATAATCTAGATTAGCCTTGGTGGTAATTTCTCCTGCTAGCACGACCAGGTTTTCCTTCACAAGGGTCTCACAGGCCACTCTACTGAACTTATCCTGCTGAAGGCAATGGTCCAAAACGGTATCCGAAATGGTATCGCATACTTTATCTGGATGGCCTTCCGTCACGGATTCAGAAGCAAAAACATAAGACTTAGACATAATAGCTACAATGAGAATATAAGAAAAAAAAACAATCTTTTTTAAAATAAAAAAAACTTTTTCTACCTGCTAATATCTTTTTGAAAGAGCACCCGATAATTGTTTCTTAAAAGTACGGATATGGCTAATTCTTCATCTTCAACCCTAAGTGCCAATACCGCTTTCCCATAGGGTCTTGTCAGGAAAGGATAGCTAAAATAAATATTGATTTCAGCTTGAAGCAGCACTGTAAGGACTTTTCTTAGATCTTCAGCTGATTGCGGAAGCTCCAAGGCAATGAGAGAGCATTCCGTATAAGATATTCCATTTTCAGCAAGAATCTTTCTAGCATTTTGAGGGTCATCAACCACCAATCGAATGGTGGAGGCTTCAGAGGTGTCTAAAATAGTAAAACCTATGATGTGGATTTCATGACTTTCCAAAAGACGCACTAACTCTAAAAGTCTTCCCGCTTTATTCTCCATGAAAACGGTAAATTGGCTAATTTTTTCCGGCTGCCTATCTTGCGTTGTCTGAATACCCACAAGTCTCCTTGATCGCTATTAAATATTTTTCTAAATACTATAAGCTTTCTTTCCTAACTATTCATTTATTGTTTCTTCCCTTCTTTTTCAATTTTTTTTAACCAACTTTCGATTCTTCGGACAGCTATTTCGAGATCTTCAAAACGGGTGGCAAAACTACATCTCACATATCCTTCTCCCCCCTGTCCAAAAGCAGAACCAGGAACCAGTGCCACTCCTCCCTCCTGGAGCAGTCGATAACAAAATTCTTTTGATGACAATCCAAAATGTCGAATCGAAGGAAAATAGTAAAAGGTCCCCTTGGGCAGATTCCCGACAAGACCTAAGGAAGAAAGATGTTTCCACAGAAAGTTCCGACGCAATCTATATTCTTCAACCATTTGTTCCATATCTTTCTTTCCATGCAATAAGGCTTCTATAGCTGCTTGCTGGGCTATGGAAGAAGCACAGAGAATCGAATATTGATGAATTTTCATCATCGCCTCAATCCACTCCTTTGGGCCACAGGCATACCCTATCCTAAAACCTGTCATAGAGAACGCCTTAGAAAACCCATGTAGAAAAAGGCTCCTTTCTTTCATTCTATCAAGAGCGACTATCGAACGATGCGTGCCTTCATACATCAGTTCCGCATAAATTTCATCACTGATTACATAAAGATTATGCTTACAAGCTAATTGAGCAATGGCTTGCAGTTTCTCTTCATTTTCAATGCTTCCTGTAGGGTTCGTGGGGAAGTTTAGAATAATTGCTTTGGTTTTTGGGGTAATTTTTTTTTCGACCGCAACTGGATCAAGTTGAAATCCGTCTTTTTCTAATGTTTCAACAATGACAGGCACGCCATAGGCAAGAACCACCAAAGGAACATAAGACACATAAGAAGGCTGATGGATTATGACTTCGTCAAAAGGATCGATTATCGCTCTTAAAGCACAATCAAGCCCTTCTGAAACCCCTACCGTTACAAGGATCTCTTCATAGGGGTTGTAGTCGACACCGATTAGTTTCGATACATATTGGGCTATTAATTTTCGGAGTTCTATAAGGCCAAGATTAGATGTGTAGCCTGTCTCTCCCTTTTCAAGGGAATAAATGGCTGCTTCTCTAATCATCCAGGGAGTATCAAAGTCCGGTTCACCAATCCCTAAGGAAATCACATCCGTTTGGTTCTGGACAAGTTCGAAAAAATCCCTGATTGACGATTTTCCAATTGAGGAAAGATGTTTGGCTATTGGTAGCTTAGTCCGAAAATCAAAAGGCACTATTTTTTCGGTAGAATTGATAACGGGATGTTTTTTCATGAAAGGAAATTACGGACTTACAGGCAGACGAAAATGGGATGGAGTAGAAAAAATGATTCCTTGTTCTTTGTAAGTTTTTAGCATAAAATGAGTTGCTGTAGAAATAACCCCAGGTAGCGTAGCCAATTTTTCTGAAACAAAAAGAGCAACCTCTTTGAGACTTTCTCCTTCTAGGAAAACAAGTAGATCATAGCCCCCACTCATTAAGAAACAAGAAGTAACCTCTTCAAAACCGGCTATTCGCTTGGATAGCTTATCAAAACCACCTCCTCGCTCAGGAGTAATTTTGACTTCAATGACGGCACGTACTCTGTTTTTCTGTATTTTTTCTGGATCAAAGATGGTCTTATACGCCAAAATGAACTTCTCTTTTTCCAGCTCTTTCAAAAGAGCTGCCGTTTCCTCAACGGATATTCCTAACGCCGAAGCTATATCCGATAGGGAAAGACGAGCATTTTTTTCTAACAGTCTAACGATATCGCCAATTAATTGAGGATTAGCTTTCAAAAAGTTATGCACACAATTTTTTTTAAAGATTAATTTTCTTTCCGTCAACCTCGAATAGAGAGGTTACGGACATCCCTGTATGAATTCTTTTAATGGCTTCTCCCAAAAGGGGGGCAACATCTAACACCGTTACCCGAACTCCTTCAACTACAGGAACGGGAACGCTGTTAGTAGTAATTAATTCTTCAAGATGTGAACTTCTCAGCCTGCCTATACCAATCTGATTAAGAACGGCATGAGAAATTCCAGCATAAATCCTTCTGGCTCCCATTTTTTTTAAAATCGTTGCCGCAGAAACTACAGTTCCAGCCGTTTCTGTTAAATCATCGACAATCAATACATCCTTTCCTTCCACATCACCAACAACGAAATCCGCTTCCGTATGATAGGCATCCACCCTCTTCTTAACCACTAAAGTAAGCCCTTTCCCCAACAATTGAGCATAGGTAGAGGCCATTTTTATCCCTCCTACATCTGGAGAGACAACAACAAGATCGAGTAGATTGTTTGCCTCAAGAAACTTATAAAAAACAGGAACAGCTGTAAGATGATCTACGGGAATGTCAAAAAAACCTTGAATTTGTTGGGCATGAAGATCCATTGCCAGCACTCTGTTGGCTCCAGCGGCTACGAGGAGGTTCGCAACCAGTTTAGCCGTTATAGATACTCTTGGCTGATCTTTCCGATCTTGCCGGGCATAACCATAAAAAGGAATTACGGCTGTAACTCTTGCTGCACTTGCTCTTTTGGCAGCATCAATCATAATCAATAATTCCATTAGATTATGATTAGTCGGAGGACAGGTAGGCTGCACAATAAAAACATCTCTGCCTCGAATATTTTCGTTAAATTTTACAAAGGTTTCTCCATCAGGGAATGATGAAATGGTTGCTTGCCCAAGAGGTATGCCGACATACTGAGCAATTTTTGTTGCCAGAGCCGGATTCGCTCTGCCAGAAAATATTTTTAATAATTTATATTCGTCATTCATTTAACCGCAGCTCCGACAAAATTTAACCTAAAATATTTTGCATTTCATAAAAAAACAAAAAATTGTTGTGCTTTAAAACCATTGGATTGCCAATCATAAAACAAAGCGTCTTGGATTTTCTTAAATTTCGGTAAGCAGTTGAAAAGAAGAATAAATCTGGTATTCAGGAAAAAAAGGGTTATGTCCTTTTTCAAAGCCCACGGTTGATAGGGGGCCAATCCTTGGACAAATGATGGTTTCATCCGGAAATCCAAACAGCGTAGATCGAATCAGTTCAAGAGTCTTATAATAACCGGTTTCTTCATAGGAAATAGATCCAGAAATAAAATATTTTCCGACAAAAACCAATGGAGGAGATTCAGGAGGATGGACAAAGTAAAATATTTTATCGATTAAAGGAATAAGCTCCACTTTGAACGATCCAAACCATTCCTCTTTCCTTACTAATTGCCCCTCTTTAGAAGGAGCTGAACAAGCCAAGGAAAAACTTTTTAGAACATCGGCTAATTCCTGAATTTGTTCCAAAGAAAAAAGAAAGACATGATCCAGTCCATACTCCCTATCATTGACATAATTTTCGATCAATTGCTTATTTGGAGGATCTATCAAGAATGTTTTGTTAGTTTTCTTGTCTATTAATAGATAAGATTTTTTTTCAGGTGTCTCTTCTATCGATATTTTTTTTAAAAAGAAGGGAAGAGACAACGGTTGAGGATTACATTTTCCAGTAGCCATTGATAGCAAAATTTCACCACTCAAGGAAAGAGCCTGAGCAACTAAAAAAAGAGCCTTTTCATTAAGCACCCCATTTTTCAGTTTTCTTAAATCCTCTATTTTGACTCCTGCTTTTCGTGCCAGCTCCGTATCGGTCAATTCTTGACCTTTTTGAGCTTTGAGCAAAATCTCATTCCACAGATCTGTCCAATCCAAATCTTCAACAAGACCTTTTCCCATATAGACCGCCACAGGCTTTTAAAAGTATCTTTTAAAAGTATATTTCTAACAGCAAAAAAAGCCGGAAAATATTTTTTACGCCCGGCTCAAATACTTTCCATCAGTAGTGCTTACTTTTACCAATTCTCCTTCCTTAATAAAAAGCGGAACCTGAATACATAACCCCGTTTCAAGGATAGCTGGCTTCATCACATTAGTTGCAGAATCACCCTTCACTCCTTCTGGAGCTTCCACGACTTTCAACACCACACTTTGGGGCAGTTCTATAGCAGCTAACGTATCATCAGCAAACAGCAGATCAACAGGTTGATTCTCCTTTAAAAAATCCTTGGCTTTTCCTACCATCTCCTCCGGAACAGAAAAGGTCTCATAAGTTTCAGGATCCATAAAAACAAAACTATTGCCTTCTCTATAACTATACTCGCAACGCCTTCGGACTAAAGAGAGCAACTCCACTTTGTCTTGAGAGCCAAATCTTTCAACAAAAGACTTCCCCGTTTTCAAATTTCTCAAAGTCATCTGTACAAAAGCTCTTAAATTACCTGGGGTTCTATGCATTGTATCTAAAACAAGACAAATAGCTCCGTTATGCCGTATCGCTTGACCTTTTCCGATGTCACTCGCATTCACAAACATAACCAATCTCCTTATAACAATCGATGGATCGCTAAATCCTGAGAATCTATTAAACCTACCACTTTGTAAGCTTCATCCACAACAATTAAATCTTCTATTTTATTGTGTTCAAAAACATTAAGAACTTCAACTGCAAGTTTATCGACTCGCACTGTTACTGGATTTTTGGTCATCACATTTCCTAATGATACTTCGCCAATTTTGGGATTCAGCTCGTAATTCCTTACGAAATCTCCATGGGTAAAGATCCCAATGACTTTTCTCTCTGAATCTACCACCACCACAGCTCCCGCTCTTTTTATATTCCACAGCTTCAGAGCCTCTTTTACTTTCGCCTCCGCTTCGAGAACTACAATTTGAGGCAAAGGACGCATTATATCCCCTACCTTTAAGAGTAAATTCCTACCCAGTGTTCCTCCAGGATGAAAGCGGGCAAAATCCTCTTTTTTAAATCCTCGTTTTTCAAGTAACACCATAGCTATTGCATCCCCTAAAACCAGCATTGCTGTGGTACTCGAGGTAGGAGCTAAGTTCAAAGGGCAAGCTTCCCTACTGACCCTAACATTCAAAATAAGATCAGAATTTTTCGCTAATGTCGAATTTTCATTGCCAGTAATGGAAACCAAAGAGGTTGCAATTCTTTTTAAATGAGGGATAAGCCTAAGAATTTCTTCCGTTTCTCCACTATAACTTAATGCAATAACAGCATCTCCCTTATTAACCATTCCCAAGTCTCCATGGAACGCATTAACAGCATCAAGCACCACGCTTGGGGCTCCAGTGCTTGTTAAAGTAGCTGCTATTTTTCTACCAATATGGCCTGATTTTCCAACTCCGGTAATGACAATTTTTCTATTAGCTAAGATCGTTCTTTCCAAAACCTCAATGGTTTGTTCAAAAGAAGAGTCTAGCTGTTTTTGAACAGAACGCAGAGCGTCCATTTCTAGATCAAAAACTTTTTTCGCTAAACTAATCAAATTCATTGTCGTCCACACAAAGGAAAAAACAGCTTAACTGATTTGATGGCATTATTTCAAGGCTATTTTAACACAATCAGCAGCAAGCCTTCTCTATTGCTTGGTCTTTTAAAAAGTAATGTGTTTTTAGACCATTAACTTTGTTGCATGGATAGCAGCCAGGAGAAATCAGAGCCATTCTCCATGAAATCTCTTTATATACCAATTTTTGACTGTCTGTACAGTAATGCAGTAGGTAAGTAATATACCCCAAAGCCATAGATAATAACTAAAAGGTAATGGAACAAGTCCCGCTGCTTCTCCAAAAAAACTATATGGTATTAAATGACCAATGACAATGACGACAGCAGTAGCCAAAACCAGCGGTTTTGTGGCAATACTTTGGATAAACGGAATTTTTCTCGTTCTTATCATATGAACGATCAAGCTTTGTGAGAGTAAAGATTCAACAAACCAACCGGTATGAAACAGACTTTGATTTTCGATGGAATTTGCTCCAAAAACAAACCACATGACTCCATAGGTTACATAA
Source organism: Methylacidiphilum kamchatkense Kam1 (assembly GCF_007475525.1). Lineage (NCBI taxonomy): Bacteria > Pseudomonadati > Verrucomicrobiota > Methylacidiphilae > Methylacidiphilales > Methylacidiphilaceae > Methylacidiphilum (ex Ratnadevi et al. 2023) > Methylacidiphilum kamchatkense. Next base: position 773,345 of record NZ_CP037899.1, on the reverse strand, counting down.
TCAAAAACTGAACTAATCGGTCCAATGATGAACATAAACCTAAGAATCCCCTCAGCCTCCCATTTCCTAGGCTTGGCAATAAAGTCCTCGTCCATTCTATCCCAAGGAATCAATGTTTGCGAAAGATCATAAATCAAATTAAGAATTAAGATTTGAAGGGGACTCATGGGTAAAAAAGGGAGTAAAATTCCTGAGCCTAGGATACTCAATACATTACCAAAATTAGAACTCACAGCCATTTTTATGTACTTCACCATATTGCCAAACATTACCCTGCCTTCAATAACGGCTTGTTCTAAAACGATCAGGCTTTTTTCTAAAAGAATGATGTCAGCCGACTCCTTAGCTATATCAACAGCCGTATCCACAGATATTCCCACATCTGCTTCTCTCAAAGCTTGAGCATCATTGATCCCATCCCCTAAAAATCCAACAATATGTCCCCCAGTCCTTAAGGCTCGAATCACCCGTGCTTTCTGTAGAGGGGACATTTTGACAAAAATATTTGCTTTTTCAGCTGCTGTAATCAATTCATCATCGGTTAAGTTTTCTATTTCAGAGCCACGCATGACTCCTCTGACTTCCAATCCAATCCAATCGCAGATCCTTCGTGTCACTAATTCATTGTCTCCAGTAATAATTTTAACTTCCACTCCATAGTTCTTCAGTGCCCGCACAGCATCTTCAGCATCATGCTTTGGAGGATCCAGAAAAGCAATAAAACCGCAAAGGGTCATCCCCTGTTCATCGTTCACTGAAACAGGTCTATTCATTTCAAGAGGCAACTCCCTAAAAGCAACCGCAAGAACTCTTAATCCATCACTATTTAAATCATCCCGAAGAGCTAGAGCCTTCTTCTTAATGTCTGGAGTTAATTCTATTACTTTTCCATCCTTTAATAGGCTCCCACAGATAGCAATCATTTCCTCAACGGCTCCCTTCGTTATCAAAAGATCTTTTCCTGTCGTAATTTCCCTTGCCACTACAGACATTCGGCGCCTTGTAAAATCAAAAGGGATCTCGTCAACTTTTGTATAGTGAAATATGAATTTTTTACCTTCTTCCTTTTTATCCAAAACGGCCTGGTCAAGAAGATTACGTAAACCGCTTTGATAATAACTATTGATATACGCATATTTCAGAACCTCTTCGTTCTCGTTACCTTCCGGATCAAGATATTTTTCCAAAATTATCTTATTATGGGTTAAAGTTCCTGTTTTATCCGTACAAAGGATATCCATCGCTCCTATATTCTGAATCGCATTCAGTCTTTTCGTGACGACTTTATTTTTTGAAAGTAAAAGGGCACCTCTAGCCAGACAACCGCTAACGATCACCGGTAGCATTGTTGGCGTGAGACCAACACCAACTGCCAGAGAAAAAAGGAAGGCATCCATCCAACTGCCTTTGGTAAAGCCATTGATGAGAAAAATCACCGGTATTAATGTTCCAATGACCTGAAGCAGTAACCAGCTGATCCGGTTTACCCCAACATCAAAACTGGTCATTGTCCTATAACCCCTGAGACTTTTCGAAAAGGCACCAAAATAGGTATTTTCACCTGTTGCTAAGACTACGGCCGTCGCCGTTCCGCTAATAACATTTGTACCCAGATAGGCAATATTAGGTAGAGAAAAGGGATCTGTTCTTTTTTGTTCATTGAAAGAAGCAGGATAAACCGTGTCATATTTTTCTACAGGCATGGATTCGCCTGTGAGAACTCCCTGGCTAACAAAAAGATCTCTTGTAAAAATCAGTCGAACATCGGCAGGGATCATATCTCCTGCAGACAATTGGAGAATGTCCCCTGGAACAATCTGGCTAATGGGCACCTCTCTTACTTGGCTTGACTCGAGGCTAGGGACTATCGATGTTTCTTGATCTTGTTCCTTATTCCATAGCCTCTTTACCGATGCAGTTGTCCTTACCATGGCTTTGAGTCTTTCGGCAGCTCTGCTTGACTGAAACTCTTGACTAAATCGTAATACCACACTCACCACGACCATAATCATCATGATAAGGACGCTTTCTTTTTCTCCCACCGATCCTGCAACCAAAGCAAGAAAAGTCAAAAGAAGAGCAAAAGGATTAAAATAACTTTGCAGAAGCATAATGAACCAACTAGGTATTTCTTCTTGTTTGATCTCGTTATAGCCGTATTTTTCTAGTCGTTCTTCAACTTCCTTCTCAGTGAGGCCTTCTGGACGCGTCTTTAATTCAGCATAGAGATCGGAAAGAGGTACCTGGCTTGCTTTCTTGAGCCTTTCAAATATGCTTGCTTCCTTTTCTTTCAGAAAAGCTTCTTTTTTCCTTTCTCCAAGGCGTACCTTCCCAAGAAAGAGCTCAAAGAAAATAGCTCTCCAATTCCTTTTTTCGATAAGCTTTTTGTCTTTCCTTGTATTTCTCATTATCAAAAGATACGAACCTACCGAATATTTTTTTGAATCTCCGAAATTTTAAAGACCAAACAAAGATGAAAAACAATAAAATGAAAAAGGAAGGAAAGCCATACTATGGATTTTATTTTTTTTCAAGACAAAAAGCGATTTCACACACTTTCTTCTTTTTCCCACTCCGCTTTCCAAGGGGGACTAACAATACAAAAAAAACAAAGAGGGCTCTCTGCTGTATTTTCTATCCATTGAATGAAGCCAGGAGGAACATAAACAAGACTTAAAGCTTTTACTGGATAACTCCTCTGATTGTTTGTCTTAAAAATCCCTTCTCCACTTATAAAAAGGTAGATTTCTGGTTGGCTGAGGCTATGAGGCTTTGTTGATTCCCTCGGCTCTAATTTCCCGTAGGCAATAGAGAAAGGCAGACTTAATCCTATTTTGTCAGGATGAAACAGTTCATTCAATAAAGAGCCGTCTTGGGCAACAAAAAATTCTTCAGCATTGAGCTGTTTGACAAAGAAATGATTTTTCATTGTCCATCTTGTTTCTTTGCTAGTTAGATTTGCTCAAAACAATAAAGCTATTTGAAACAGTGACACTCCCATATCCCCTAAAGGGGATGGGCTTCTAACCACATATCGCAAGCCGTGGGCTGCTCCCGGAGGGAACCCGCGCCGTCTCCGGCGTGGTGCTTGACGCTTGCGATTCGGCTAGACAACGTTGGCCCGTGTCCGGGCTACTACTACGCCGGAGATTCCCCAGACGTAGATACGTGATGCGTTGAGGGAACGGCACTCCTTGACCGAAGGCGATGGGGTGCATGTTTACAGCGCCCACGATATCCCTGTGGCCTTCAAATCCACAGGTTTTGCATCGCCAGATCCGCCCTTTGGGCTTGTGGCGATGGCCGCATACGGGACACCGGCTGGACGTACCTCTTTCGCTCCCGGTGAAGCACGCGATGCGGTCTTGTTCCGACTTTTGTTCCAGATACTGGATATCCTTGCCGTACTCCCACTGGCTCATACGCTGATTGTGGTGGCGTCCAGCATGCTTGCGGCGAACCCCGTCCGGGTTTCCGACAAAAAGGGCTTCGATGCCACGGTCCTCGCAGAAGTCCACCACCGCCCGGGTGCCTTTGTGGCGCAGGTCGCGGACGCGGCGTTTATGGCGCAGGGTGAGCTTCGCACGTGTCCGTCCGAGCTTGCGCCAGCGCCGCGAGCCTTTTTGGCAGTTGGCTCGCTTTTTCTGGATTTCGCCCAGTTGTTTGCTGTGCAACCGCTTGAGGGAACGGATGCCTCTGCCGGATACCACCAGCGCTTCGCCGGTATTCGTGACGACTGCGGCTTGGTGGATTTGTCCAAGGTCCACCGTGGCGTGTTTTTCGGCGGGCGCTGTGGTATCCGGCGGTCCACCAGTCTCCGGTATGCTGACATGCAGTTCGTCGTGAACACCATTCCAGACGATTTTGCAGGCGCGAGGACTTTCCAGCCACGCTGGACGAGGAAGCACCAAAGAGTGACGCCCGCGCCCCATCGGGAGCACGATGCGCTTCTCTTCCAGACACATGGCCTGGGCCGGCCACATCAGCGGGTAAAAGCGTTTGTCCTTGTATGGATAGCGGATTTCCCGGCATCCAGCTTTGCGATTCTCACGGGTTGACTGTACCGCCGCGTCAAATGCCCGGAACACCTGCTGAACACTTTGGGAGTGCAGGGCGAATTTGCCACCTCTGGTGGCTTCGTGAAACTCCCTTTTGCCAGGCCAAGGTTGGTTTTTCTGTCTGGCCGCAAGGTGCATGTCCCGGCACAGGGTCCAGACGCGAGCAGACTCCGCCTGCCCATCCCGGATGAGGGCTTGCAAACGCCTGGAAATTCCCTTGAGAGACAGGATGCGTACCCGTTCCATGCCTGTTATTCTAGGTACATGAGCGATACATTGCAAACCGGAAAAACCAGATGGACGCACTATCAAATTGCGTACCACTTCGTATGGATTCCGAAGTATCGTCGGAAAGTGCTCACCGGCAAGGTGGAGAGCGCCTGCAAGAGATTCATCGCGGAGTGTTGCGTCCAACACGGATTTACACTTCTGGCCATGGAAATGGACATCGACCATGTGCATTGCTTCGTATCCGCGCCGCCTCGATGGGCGCCAGCCACCATCGTGGGCCTGCTGAAAGGCTATACGTCGAGGAAGTTGCGTGAGCAATTTCCCTGGCTCAAAAAGGCATGCGGACGAGAGCAGCTTTGGACGCAGGCGTACTATGTGGGTACGGCGGGAAGCGTGTCAGCAGAGGTTATCCGACGATACATACATGAATGCCAAGGTAAATAGGCGCTTTCATCACATCCCCTGAAGGGGATGGGTATTCCCGCGCCGCGCTATAATTGAAAGCGCACCTACGTTCTTTTTTAACTTTTCTTTTTTTAATTTATCTGATCTTTTTTCGTAAAAAACTTTGTTGATTTTATCTTTGTAGAAATAATCTCTCCACAACCATAGCCCCATCGTCTGCTCTTCTCATTGCTATAGCTTTTTTTCTTCTTCCAACAGAGCTTCCCATCCCAACTAAATAATAGAAGAAGCACTAGAAGCTATATAATGGCAGCTAAACGAGATTCTTTTTGATTTTAAGTAATGCCTATTGCGATGTTGAGCCTCTATTTGAACCTCATGAGTGAACGATAGGACAAGAAAATCCATTCCTGCCTATTGCAACAGAAAAATAAATGCACATAGCAATGAGAAGATTGTCTAATCGCCTGAAAATGAATGTGAAAAAAAACCATCTTACGTTTATAAAGATCAGACCCCATTAATCCCAACCTCTCAAGATCCCACCGTTTCATTATTATGAGCCACTACAGAGAATCTAGCAAAGATTAGCACACAAAAAGAAATGTCAGATCTATAGATTACTACCAATAAAACCAATAGCACTCATTTAAAGATCTTCCCCTTTGCTTTCTTAAGCCAGCGCTCTTTAAAGCATTGCATCTATAGTCAGCAAATAGAGAAAAAGAAAGAAGCAATTTACAGATCAAAGCTAAAAAGATTGACACTCCATTATTCCACAAACCATTGTGGAGAAACTTTTGAATAATTTTAAAATAGCAAAAAACCATGGGTTGTGCGCTCGGGGAGATTTGAACTCCCATGGGGGATACCCACTAGAACCTGAATCTAGCGCGTCTGCCAATTCCGCCACGAGCGCAATAAAATGATGAAAAGATTAGTTTAAATCTATAAAAAGTGATAAAAAAAGAAAATAATTTTTACTTAGCTCTCCAGATTAAAACAGGAACACCTTCTCCAGGATGAATGAGGAACAGCCATATGCAAATGGATGCTTTCAAATTGGCCACCACATAGGTAGGTGAGCCTGATGTTTTCAGTTTTCTCCTGGCCTCCTTAACTCAGCCTAAACAGGTATAAAGCTAACTTCCTGTTTTGCTATGGCTGGTTACACGCGCGCCAGAGTCCTCATCTCCACAGGTTCAAAATCATGGAACTCAGGGACCAGATTCTTTAGACCTACAAAGCAAAATTCTAAAACGCCGCCGTCAATGATCGCCATCTGGAACATGTTCTTGATTATATCCATTCTGGCCTATAGCAATAAAGTTTGCCTAGCTTGCTTTTGCCAATCCAAGTCCCCTTTCTAGTCGTAGTCGAAGAGGAGGCCGTAGCCAATCATCCAACGGTTCATACTATCCGCAGCAGAAAACCACTCTGGACACAATTTCGCCCAATCAAAGTGTTGAAGGTTGCATGGTCTGTTTGGCAACCACCCTGTTTTCTGTTTTCCATCCCCTCCCAGGCTAGGGATGAAAAGGCCCAAGGCTTTTGCGGCTGCTCCTCTATACTTATGAAGCTTTCCTTTTTAGAGAAAAGAGAATAGATTGGTACAATCAATCAGCTTGAGGCCTTCTAAACGAATCGAGTGGAATTTTTGTCTAACTTACAGCTTTCTAAAATTTTGGAGAGCTATTAGATATCCCTTGATATTGAGCCTGCCTTGCTTGAATTTTTTCTTTTAACTCTTCTTCATATTCCTTGACTAATTTATCTCTATAGGCTTCAACCTTTTCATTCACTTCTCTAATTTTTTCCCTTCGTTCAGCAAGCTTTCTTCTATAGATGCTTTTTCTTCGTTCATGACTATACAGATAACCACCAAGCCCTCCACCTAACAGTCCCAGACCAGCTCCAATGCCTGCACCCAGACCTCCACCCGCCAATCCTCCAATAAGTGCCCCTCCCAAAAGACCAATTCCGGCACCCTCAAGTGTCGTAGTCGGAGTACCTGAACCTGAAGCAAAAGGCTTACCCATTTGAGGAACCCCTGGAATATCCTTTATAAGCTGATTGCGATAATCGATCACTTGATCACGAATCTGATTAATTCTTGCAAAAAAAGCCTGCCAGCTCTGATCCTGTTCTTGCATCAATTGATTCATAACCGGATCGGATTTAACCGAATAAAGCTCTTCAGCTTCAATGGATTTTTGAAATGGTTGCAAAAGGCTTTCCGGCCCTTCAAATGGAGTCGGTGCCACCTCAAGAATGCGCCATAGCCCACCTTGCACGACAGCTCTTTTAACTGTCCAAGAAAATTCAAAAGGTTCTTGGGCTTTCGCCAAAATTTTCTTTTCTCCAAAAAAATAAATAAACCCTGGGGGCAAATCATGGGTAAAAAGAACAAGGCGGACTAGCTTCTTTTGGATTTTATCCTCATTTGAGGCAGGTAGCATGGCCTTGCCCCTAGGTATAATCCATTCTGTATAGGATGGAAGCACTCTGACATTATAAGTGACCTGAACATAATCCTTTGTTCTTTCGAATTGGACTGGATCTATTTTAAGTAGTGCAACACCAGCCGGAAGATGCCTCAACAATGCAGCTTTCACAGCTTTGCCGTTAGGCAAATCATGATAGATTTGCCAGAAATTTGGCCGATTAAACTCCTTAAGAGGTTGAAAAGGAGTAATATTAGACTGCATGTAGCGACTTATCTGTTCATTCCAGAAAAGGTATTTTGAATAGGCGATCTCAGAAGAATTTATCTCATCGTTTGTCGTAGACCCCGGATAAGGCTTCGTAAAAATATAAATCAAGAAAGATACTGTCAGAACGAAAAGACAAAATCCGATAACCAAAAACAATATTTTTTTAGTTCCTCTTTTTGAAAAGACCTTTTTTCTTCTTTTATAAACCCAGAAGCGGCCGATTTATGGCCATTTCCACGATACTCTTCAACTGGGATAGGAGGTGGTTCAGGCTTTCTTTCGAAAAAGTTTTCTGTTTTACCCATAACAATAAATAATAATTCAATCATTCTTGTTAAAACAATGTATAAAAAGAAAGGACAAAATAACAAAAATATCTGATTATTTTTTTTAATAAATATATTACTTATGTTATGTCTATTTTTCTTGATTTTGAAATCATAGAAAAAAAATTTACAACCTGATGTAAACAGGGAAAAAAATTCAATAGAAGAAAGAATCCAAAAAGAAAACTTTTGAATATTTTAAAAAATTATTAATTTATTTTATTGAAATTTAAAAGCAACTCTTCAGAAAATATTTTTTTACGATGACCTCTCATAATGGGCAATGGAGATTTGCCACAGATACTACTCCTGAAGGCATACGAGAATCCATCCTTACTCACCTTAGGCTCAGTCTGGCTCGATCTCCTGACACAGCAACTCCTTTTGATTGGTGGATTTCAACAGCCATGATGTGTCAAGATCATATTGTTGATCGATTTCTTGCTGCCTACAGAACGCAGAAGATAGAGAAGGTAAAAAGGCTTTATTTTTTATCACTAGAGTATTTTTTGGGCAGGCTTTTGCATCAAAATCTAATCAACCTTGGGATTGTGGAACAAACCAAGAAAGCTTTAATCGGACTTGGACTAGATATAGATCAAATCTTTGAAGAAGAACCTCAAATAGGTCTAGGGAATGGGGGATTAGGAAGGCTTGCCGCTTGTTTCCTTGATAGTTTATCGACTTTGCGTTACCCGGCCTTTGGGTATGGTCTACACTATGAATTCGGGCTCTTTCATCAAGAAATCATCAATGGCTATCAAGTAGAAAGACCCGATGACTGGACAAGATTTGGAGTTCCGTGGGAGATTATTCGGCCACGATTATCTCAAGTTATCAGACTCTATGGAAATATAGATTGGAACGGGCATAAGCCTGTATGGGTGGGGGGAAAGGATATTTTAGGAGTCCCGTATGATTATCTCATACCTGGTTATAATAGTCCTGTTGTTAATGTCTTACGCTTATGGAGATCAAAATCTACCGTTGAGTTCGATCTGGAAGCTTTCAACCGTGGTGGATATTTTGAAGCGGTTGCAGAAAAAAACTTTTGCGAGTCGATCTCCAAAGTTCTCTATCCCAATGACAAAACAGAGATTGGTAGAGAGTTACGTTTAATTCAACAGTATTTTTTTGTTTCCTGCTCTCTCCATGATATCGTCCGAAGATTTTTGAAGGAGCATTCTAATTTCAACGACTTTCCTTCAAAAGTGGTAATTCATCTTAATGATACCCATCCTTCTATTGCCGTTGCGGAGCTAATGCGTATTTTTCTTGATGAACACAACTTACCATGGGATCAAGCTTGGAAGCTGGTATCTCAAAGCTTTGCTTATACCAACCATACTTTATTGCCTGAAGCTCTAGAAAAATGGTCTGTTCCACTCTTTGAGAGAGTATTACCTAGACATCTTCTAATTATTTATGAAATCAACAAGCATCTTTTGGATAATGTTCCCATAGACCTACCAGAAAGAGACAAAATTATCCGTCAGATATCAATCATCGAAGAAACCTATCCAAAGCTTGTCCGAATGGCTAATCTAGCAATTTGTGGGAGTTATTCTATCAATGGGGTATCCTCCCTTCACAGTGAGTTGCTTAAAAAAAGTCTTTTCCACCCTTTTTATCTTTTGTTTCCACAGAAATTCCGAAATGTGACCAATGGCATCACCCCACGACTCTGGTTATTAGCCTCCAACCCCAGGCTTTCTAACCTTATCACTAAAGCTATAGGAGACGATTGGCCCGCCGATTTAGAAAAACTAAAGGCGCTTAAAGCCTTTGTTTCGGATCCTGAGTTTCAAGAAGAGTACAAACTAGTCAAGCAAGCCAATAAAATAGAATTGGCAAACTTGCTGAAAAGCCGCTACAATTTTATTCTGGATCCAGATGCTATTTTCGATGTTCAGATTAAACGAATTCATGAATATAAAAGGCAACATCTCAATTTACTACATATTCTTTCTCTTTACCGTAGGATACTAGATAATCCTAATCTGGATATCCATCCACGAGTTTTTCTTATTGCTGGGAAAGCCGCTCCAGGATACGATCTTGCCAAGTGCATCATCAAAGGGATCAATGCCGTTAGCTATAAAATTAACAACGACCCCCGGGCGAATAAAAAAATTAGAGTCTATTTCGTTCCTAACTACGGTATTTGGTCAGCATGCAAAATTATTCCTGCAGCTGATGTTTCCGAACAAATATCGACAGCAGGCAAAGAAGCTTCTGGAACAGGAAACATGAAACTTGCCTTAAATGGAGCTCTGACAGTTGGGACACTGGATGGAGCAAATATTGAAATTCGAGAAGCAGTTGGAGAAGAAAATATTTTCATCTTTGGTCTTAAAGCTGAAGAGATTGCTCAATTAGCTGCTGCCGGGTATTCTTCAAGAAAAATTTATGAGACAGATCCAGAAATTAAATATCTATTGGATTGGTTAGGAAGTGGAGAATTTACGCCCATGGAACCCCCCTCTGTGCTTCATCCTATCGTTCATAGTCTAATTGACGGAGGGGATCCTTTTTATGTTTTAGCTGATTTTCATTCCTACAAAGAAACCCAATCGAAGGTGGATCAAGAATACAAAGACCAAAAAACATGGGTTTCAAAAGCTATTATCAACACGGCCTCGGTGGGTTGGTTTTCTAGTGACCGCTCCATTAAGCAATATGCCACAACCATTTGGAATCTTTCACCTTGTCTTCCTAAATAATTTTCAAGAACCATTCCACCGTTAACCCATTAAATACGAAATACAATTTTCTTGAAGATAAGCTAAAAAATGAATTTCCCAAATTGCTTGCTGCAAGGGCTTGGATTTGATTAAAAATGGATCCCAGTCCATTTGTTCCTCAGTGATTCCATGGATTATAGCTAGAGTTAATCGGCGATCATTTAATAGGCATAAAAATTGATCGATATCCTTTTTAGCAATCCGCAAATATCCTTTGGATGGATTACGTAAGGGGCTTTCCCTAGAAAGCCATTTTTCTAACAAACGAAGTCTTTCCGAACGCAACTCGATTCTTTCGGATGATAAATCTTCTATGAGGTCATCAAATTCAGACTGAAGCTGTGGATCTCGGCTGAGCTCACCCAACCAAAACTTTTTTAAAGGTTCAGGAAGTTGCGAAATTTCTTGCTGATAATGTTTCCTGAGCTCAAAAAGAGAACTTAAAAGCAATTCTCTTTCGGTCGGTTCGAAAAGAATCACCAATTCCTCATTTTCCTCCCTAATCTTCACGTTTTCTCCATTGTTGCTTGCAAACCAAACCCTTGTAATTGGTGAACCAAAAGCTCAGCTTTTTCTTTGGTTTCTTTTGCTACCATACTTTTCCCTTTATTATGCACCTCCAGCATATGACGTGTAGCGTCCTGCTTGCTCATCTTAAGCACTCTCTGAAAAACATAAACAACATAACTCATTAAATTAATTGGATCATTCCAGACAATTACTCCCCAAAGTTGATCGAAGGCCTCCTTAACCTTCTCTTCGACTGACTCTTCTTTTATTACATCAGGACTTGTTAATTGCTCAACCGCCATTAACCACCTCCCTTCAGTCATTCATTGGAATGGTTATGAAAAAAAAATAGTATTCGCATTCGTTAAATAACAAATCAAAAATCATTATGAAAAAAAACGAACCTTTTATCCCCCCCTTTTTCACAGAAAAAGGCCCAAGTTTTACTGTTTTCCGTTTTCCCAGCTAGGATAAAAGTATCTTTTTTCTCGATCATTTATCTGTTATTTCAATTATAAGCAGGAATGACGAGCCAATCAATAATCACAAAAGATAAAAATTAAAAAAGGCAAGCATCCCTTTATTTATAAAAGAACACTAGAACCAACTGAAAGTTCAAAAAAGGTCTTATTCTTTTGATACCGTTTTATCCTAGGGATAGCCAAAGTGACTTTGCGCTCCAATCGACCCATCAATGGCCATCGGTTTGGCAATAGTCAGTTCTTCATACCATCAACAACTATTTCAATAGAGCCACAGTCTACTTATCCATGGAGGATCTTCAAAAGTTTCAATCGAAAGTCTCTACGACTCAGAAAAAAAAATTTTGCCCTAGACATCACAGGCGATTACTCAACCATGCAAGGCCCACTGCCGACACCTTCAATAAGCAGTGGTAGTAGATATGATGATGAGTTCCGGGTAAGAAATGGCTCTTATTTCTTATTAATAGCGAGGAACCGTCGGGTCAATCAACTGACTCCATGCATCGATGCCTCCATGAACATTCCAAATGTTCTTAAAACCAGCGTTTAAAAGCATACGACAAGCTTTCATGCTTCTTCCGCCCAATTTGCAATGGACAACAATTTTTCTAGAGCTATCTAATTCATGAAGCCTAGCATGCAACTGTCCTAACGGTATAAGTTTAGCATTGGGAATTCTTGCTATCTGATATTCATGCTCTTCTCGAACATCAATCAAAATAAAATCTTCCCCATTGTCCAATGCCCGTTTCAGTTCCTCAACCGAAATGGAAGGGACGCCATTATTAAGATCCAGAGGCGGTTGATTGTTTAAGCCACAAAAAGCTTCATAATCAATCAACTCTTTTATGGTTGGGTTCTTCCCACATAATGGACAGTCAGGATCTTTTCTTAGGACATATTCCCGAAAACGCATTTGCAAAGCATCAAAATGGAGTAAACGACCGATTAATGGTTTGCCTATGCCCAGAATTAATTTGACGGTTTCAATGGCCTGCAAAACCCCTATAACTCCCGGCAATACTCCTAATACTCCTCCTTCAGCACAACTTGGAACCATTCCAGGTTCAGGGGGTTCTGGATAAAGACACCGATAACACGGCCCCTTTTCAGCCCAGAAAACAGTAGATTGTCCCTCAAACCGGAAAATCGAACCATATACATTAGGTTTACCTAAAAGCACACAGGCATCATTCACTAAGTAACGGGTTGGAAAGTTATCGGTACCATCGACAACACAATCATATTCCTTAATTATCTCTAAGGCATTTTCAGATCTTAATGCCATCTCATAGGGTACAACTTTGACATTTGGATTTATTTCTAAAATAGTCTCAATAGCTGATTCTATTTTTGGTTTTCCTACATTTTTTGTTTTATGAATGACCTGTCTATGCAGATTCGAATGATCGACAACATCAAAATCCACAATACCTAAAGTTCCAATCCCAGCGGAGGCCAGATAGAGAAGCAGAGGAGAGCCTAGTCCCCCTGTTCCCACAGCTAACACTTTTGCTGCTTTCAGTTTTTTTTGACCTTCTAAAGTTACCTCCGGCATGATCAGATGACGACCATAGCGTTTGATTTCTTCAAGAGATAACTCCATACTAGAAAATGTCTTTTCAACTCTCGGTATAAAACTTTTCATCTTTATCTTTCTTATCTTCCCTATTTGTTTTATTATTGTTCAAAGCCCAAAAAAAAGATTCACCCCGATTCAACAAGTCGTTTTATTCCTTGATAAGTGATCTAAATCTATAGATATTTTTTTATAAAGAAAAGAAATTTCTTTTTCTTAAAATGGCTCCTCTTTATTTTATAAGATAATAATGGAACAAAATAAGCAATTAGACTTGCTCTCTTTCTCAACCACGAATCGAAAGGTACGATGGATTGAGGATAACAATTCGCTTCAAGAATATTTATCCATATTAGATCCTTTAAAACCAATCGCCATCGATATTGAAGGGGATAGTCTTCATCATTATCCAGAAAAACTTTGTGTTATTTCCTTATGCCAAGAGGGCTTTCTTGCCGTTGTCGATTGCTTAAAAGGCGATCTCTCATCTCTTTGGAGACTACTTAGTGGCTGCGAATGGATTTGTCATGGAATGGATTATGATTTAAAGATGCTAAGAAGGGCCGGATGCCCTCAACCACAAAAATCTTCGATACCCATATTGCTGCTAAGCTTTGCGGATTTGATTCTGTTGGTTATGCTGATTTAGTTTCCCTATTCTTTCAAGTTAAATTATCCAAAGAACATCAAAAAGCCGATTGGTCCAAGAGACCCTTACCCACATCCCTTGTTCATTACACGGCCAAAGATGTCCTTTATCTTGAAAAGCTTAAGGATATTTTATCAAAACTTCTTAAAAGTTTAGGAAGATCTGAATGGATGGAACAAAGCTGTGAAAGAATTCGGAGAAAAATTGAAAAATCTCTTTCTAACCCACCATATAAAGATCCGGAAAGAATCGAAGGATTTCAAAGACTCGACCCTCTTGGTCAATCTATTCTGCTTGAAATACAGCGATGGCGTCAAGAACTAGCCCTATCAAAAGGCATTCCGCCTTTTAAAATCCTAAAAACTGAAGACCTCATCCAAATAAGTTCTATCTCCTCTCAAGGAGAATCAGTTTTAAAAATTCCTGCTGTTAAACAGCTAGAAAAAAACACCCGTTATAGCCTATTGCAAGCAATTGAAAAAGGAAAACAAAATGGTCCTCACAAAGAACCGCTCGTCTCAAAACCGTTTTACTTCATGGATAAAGAATCTTCCAAAAGATTCGAAGAACTAAAAAACAAACGTAACAAGATTGCTTCTTCGCTTGGCTTAGATCCTGGTCTAATAGCCTCAAAAGCCCTTTTAAGCGAAATGGCCATGGACCCTAAAACGATTCGACAAAGATTAATTGAAAATGATAAGCTTTGTCCCTGGCAAGCGGAACTGTTAGGATTATAAAACTTTCATCTAATATCCTTGTAGGTTAATATATAAAGGTTAAATACATTTAAATGATAAAAGAAGTGGTTTAAAAAACAACGCGCTATTGATCAAATATGGCAGGACATAGTCACTGGGCAAAGGTCAAGCATCAGAAAGGTTTATCTGATATAAGAAAAGGAAAGCTTTTTAGTAAGCTCTCCAGAGAAATTTCTATAGCGGCCCGAATTGGAGGAGGAGATCCAGCATTCAATTCGAGGCTGCGGAGGGCTATTGCAACTGCTCGCGACGAAGGAGTTCCTCAAGAAAACATCCTTCGAGCTATCCAAAAAGGAACAGGAGAAATATCGGGGAGTCACTATGAAGAAGTGCTTTACGAAGGCTACGGCCCAGGAGGTATAGCCATTCTTGTTGAAGCAGCAACAGATAACCGAAACAGAACCACCTCCGAAATTCGAAATCTTTTCTCTAAATATGGAGGCAATCTGGGTGCCGCCGGAAGCGTTAGTTGGTTGTTTCAAAGAAGGGGCAAGATTCTTATTGAAAAGGATAAATGCGATTTTGACAAGGTGTTCGAAGTTGCAGTAGAAGCTGAGGCTGAAGAAGTACAACAAAAAGATGGTGAAATTGAAGTGATTACTTTGCCTGAGAAATTAGACGAACTGCTCAAATGCTTGGAAAAGGCTGGAATTGTTGTTAAGTCCTCTCAAATAGTTTATTTGCCCAAAAATTCAATTCTTCTAAGCGATAAAGAAATAGCCAAATCCCTTTTTCGCCTTCTAGAAGTTCTTGAGGATCAAGATGATGTTCAAAATGTGTATGCCAATTTCGATGTGCCTCAAGAATTTTTAGAACTGAATTAACAATTAACTTTTTGAGAAAATAAGAAGTTGATGAATTCGAATGAAATTCGACAAAGTTTTCTTGATTTTTTTAAAGAAAGAGGACACACAATCCTTCCTTCAGCCAGTCTTGTACCAGAATCTCCTAATCTTCTTTTTACTAATGCGGGAATGAATCCTTTCGTTCCCATTTTTTTAGGCAAACAGAAATGCCCTTACGTTCCTCCCCGAGTAGCTAACAGCCAAAAATGCCTCCGTGCGGGGGGAAAGCATAACGATTTAGAAGAAGTTGGTTATGATACCTATCACCACACTTTTTTCGAAATGCTGGGGAATTGGTCTTTTAATGATTATTTTAAAAACGAAGCCATCCATTGGGCGTGGGAGCTTTTGACTGAAGTATGGAAAATTCCAAAAGAAAGGATTTATGCAACAGTTTACAAACCTGCCCCTGAAGAACCTGCCGAATTTGATGAAGACTCCTTTAGAATTTGGTTTGGGCTTTTTCAAAAATCCGGGCTTAACCCGCTTGTGCATATCCAGTTTGGGACAAAAAAGGATAATTTTTGGATGATGGGAGAAACAGGACCATGTGGGCCCTGTTCGGAAATTCATATTGATCTTACGCCAGAGGGTAACTCTGAAGGAACATTAATCAATAAAAACAGTCCCTACTGCATTGAAATATGGAATTTGGTCTTCATACAGCTGGATGCTAAAGAAGATGGATCCTTTTCTTTGCTTCCCTCCAGGCACGTAGATACAGGCATGGGACTAGAACGCGTTTGTGCCATTTTTAAAGGAACCTCTTATTTTCAAAAGTTTGATGCTCCCATTTCTAACTACAATACAGACCTTTTCATTCCTCTTATCCGAAAACTAGAAGATATTTCAAAAATTTCCTATAAAGGCACCATTCCAACTGAGCATACTGTTCAGGACTTAACAATCCGGCAAGATATTGCCTTTCGGGTTATCGTCGATCACCTTCGTGCAATTGCCTTTGCTATCGCTGATGGCATCCTTCCGAGCAATTTGGGTAGAGGCCATGTCCTGCGGAGGCTTTTAAGAAGAGCCACTCGATTTGGTCTTATTCTTGGACTGAATCCTCCTTTTCTTTTTGAACTCGTCGATCCCCTTGTCCAGACTATGGGGCATCACTATACGGAGCTGATCGACAAACAACGACGCATTGAAGAAGTTATTAGTTCAGAAGAAGAACTTTTTGCTAAAACTCTCTCCCATGGCATGGCTGTATTCGAGGAGATAAAGCAAAAGATGCTATCCGAAAACAGAAAAGAAATACTTGGTAAAGAGGCTTTTGTCCTTTATGACACCTATGGTTTTCCCTTGGATTTAACTCAACTCCTAGCCAAAGAACATGGCTTTAGTGTCGACACTAAAGGTTTTGAACAATACATGGAAGAACAAAGACAAAGATCGATTGTAGCACATGAAGAAGACATTGTCAGCTTGACAAAAACTTCTGAATTTGTGGGCTATGAGGAGTTGGAAGCAGAAGCCGAAGTTGTCGCCTTGCTTTCAGCTAACCGTGCTATATTCGATCGCACTCCCTTTTATGCTGAAATGGGAGGACAAGTAGGTGATAAAGGATTAGTATTGGTCAATCAGAAAAGCATTGAAGTGCTTGACACCATTAAATCGGCTAGTGGGGCTCATCTCCATAGACTAGCCTTTACTGACGATCTCAAACCGGGAAGTCGCGTATTCCTTCAAGTCGACAAAGAAAGACGACAGAATATTGCTGCGCATCATACGGCTACTCATCTTCTCCATTGGGCATTGCGTAAAGTCCTCGGACCTGAAACTCTCCAAAGAGGCAGTTATGTAGGACCCGATAGGTTAAGATTCGATTTTGCTCATTCTGGCCCTCTCAGTAAAGAAGAACTTAGAGCGATCGAAGAGCTTGTTAATGAAAAAATTGAGCTTAATGATCCAGTCTATTGGGAAGAAGAAAATTATGAAAAAATTAAAAATGACCCAAACATTTTACAGCTCTTCGGTGAAAAATATGGGGAGCGGGTAAGGATTGTATCCATTGGAAATTATTCAAAAGAGCTATGCGGAGGAACGCATGCTAAATCAACCGGTGAATTAGGCTACTTTAAAATACTGAGTGAATGTGGAGTTTCTGCAGGCATAAGGAGAATTGAAGCAGCATGCGGCAAAGCTCTTTTAAAATTTTTAAAGGCACAAGCACAAGAACAAGACAAAAAATGGAATCAGCTTTTTAGTAAAGATCCTTCTTTACGTAAGCTTCCAAAGTTTACAGAGTCTTTGGATTTTCAATCCTTGATTGAGCTCTTCCAGAGGAGGAGCGAAGAAATTGCTGAACTTGAAAAAAACATTCGAGAAAAAGAAAAACTGAAGGCAAAAAAACAGGAAGAATCTTTTAGATTGGAAGCCAAAAATCAAGTAATGGAGCTCCAGTCTAGAGCAGAAAAATTTGGCTCGGTCCCTGTTATATTCTATGATTGTGGAATAAAACCTCCTTCCTATTTGCCAATCCTCTGGAATGAGCTAAACAAAAGAGTCGAAGGTATAGCTGTGCTCTCTTGCCGGTGGGAAGAGAAAATAAATTTTTTTGTTGGAATTTCTCCTTCCTTAACCCAAAAGATACAAGCAAAAGCGGTCCTTTCAAAGATTCTCCTCCCATTGGAAGGAAAAGGAGGAGGGTCAGCCACCATTGCCCAAGGGGGTTGCAAAGACGCAAAAGATCTCAAGCTCAATCTTATCTTTGAAAATGCCAGAAAAGCTATTAAGGAGTTTTTAGGATAAAGATCCGTATCAATGTTTTATTTCGGTTATTCGAAAGAAGCATGATGCAACGCAGTTGATAAAAAGTGGGTTTATAAATATTTTTATAAATATGCAAGAAATCGGGAAGATCCTTGTTTTTCTTGGAATTTTTCTCATTGTTACAGGCTTAATCATTGGACTTGGATTTGGAAAAGGATGGATAGGCAGATTGCCTGGAGATATTAAAATTGAAAAAGGCAATTTTACTTTTTATTTTCCTCTCACTACTTCCATTCTTATTAGCATTATTCTAAGTTTTATTTTCTGGTTGATTAGAAAATAATTACAAAGCTGCAGGCAGAAAAAATTCTACGTTTGAATAACAAGCAAAGCATCCCTTTCTTTAGCTTTTTCGTCTTAAATGACTGGGTAAGATTTTCAAATGCGTCCTATATTTTGCGATAGTTCTTCTGGCCATTTTTATTCCCATCTTTGCTAGAGCCTCGACGATCTGTTGATCAGACAGAGGGGCCTGAGGATCTTCGTTGCGAATAAGTCTTTCGATCGCTTCTTTAATGGTCTGATTGGCTACAAACTCTCCAGTTGTTTTTTGAAATCCAGAATTAAAGAAATATTTTAGCTCAAATATTCCATAAGGAGTCTGAACATATTTGTTAGCAATCGCACGACTGACTGTTGTTTCATGGACACCAGTTTTTTTTGCAACTTCACTCATCGTTAATGGCTTCAAAAACCCAGGTCCATGTTGAAAAAATTCCTGCTGACTCTCTACGATCGCTTCGGCTACCCTTAAAAGAGTATTTTCCCGCATCCTTAAACATTTGATCAAAAAGAGACCCGAACGCATTTTTTCCTTCAAATAATTTCTCAAGCTGGGGTCTTTGTCTTTATCACTCAACAAGTTTTTATAATAATGATTCAATCGTAACCGAGGCAACAATTCCTCATTGAAGTATACCTTCCAATTTTCTCCTTCCCTTACGATAATAAGGTCTACCTGAATAATCTTTTCTTTTTCATCGTTCCCAAACTTTGAACCAGGGAAAGGTTCTAGGGAACGAATCGTAGCCACCGCTTCTTGAACCTGTTTAAGACTTACTTTTAGCTGTTTGGCAATTTCATTAAATTTTTTCCTTTCTAAAAGTGGCAAACATTCTTTAACAATGCGGAACTCCAAGGAGTTTTCTTTCCCTTGAGCTTTTAGTTGCAATAAAAGACATTCGGAAAGGTTTCTAGCAGCTATACCAGGTGGATCCAAAGATTGGACTAAAGATAAGGCTTCTTCAATTAGACTATATGGCATTCCTAAATCAGTCGCTATTTCTTCTAATTCCGCCCTCAAATACCCTTTTTCATCCAAATTGCCAATAATATGGTTGGCTGCTTCTAAAAGGGTTCTATCAGTACAAACTAAAGCAAGTTGCTTCGATAATTGCGTACTCATGGATTCTGAAGCGGTCTGTGAATCGAAAAAAAACTGACGTTTTTTTTCATCTTCAATCGAGCGTTGGAACCCTTCGAAATTCGAACCCAGATATTCGTACCATTTTTCCTCTTCCTGAATCCACTGATCAATCGACAATGCATCTGGATTTTCTAAAGGCTTTTCTTCTGAAATTTCAAGCATCGGATTGGCAAGCAACTCTTGCTGGATAAGAGTAGAGAGTTCTACAGCAGGAGCCTGCAATATGCTCAAAGAATGTTGCATCTGTGGCGACAATGTCTGATGCAACTTAACAGATTGATATAAACCTAAAGATGTTGACACAGCTTATCCTACATTAATTTGAAGCATTTTCCAGGCCAATTTTTTTTCTTTTTTTTTCTGGAGAAAAATTTTTTAACATGAAATAGTCAAAAAATGGTTAGCCTAAGAGTCCTTGCTAGCGGAAGCAAAGGCAACGCTTATTTGTTGGAAACAGAAAAGTTCCGATTTTTATTGGACCCCGGTATTCGTTTTAAGCATTTGGCTATTCAGCTTGCAAATTTAAATATTCCATTGGAATCCATAAATGGAATTTTCATTACTCATGAACATTCCGATCACGTTATCGGACTGCCAGTGCTTTTGAAAAAAATTCCTTTTCCCCTTTATTGCAACGAGCTAACCTGGAAAAGCTTAAAGAAAATGATGGACTTGAAAGAAAAAGCCGTCGATTGGAAACCCTTTGAGCCAGGCTGCAACATTGTTCTAGATGAAATAGAGATCGAAAGCTTTCCTGTTCCCCATGACGCTGCGGATCCTGTGGGTTTTCTTTTTCACCATTCCAAAGGAACTATTGGCCTGCTCACAGATCTAGGTTACATTACAAAATTGGTTAGAGAAAAGATCCTAGGCGTTCATACCATGATCTTGGAATCTAATCATGATTTGTCTCTACTTCAAGCAGACACAAAAAGACCGTGGTCGGTCAAACAAAGGATTATTTCCAGGCACGGGCATCTTTCCAACGAGGCTACAGCAGAAATAGCTACTCAATTAGTAAAAGAAGGGATACAAAACCTGTTTTTAGCTCACTTAAGTGAGGACTGCAACCGAACGGATCTTGCCGAATCAACTGTTAAAAACAAAATCCTTTCTGCTGCTCTTCCTCTGCCTTATATTCAAGCAATAAATCCAGCTAATCCAGCGTTGCAAGTAGTTCTCTAATAACTAATTATGAAATATCCCTGATCGATTCAGAGCCCTTTTTCTATCAGAGAGAGAACAATTTCCTTCCATTCGGAATCAAAATCTTTTCCCATGGCCTTTCCTGCTCTTGCATACCAATATTTGCTGTTAGGTATATCCCCTTCTTTACGATGAAGAAAAGCATGGACCCAGCAGGAATCAGTGTCTTCATGCCGTTGGATTAAGTTGTGCGCACGTGCCCATTGGCCTTTTTTTTCGTAAAAAAGAGCTTGAAGTGGCGCTGAAAGCGATGATGGAGGAGTGTCCTCTTTTTCTATTAGTTCGAGAAATTCTTGGAATGTCATACCCATTTTAAGTTTAAAGGGAAATCATAATTTAAAATAAGAAAAAATCTTTAAAAAAGATAAAATTTGAATCCTTTACAAAAAATAATTCATAGCTATCCATTAGTGTTTATTCGTTACCATGATGAAGTCATCCATAAAGATTCTTTTTATTTTCTTACCACTCTTTTTTTTCTCTTGTTTTTCTCTGAGGGCATCCAAAAATTCCGAACCTGTTCCTTCTACTCCTCTTCCTCCTTTGCCCCCAGAAGGAAGATTAAAACTGCTTAAACCCCTATCTATTGACTGGATCCAGGGAGATAGGAATGCTCCAGTTGTGATCATTGAATATATCGATTTTGAATGCCCAATTTGTGCAGCCTATTATCCTATCCTCCAAGAACTAAAAAGAAAATATGGAGATAAACTCTCCTGGATCATCCGTCACAATCCTTCCATCTCTCATCCTGAAGCCTTTCCAGCTTCCATGGCCGCTGAAGCTGCAGGCAGACAAGGAAAATTCTGGGAAATGGTTAATTTACTCCTCACCAATCAAAAAGAGTGGTCGTTCAAATCTTCCTGTACTGAAGCCTTCCTCCAATATGCCAAAAAATTGGGACTAAACGAAGAACAATTTAAAAAAGATCTCCAAGGAGTAGAAGGAATCCCTCTTCGAAAGAGGATTCTTGCCGACTGCCTTTCTGCTATTAGAGTTGGAGTGGATGGCAATCCAAATTTCTTCATCAATGGAGAAAAAATTCCCAATCCCTCCAATCTAGAAGAATTCTCTACCTTGATCGAAGCTGAGTTAATTAAAAGAAAATCGGACAAATCCTAGGGCTAGTGACACTCCCATATCCCCTAAAGGGGATGGGCTTCTAACCACATATCGCAAGCCGTGGGCTGCTCCCGGAGGGAACCCGCGCCGTCTCCGGCGTGGTGCTTGACGCTTGCGATTCGGCTAGACAACGTTGGCCCGTGTCCGGGCTACTACTACGCCGGAGATTCCCCGGACGTAGATACGTGATGCGTTGAGGGAACGGCACTCCTTGACCGAAGGCGATGGGGTGCATGTTTACAGCGCCCACGATATCCCTGTGGCCTTCAAATCCACAGGTTTTGCATCGCCAGATCCGCCCTTTGGGCTTGTGGCGATGGCCGCATACGGGACACCGGCTGGACGTACCTCTTTCGCTCCCGGTGAAGCACGCGATGCGGTCTTGTTCCGACTTTTGTTCCAGATACTGGATATCCTTGCCGTACTCCCACTGGCTCATACGCTGATTGTGGTGGCGTCCAGCATGCTTGCGGCGAACCCCGTCCGGGTTTCCGACAAAAAGGGCTTCGATGCCACGGTCCTCGCAGAAGTCCACCACCGCCCGGGTGCCTTTGTGGCGCAGGTCGCGGACGCGGCGTTTATGGCGCAGGGTGAGCTTCGCACGTGTCCGTCCGAGCTTGCGCCAGCGCCGCGAGCCTTTTTGGCAGTTGGCTCGCTTTTTCTGGATTTCGCCCAGTTGTTTGCTGTGCAACCGCTTGAGGGAACGGATGCCTCTGCCGGATACCACCAGCGCTTCGCCGGTATTCGTGACGACTGCGGCTTGGTGGATTTGTCCAAGGTCCACCGTGGCGTGTTTTTCGGCGGGCGCTGTGGTATCCGGCGGTCCACCAGTCTCCGGTATGCTGACATGCAGTTCGTCGTGAACACCATTCCAGACGATTTTGCAGGCGCGAGGACTTTCCAGCCACGCTGGACGAGGAAGCACCAAAGAGTGACGCCCGCGCCCCATCGGGAGCACGATGCGCTTCTCTTCCAGACACATGGCCTGGGCCGGCCACATCAGCGGGTAAAAGCGTTTGTCCTTGTATGGATAGCGGATTTCCCGGCATCCAGCTTTGCGATTCTCACGGGTTGACTGTACCGCCGCGTCAAATGCCCGGAACACCTGCTGAACACTTTGGGAGTGCAGGGCGAATTTGCCACCTCTGGTGGCTTCGTGAAACTCCCTTTTGCCAGGCCAAGGTTGGTTTTTCTGTCTGGCCGCAAGGTGCATGTCCCGGCACAGGGTCCAGACGCGAGCAGACTCCGCCTGCCCATCCCGGATGAGGGCTTGCAAACGCCTGGAAATTCCCTTGAGAGACAGGATGCGTACCCGTTCCATGCCTGTTATTCTAGGTACATGAGCGATACATTGCAAACCGGAAAAACCAGATGGACGCACTATCAAATTGCGTACCACTTCGTATGGATTCCGAAGTATCGTCGGAAAGTGCTCACCGGCAAGGTGGAGAGCGCCTGCAAGAGATTCATCGCGGAGTGTTGCGTCCAACACGGATTTACACTTCTGGCCATGGAAATGGACATCGACCATGTGCATTGCTTCGTATCCGCGCCGCCTCGATGGGCGCCAGCCACCATCGTGGGCCTGCTGAAAGGCTATACGTCGAGGAAGTTGCGTGAGCAATTTCCCTGGCTCAAAAAGGCATGCGGACGAGAGCAGCTTTGGACGCAGGCGTACTATGTGGGTACGGCGGGAAGCGTGTCAGCAGAGGTTATCCGACGATACATACATGAATGCCAAGGTAAATAGGCGCTTTCATCACATCCCCTGAAGGGGATGGGTATTCCCGCGCCGCGCTATAATTGAAAGGAAGAAAAGTCCTCAAACTTTTAAAAAAATGGTTCTGCTAGCAATCCAGTTCTTGGAATAGCCTACAACCCGCAAAAATATCAACTTGAAGCACCTACTGTGAGGGCCCTGCAATCAGCTTTTGATATAAAGTAAGATACGATTCGGCCATTTTTCGAGCAGAAAACCTCATTTCGAACCTCTGCCGACACTTCTTTCTGTCTATTTTGTGAATCTGGCGTAAAGCATCAACCGCCTCCTCCACATCTTTAACAATCCAGCCTGTAATCCCATGATCGACTACTTCTGGAATTGATCCACATGGATAAGCAATGACTGGAGTGCCGCAAGCCATTGCTTCAATCATTGACAACCCAAATGGTTCAGGCCAGCAAACAGGAAATACCAAGGCTAGCGCTCCACCCAATAATTCATTTTTTTCCTTATCCGTGATTTCGCCTAAATATTCTATATTTTCTTTTTTAAATTCAGGTAATAGTTTTTCAAAATAAGCATCATCTCCAAGCCCAACACGAGCAGCGATTTTCAACTTTACTCCCGCCTTCCTTGCTATTTGCAAGGCATCATCTACCCCTTTTTCCGGAGAAATCCTCCCTAAAAAAACAATATAATCAGATGGATTTTCGTTTAATTGATAAAGAGACAATGGAAGACCATGATGGACTGTTCCGATCCAACGGGCAAGAGGTAATGGCTTTTTCTGCGAATAAGAAATCGAAGAAAGAGGCATATCGTTAAAATTAGAAAAAAAACGGATATATTCCGGGAAATCCATTCTTCCATGAGGAGTCGTTAAATGAGGAACATTCATCCTTCGAAAAATTGGAAAATGAAAAAAGTCCGTATGGAAATGAATAATATCAAATTCTTCCTTATGCTTAATTACTTCCTCAAGTAAAAGGATATGATATATAGAGGGGTTGGCACAGGGAGTAACATCTTCCCAAAGGGCTCTAGGAATTATAGAAATTAAACGGGCTGAGGTTTTTGAATCCCCACTTGCAAAAAGGCTTACATCATGTCCTTGGCTGACAAGTTCTTCAGTCAAATAGGAGATTATCCTTTCTGTACCTCCGTACCGTGGAGGAGGAACAGGCTCATAAAGAGAGGCAACCTGGGCTATCCTCAATGAATCTTCTCCTGTTGATCTTTATTGGTTGAGTTTCTATTTGCTAAAAAAACTATAAAATATGCAAGTATTTATCTTCACTGCTTGAAAATAATCATTGAAATTAGTTTAGAAAAATAATTTATCCAGCGATTTGATAAAAAGACGACTTCCCTTCTACAACCATATTGAAAAAAAACCGGTAAGGATTAATTTTTTAATAAGGATCCATTATGCTGATTGAATACGAAAGTAGTAAAAGCATTGAAGCATTAAAAGAGGCATTGGAAGAAAAATCCAAAGCCAAAAATTTTGGAGTTTTGACAGTCCATGATATCTCCAAGACCTTAGAAACGAAGGGCTTTCCTATATCCTACAAGTGTCTTATCTTAGAAATTTGCTCACCAAAGTTTGCAAAAATAGTCCTGGAGAAAAATCCTGAAGTTTCAACTGCACTTCCTTGTAGAATAGCCATTTACGAAAAAAAAGACAAAAGGATAGTCGCTAGCCTTTCTCCTCGCCTTTTGATCGAAATGTTTCAAGCTCCTCAATTATACAAAATAGCAGAGGAAGTTGAAAGTATATTAAAAGAGATTATGCAGGAAGCCCTCTGAGAGCTTAGCCTTAAAACAGTCTCAAAACGATGTTTTTGGAATATCCTCTGGGCACATTAAAAAGGTAATGAAACAGCAGCCAAGCCCCATCTTGAGTGAAGAAATAAATCTTGTGGACAAATATCTTTCCAAAGAGGACTGGGAGGTTAAGGAAAACAGCAACATGACTTATTCCCTTCAAGGGCTCAACTTTTATATTTCTTCAAAAATTTCCAAAAGCTATTGGTTACATAAAATTTATCCTCATGAGGTCAAAGAAGCCTTTGAGCAAGGGGATATTCATATCCATAACCTTCAAGTCCTTGGCGTATATTGCATGGGTTGGGATCTTATAGACCTTCTTGAAAAAGGATTTATGGGGGCTGAAGCCAAGCTGGAAAGTGGTCCTCCCCTACATTTGAGCTCAGCTTTAAACCAGATTGTCAATTTTTTTTATACTTTACAAGGAGAAGCTGCGGGCGCACAGGCTTTATCGAACTTCGATACGCTTCTTTCTCCTTATATTCGTTATGATAATCTTAAAGAAAAAGATCTTAGACAACAACTCCAACAATTCCTATTCAATTTAAATGTCCCGACACGAGTAGGATTTCAAGCTCCTTTTACCAATTTGACAATAGACTTACGTCCGCCTCATTTTTTGCAAAACGAGCCCGTTCGGATAGGTGGAAAAACTAGAAGAGAAACCTATGGAGAATTTCAAGAAGAGATGGATTTTTTCAATCGGGTATTTTGTGAAATGTTTTTGGAAGGAGATGCTCGAGGAAGGGTTTTTACCTTTCCTATACCCACATACAATATCAGTTCTGAATTTCCCTGGGACTCTAAAGCCACTCAGGCTCTTTGGAAAATGACTGCAAAATACGGCATTCCTTATTTTGCCAATTTCATCAATTCGGAACTAAAAGTCGACGAAGTCCGAAGCATGTGTTGTCGATTAAGACTAGACTTAAGGCAACTTGCACGAAGAGGAGGAGGCCTTTTTGGTTCCAATCCTTTAACAGGATCTATCGGTGTGATCACAATCAATTTACCGCGGATTGGATATCTTTCTAAGAATGAATCTGATTTTTTTTCAAGGCTTCGAGACCTCATGGAATTGGCAAAAAAGGCACTTGAAGCCAAGCGAAAGGCTATTGAGGGGTGGATGGAAAAGGGATTATATCCATATAGCAAGTTTTACTTAAAAGGGATTTATCAACGGTTTGGCTCCTACTGGGCCAACCATTTTTCAACCATAGGGCTTGTGGGGATGAATGAAGCTTGCCTTAATTTCCTTGGGAAAAGCATTGCCGATCCTGAAGCAAAAGTTTTTGCCATAAAAGTTCTTGATGCGATGAGAGAAATTTTACTCTCTTTCCAAAAAGAAACCCAAAACAACTACAACTTAGAAGCGACTCCCGCCGAAGCAACAAGTTATCGATTGGCTCAAATCGATAAAAGAAAATACCCCCAGATCCTCGTTGCCAACGAAGAGGCTGTTAAAAAAGGCGCCGCTCCCTTCTACACCAACTCAACCCAACTTCCCGTGAATTTTACTACTGACCCATTTGTCGCCCTGGAGCATCAGGAAGCACTTCAGACACGCTATACTGGTGGCACCGTCCTTCATTTTTTTCTTGGGCAAAAAATTGACGAACCAGAATCAATTGGCTCCTTTGTCCATACTGTCTGTTCAAAGTATAAGATTCCGTATTTTACCTTAACTCCCACTTTCTCAATCTGTCCAGAACATGGGTATCTTTCAGGAGAACAATCCCATTGTCCACGTTGTGGTAAGCCTTGCGAAGTCTATTCTCGAGTTGTAGGTTATTTAAGACCGGTTGATCAGTGGAACCCTGGAAAGCAGGAAGAATTTAAACTTCGGAAAACTTATCTACTAGATGAAAGTCGGTGGCATTGATGCATTCAGTCTTATTGATTTTCCAGGCAAAACAGCAGCCGTAGTTTTCACTCAAGGATGTAACTTTCGCTGTCCCTATTGTTATGTACCCCAGCTTGTTATTCCAGAACAATACGGGACACTTGTTCCCATGGCTAAAGTTTGGCGCTTTTTAGAAGCTAGGAAAGAGAAGATCGATGGAGTCGTTATAACGGGAGGAGAACCAACCATTCAGGAAGATCTAGAGGAATTTATATGGAGCATAAAAAAAATGGGGTT
The DNA here is from genome assembly GCF_007475525.1 of Methylacidiphilum kamchatkense Kam1. Classification (NCBI taxonomy): domain Bacteria; kingdom Pseudomonadati; phylum Verrucomicrobiota; class Methylacidiphilae; order Methylacidiphilales; family Methylacidiphilaceae; genus Methylacidiphilum (ex Ratnadevi et al. 2023); species Methylacidiphilum kamchatkense. The sequence goes on along the minus strand of NZ_CP037899.1, from coordinate 745,816 downwards.
TTTGGTTAAGCTCGATACCAATGGAAGTCATCCTGAAGTCTTAGAAAAACTGATGAAAACTATCGATTATGTGGCAATGGACTTCAAAGCTCCTCTTGAAAAGTATACAGAAAGCACTCGATCTACGATTGAAAAAGAACAAATAACTCAAAGCATTTCCTTACTTCTAAAAGGGAATGTAGATTACGAATTTCGAACAACATTTGTCAGCGAAGACATAACTTTTGATGATTTTAAGTCCATGGTAACAACTATCGCAGGGGCAAAAAAATATGTTCTTCAAAAATTTCTTCCTGCCTCCCCACTTGTCGATCCATCGTACAGTACAAAACATCCAATCGACTTGGACATAATTGAAAAATGGAAAAATTATGCCCTTAAGAAAATAAAAAAGGTAATTATTAGAAATTATTAAAAGATACGGATCTTCTATATAATCGATGTATACAATCTCAACAGAGATTGAAATCAAGGCAAAAAAAGAAGCTCTTTGGGACTGTCTATCTAATTTTTCTGCCTATCCATATTGGAATCCATTTATAAAGAAAATATGGTTCAAAAAACTGGAGTCTGGACAACCTCTTAGATTGCTAATTCAAGCCCCATCTTCTTTCCCAGTCTTAATGACTGGAAAAATCACGACGGTTTCTTTCCCTTCCCTTATTCGCTGGGAATGTTATTTGATCCATCCTTTTTTCCTGAAGGGCATTCATACTCTAGAATGGACAGAACATCGACCCCTTAGCGTTATCTTCCTTCATCATGAAACATTCGATGGATTCCTTTTACCTATACTTTGGAAAATGATGGAAAAAAGAGTGAGAAAAGGGTTTGAATCGATGAACCATGCCCTTAAAAATAAACTAGAATCCCTTTCTTAGATTATGAATGTTTTAATGCTCTAAATCCTCACCCCTGTCTCAATCCATACCAAGGCTAAAAGAATGCAAAGACTTAAAGAATATTTATGCAAACTTTCTTCTTTTCCGATTCATGCTCGATTGCGACTTCTCTGTAACAAGATCCATTATGGACAGCAAAGTTCTTCCCATAGCAACTGTCATAATGCTCTCACCTAAAGCTGCTACAGGACAAATGTCCATCATCTATTTTCTGGCAGGTTTTAAAATAATGGATCATATACTCACCTTGTTGATTTATAATAGATTCAAATAGGTTCATTTCCCTTTTTTTAATTGCTAAGCATCTTTATCTAGTTAATGAATCTAATGGATTGTTAATCAACTCGAAGTGTAGGTAAACCTTATTCAAAGGATTCTTCCTTCAATGCCATTGACATTCACAACTCTAAATTTTATAGACAACATGATTGTTAAAAGAAGAACATTCGTATCATACTTTGAAGCCAACCAATGTATCATAGATAGGTGAAAAAATTAATCCTTATTTTCCTCTTAGCTCCGATATCTCTTTTGATGGCTACCGACAAATGGTTAGATTACTATCCATTAAAAATAATAAAAGGTCAGGGGGGAGCCTTTTACATAGAACCCAAGACAAAATTTAAAATCTATGTGTATGGGTCTCCTGAAAAATATATACCACAAGGAATCATAATTCATAAGGGAAGCTTACTAGACGCCTTTCGAAGTAACAATGGCATCCTGAGAGATTTTATCAGGACTGCTAAGCAACACCACAGTAATGCACTGATTATTATCGACAAAAATAAGCCCATGGTATTTGCTGTTGCCGGATTTTGGCCTGCCTTTGCTTTTCCTGTAGGTGGAGGTAGTCTAATGGTTCTAGCTATACAGGACTGTTCTACGGGAACAAAGCACCATCTTGCCAATTAAAAAATCCCAAACCTAAAAATTTATCAAAAGCATGTGCTAGAAATACTTTTTTAAAAATTTTGCTTTCATTTTTGAATTAAAAAGTGCAATTGATGTTATTACATGAAAAGAGTATGTATAACCAGTTAAAGGAGAAAGGTTATGAGTCAAATATATCAAGAAGTGTTAAAGGCAAATGAGCAATATGTAGCAACTTTTGGAGATAAAGCACAATTGGCCATGCCGCCTTCGCGGCATTTTGCAATTCTTACTTGTATGGATGCAAGATTGGATCCGGCAAAGTTTGCTGGCTTAAAAGAAGGAGATGCCCATGTCATTAGAAATGCTGGAGGCAGAGCCAGTGATGACGCCATCCGTTCTTTGGTTATTTCATATAAATTATTAGGAACCAAAGAATGGTTTATTATTCACCATACAGATTGTGGCATGGAAACATTTTCAGATAGTATCATGGAAGATCTTTTAGAAAAAAGCTTGGAAACGGCTGTCCTTGAAAATGGACAATGGAAGGACGTTGGCAAGGGAAAGGGTTCTCCAGAAGGAAAATATATTCGTTGGTTAACAATAAAAAACCTATCGCAAAGCGTTGTTGAAGATGTTCTTAGGGTACGCCATCATCCTTTAGTCCCATCGTCTATTCCAATCTATGGATTTATCTATGATGTGAAATCTGGAAAGCTTGTCGAGGTGAAAGAAGCTAATGAAGTTGGGAAAGCTAAAAGCTAATTAGAGGTTGCTTTAGAATTTCCTTACAAAAGAAAAGCTCATTGGCACAAAAACTTTCCCTAAAAGCGGGCCCGTTCCCGTTTGGATTTACAAGGATGGAACGGGCTCCTTTCCCAAATTCATTCATTACAGAGGATGGTAACGTCCCGAGTTTGGGAACCATTTCATAACTTATTGTAAATCAAGCTTCGAATTTTCAAATTAGTACTACGTTCTTTCAGTTGACATCTTTGAAAAGCTTATCCGATTTTTTCCACTGCGTTTTGTATTTCGTTTTCAACACTCAATTAGAGAAAACTATAGGATGTGCTTCTGGATGGCTAAGATGGTCAAAAATATAGTTCGATGAATCTTTAAAGAGAAATACTACCAGCAGAGCATCTTGTAGTTTAGAAGATCCTCACAATTTTTTGATTTTTCCGACTCCACTGCAACGCTAAAATCTGTAGGGAAACGAAAGTCAAAGGTGCCACATACTCAGCAATTTTGACTTATAAGGGTTTTTGACAAACCGCAAGTATTGTCCAATGAATAATTTTAATTCCTTTCGAAGAACGTAGCCTTTCCAGCCTTGTTTCGATTTTTGATAAAATGGAGGCTCGCTTTGTTTGAGGGATATCTTCTAGTAAATTTCCATTACTACTTGCTTTAAAAAACTGAACAACATCCTTAGGACTTGGAAAGTAGTCTGCATATTCTTTTTGCTCAAAGTGGATGATAAAAAATCCACTTTCTTGAAGCAACTCCTTAAAGTCTTCTTTACTAAAAGAATCTTCATTCATCATTCCTTTGCTTGCAAATTCTTTACCCATCACTTCCATGATGGCATCATTAACAATTTTCAGTAGAGGAGAATTTTCAAATTTATAACCAGAAGTTATACCCAATTTCCCTCCAGGTTTTAAAATCCTATAAATTTCGACTAAGGCTGTTTCTTTGTCTCTAATCCAATAAAAAACACTGTTTAAATATACAAAATCAAAAAAATTGTCCTTAAATACTCCCAGATCCTCACTCCGGCCAAGTTGAAAGGAAAGTCCTTCTTTCATTCTCTGTTTAGCAATCTCTATTCGATAAGGGGACGGATCCATTCCAATTACCCATCCCTTAGGACCAACGAGTTCTTTCAAATAGGCAGTAAGTCTTCCCGTTCCACACCCTAAATCAAGAACAAAACTCCCTGGGGTAACCTTTAAAAGTTTGATAAGTTCTTTTCCTTGAATGTATTGAGGAGTACTCAGCTTATCGTAGAGCCTAGCAAGTTCAAGAGAATCATTCGCTACAGGATCATAGGCAGATAAATTTAAAGAAAAAAAATTAAAACTCCATGAAATCAACAAGATTATATTTAAATACGTTTTTGTCCTTTTTTTCTTCTGCTTTTTTAGCAGTAGAAAAGAGAGTGCTTTTTTGTTTTGTTGGTTGTGTTTTAAAAACATAGAGTATCCTATTTTCTTTAGTCTTCCCTCTTCTGCTTGAGCTTTCCAAAGTCTTTTAGCGATTCTTCATTAATAAGAAGTGTTTAAAGGGGTTAAAAACAATCCTGAATTGATTGAATGGTTTTATTACTTTTATAATTAATAAGGATCTGGGATAAATGAAAGATATGGTTTCGATAACTGATGCTCAACAACTCATGGAGTAGCTGAGATCTGCACTCTAATGAGAACAGCAACAGGGCTAAGCTTCTTCTTGCACCAACTAGCTCTATCACTCCCCAAACTCTTCTTCCATCCAAAGAAGAAAAATCCAGTCCTAATTTTCATCGTGTAAAAGAGGATGGTCTGTAAATGTGGTAACACTTCCACCTTTCGGACTGCTTCTTGGTCCTAATCTAATTGATTGGCTTATACCTCCTAGTGCTATGGGTTGGGAAACATTGGAGGGAAAAAGAATTGGCAAAAGTCTTGAAAAAAAACTTTTTCAAATCCTGCTGCCGCGCTAGGATTCGAACCTAGAACACTCAGATCCAGAGTCTGATGTGCTACCAATTGCACCACGCGGCATAATTTGTCTCTTCTTCCTTATTCAGCTTTTGAAGAATTGCAAGCATTCCTTTTCATCTTTTTTATTCCAACTGGTTGTTGCCTCCTCTATTGATAGAACTTATTATTAATTCATGCGAGCCCTATGGAAAGGGACCATCAGTTTTGGGCTTGTGACGATTCCGGTCAAGCTGTATCCTGCCATAAAAACCGAACCATTGCGGTTTAAATTCCTTCGACGCAGTGATCTTTCGCCTATAACGAACAAACGGGTGGCTGTGACAGATCAAAAAGAAGTGCCCTGGGATCAAGTAGTTCGTGGGTATGAATATGAAAAAGGCAAATTTGTGATTCTGAAAGATGAAGACTTTGATCGAGTCGATGTAGAAGCCATTCATACTGTTAAAGTTTTAGATTTTGTTGCGCTTTCTGAAATTGATCCCATTTACTTCGAAAAACCCTATTATTTGTTTCCAGATAAAGGTGGAGAAAAAGCCTACCAATTATTCCATTATGGTTTAATCAAGACTGGGAAAACTGCCATCGCCAAGATTATATTACACAACAAGGAGCATTTGGCCGCATTGAAACCAAAAAATTCCTTCCTGACTCTTGAACTGATGTATTTTCAAAGAGAAATTGTTGATCCCAAAGAACTAGGCTCTCCACCAAAAGTCGAATTGGATGAACGTGAAAAGAAAATGGCAATAGAATTGATCGAAAAAATGTCTGTACCTTGGGATCCAAGCAGGTATCAAGACGAATATTCGAAAGCTATTGAAAAACTCATTAAAGAGAAAATCAAAAAAGGATATACAGAAGTATCCAAGGAAAGAAAGCCTCAAACTATAGGAAAAGAACAAAAGGATCTTGTTTCTCTGCTTGAAGAAAGTTTGAGAATGGGGAATGGTCGATCAAGGATTTCTACAGGCTCTGGGTTAAAGCAGGAGAATAAAAAAGGAAAAAAGGGAAAAGAGTGAACTTAGATCTCTTAAAGTTACCTAAATTGGAACCTATGTTTTTAGAGCCGATGCTAGCCAAAAGCAGTCATTGCCAGCTTCCTTATCCGGGCTGGATTTATGAACCTAAAATTGATGGGATGAGGATTATTGCTGTCAAATTCGACAATCAAAAGACTATTCTTTTTTCTCGAAGGAAGTTATCAGAAAATGAAAAATTTCCCGACATTCTTAAAACTTTAAGTTCTTCTGAAGAATCCACATGGGTTCTAGATGGAGAAATTGCTGCTCTCGACCAACAGGGCAAACCTTCTTTTAATCTTCTTCAAAGGGCTAGAGACAAAGTTTTGACCGTTTTTTATCTCTTCGATCTGCTTTCTTTAAGGAAGCGCGACCTGCGCAGATTGCCTCTTAGCACCAGAAAAGATCTTCTTTACCACTTCTTTTCTCATCTTCCCTCCCCTGTCCGCTTGATTCCCTATTTTTCTGAAGAACCAAAGAAGGTCGCCGCAAAAATTAAAGAGTTAGGTTTTGAAGGAGTCGTTGCAAAACGTGCTGACTCTGTCTACACATCGGGGAAAAGATCTTCAGCGTGGTTGAAATTCAAGTTTTTAAAGCGACAGGAGTTTGTCATTATAGGTTGGACAGAGCCAAAAGGCTCGCTAAAGCCTTTTGGCTCTCTTCTTTTAGGTTATTATCAAAATAATGTTCTCTGCTATGCCGGTAGGGTAGGCAGTGGGTTTTCAGAACAAACAGCTCTGGAGCTTTATACGCTCCTAAAAAAGCTTGAAATTTCTTCTTCCCCATTCAGTCAGACACCACCCATTCAATTTCCTAGATCTCTTTCTATCCACTGGACAAAACCAATGATTCTTTGCGAAGTTGCATTTAGGGAATGGACGGCACTTGGTAAAATCCGCCAGCCCATTTTTGTAGGAATCCGTACAGACAAAAGTCCTTTAGAAGTCACTCGCGAATAAAACAAAAGCCCTCTTCTTTTAATCAATCATTTCTTATGAATAGCCATAGAGGAAACAAACTCATCCCAGGGGACAGCTGACATCGTTTCGGTGATTTCTTTTCCATATCCCCGGAGTATCATTGCTGCTTTTTCTACCTCAGCTACATCTTTTGCCTCAACAATGTCCACAATGTCATATTCTCCTAGCGTCGCATAGCTTTCTTTCCATTTTATCCCCGGGCATTCCTCTTTGATCTTACTGGAAACTACCTTTGATAAATTTTTGATTTCTGATGGCTCTTTCATACTCTCTGGAGTTAAACGGCTAAGGATAATAAAAGTGGGCATAGGTTCGCTCCTTTTCTAATAATTGTAACTTTTTTTCTATCAGAAACAACCTGTTCTTCTGAACAAAATACAAGAATCCATGATCACAGAGGTGAACGAACGAATTCGGCACGACATAACCTAGCAGCTTGTCTAGCAAGTCTTAATGGTTCTGGCGTCCTATATTTTCTGGTATAGCAAAGCACAATTTCTATCGCTGTCTCCCAATCAAGTCGGTAGCCTGGATGCACAACAAGCGGGGCTTTGTTCTCTTGAGTTCTAAGCCAAAAGGCAACAGTTTCGTTCTCGATTCGAAGTTCAGATCTATCTCCTCTGTTCTTTCCAGGAAGAGCGCCTGTGGCTATTAAAGGTTTTCTTGTGATCCCCACCGTTGGAATATCCAGCTTATAACCCAAATGCAGAGCCAAACCCGCTCTGTGAGGATGATCCCTTGAAGTTGCATTCACAAAAAGAAGCTCAGGGCGAAGATTAAGTCCAACGACAGCTTTTTCTAATAACGGTCCATCTCTTAAAGCAAGCAACCCTGGAATATAATCGAAAGAAGCTCTTTCAGAAATAGTAAAAGTCTTTACTTGTCCATCTGGGAAAAGAGCAATGGCAGCCCCCCACCCTTGATCGGATTTTTTACCGGGTCCACTTGTTTGTCGTAAATAACAGATAAAGACTGCAGCACAGACAAATGGTTTAGAAGGTTTTTCCCAATTTGAAACAGAAAGCCTGGCTATTCGTTTCTGTTCTGAAATCAACTCTTCTATGGTTGTAGGCCACCCATCCACCTTTACTCGACCTCTATACTATCTACTGTTAATTCTTTGCCCTCTTCGGATAAAATCATGACTCCCTCACAGTCAGGACAGCTCTCGCCAATTTTTCCTACAAATCCTTCCTTTTGACAACTTAAGCAGTAGGCTTTGACAAGAATTTCTTCAATATGAAGTTCAGCTCCTTCGGCAATTGTTCCTTTAGAAGCAATCGAAAAGGAAAACTTCATTGCCTCTGGTTCAACAAGGGCTAAGGGACCTGTCTTTAAGACAATTTTTTTGACCTTTTGAAATCCTAATTCTAGAGACTTTTCCTCAAGCAAAGAAACCAATGATTCGCACAGGGAGAGTTCATGCATAGCTTTAGGTAAGCTCGGGTTCTTTTGAACTAAACTCTTTTTTGAACATTTCTACAAGTCTCTCAATTGCTTCTTTTACTGGTTCTGAAAGACCAATCCCATAGCCCACCTCTTTAACCTCGACTAAATAGATTTTGATGTTTTTAGGAAACCTTTCCTTATAAAGCCATTTACCCCATTTCAAGGCATCATCCCAGCGGAAAGAATGAAGATCGGCATAGGAATCTGTTTCTAGCAATTTTTCAAACTGCTCGCCGTCAACCATAAAAATTGTTCCAGGGATAGATCCACTCTTTATTCCATCGATCACAATCAATGAATCATATTCCTCCAGATCATCTAAAAGAGAAAACCCCGATGTTCCATAATCAATGAGTTTTACAGGCAGGGGTGGATGCAATGAAGCAAGCCTGCGGATCAACTCAGGTCCAAGCCCATCATCTTTTCTAAGCAATTGACCACAACCAATAATAGTAATAGCCATTAAGAAGTATTCTAACACGGTTCGTTTTGTTTTTCATCTTACCTTTCGGCATCTCCCACCCAGAGCTTCCAGATGGGTGGATCGGCAGTCCATATTTTCTTATGAAGAAGGCTCAAGCTATAGGGATCCCTTAAGAGCGCTTTTTTTTCGAAAGAGGATAAAGACTCAGGGCCATTTTGAAGAGAACGTTCAATTAATTGGTGTTTCCATTCTTTAATCTCCCTAGACTCCTTTTTGCATTTTGACAAGCCAATGCAGGCGAGATGGAGTGCATGGATCAACGGATCCACGACTGCAGATCTAAAGCCATAAATTGAGAGTCCTCTTCTAACATAAGAAGCCTTTTCGTTTAGCGCTTTTTTTAGCGCAACGATGACAGGAGTTGGATCTGACTCGACAGGAACCGTAAAGATTCCTTTTTCTTTTGCCTTTATTCCTAAAGAGATCCTACTGGAAAGCACAGCTAGAGGAATGGAAAGCAAAAAAGAAAAAATAACAGGTAAAAGCCACCAGAAACTCGAAGGATTTAATAGGTAGCTACCAATCCCAAGAGCCATGCCAATAATAGTCACAGGAAAAAAATGATAAAATCCGTCTTTCCAAGAAAATTCAGCTCCTTCCCGTATCTGTTTGCCCCAGCTGACCCTCTTCCCCAAGAAAGCAGATAAAATAAAAAGTCCATGGAATAGTGCTTTGATAGGAGCAATCAAGGTCGAAAACAGAATTTCTAGGAATACACTTTCTAGAAGATTTTTCAGCCCTCCATATTTTCCCAATTCCCTAGCCCAAATCACAAGAAGCACCCCTAAGAGCTTCGGCATTAATAATACCAAAAGAGTAAACAGAAAAAGCAATGCTGCCCAATCAGCATGAAAAACAGGCCAGCTAGGGAAAAGACTTAACCCTTGAGGAAAGTAGTTTGGAACGATAAAAATATGAAGCAGACTTTCCAGAGTAGTAAGCACTAGAAACCCTCCCCAAAGTACCGCTGAACCATAGGCCATCACACCGTTAAGGAAAAGAAATCGATTAAAGATAAACAAACCTTTAGAAAAGATGAGTCGAAGATGTTGAAGATTTCCTTGACACCACCTCCTGTCTCTTTTCAATTCATCAAGAAGGGTTGGAGGCAGTTCTTCATAGCTATCCTCAAGCTCGTAAGCTAACCAAACCGAATAGCCTGATTTTCTCAAAAGGGCCGATTCGACGAAATCATGGCTAAGGATTTCTCCGCCAAATGGCAGCCTATCCGATAGTTTTGGCAAGCCACAATATTTTATGAAGGGCTCGGTCCGGATAATTGCATTATGTCCCCAATATTGGCCATCTCCAAGCTGCCAATAATGAATGCCAGCAGCAAACATGGAACCCAAAAGATGGCTTGAAAACTGTTCTATCCGAGAAAAAAGAGAACTGGCACCAAGCGCTTTAGGAACTGTTTGAACCAATCCAACAGATGGATTGGATTCCATGATTTCCACAAGCCTTATCATTGTTTGCCCTCCCATAAGACTGTCCGCATCTAGAACAATTAAGTATTTGTAATAAGCAGCCCAGCGCCTACAAAATTCAGCGATATTCCCACTTTTCTTTTTTAACCGTACTCTTCTTATCCTATAAAGAATTTTGCCTATGCCGTTGACTTTTCTGCAAAGATTCGCCCAGCCAATCTCCTCTTCTATCTGGTTGTCTGGACTATCCGAATCGCTAAGGATAAAAAAATCAAAAAAAGAAAGTTTCCCATTTTCTTCTATGGACCTATAAATGGCCTCGATCCCGGCACAAATCCTTTCAACTTTTTCACAATAAATGGGCATTAAGACAGCCACTTTGGTTTCGGCCATAATAGATTTGGATTCATCCCGCATTGCTTTCAACTTTTCTTTATTTCCAACAAGCAGCAGAAACCCTGCAATCGCCGTCCATAAACCGATCGATATCCAACCAAAAAGAATTCCAAAAAGAATAATGATGGCTATTTCCAGGGGATTGGACCCCTTGTATGGAAGAATTTCCGCCATGAACTCGCTGGCTATTATGGTGGGAACGATTACCAGAAATAGTAGTAGAATCCTTCGCCTCAGCGCAATCTTTTCCCAAAAGCTTTGCTGTATCATCGAGGTTTTTCGTTATATAAAACTAAGCAGACTTCCTTTGTAACCGACCCAAAAATGCAACAATCTTCAAAAACTGGTTTGGTTCCAAGAGTACAGAAGCCGTCATTGATTTTCTTTTGATCGGCAGCATCGCTGCTACTAAGGGCTTAGAAAAAGTTGGATCAAAGCAAAACCTATTTTCTTTGACCTCAAAGAACTGTTGCAGCTCCATCTCAATCCACTGCCTAAGAAAGGCTTCATTATTTTTAGCACCAGAACAAAAAAATCTAAATGTATCAAAAACTCCTTCAGGATTATCCGCAGAGCTAAAAGCCTCCTCTAGAGCTTGCCTAGCCTCCTTTTCTTCACAAGCACAAAGGCTCGCATAGAAAAGAAGCCTCTCTTTTAGAAAAGATGCCATTTGATTATCCTTCATTTGAACAATTCTTGATACCACCTTTCGGTCAGTTTTTTCCCTGTATTTTCTAGCCAACCTTCTACTCGCAGTGGTTCTCTACCGTTCTCCTGGATTTGCACTTCTAGCAGCGCCGTTTTTTCTTGAGCCTCCCATCCAACAGTAGCGTAAAGGAGCTCTCCTCCCGACAGAACATGAACCACTGGATTAAATCCTAAAGCAGCATTCTCTTCCAGTAATTCTCCCTTAAAACTGAGTAGCATAGCTGTTTTACCCTGAGATGTCTTTGTTCGATCCACTCTTGCCGAAATGACTTTGCCCAATTTTCCCTCTGCTGGCACCTCTCCTTTGAGCCAACAGACTGAATAACTAAAGCTCAGTGACTGACCAGCAAAAGGGGTTTTGGATGGCGTCCAGAAAAGCAGAATGTTTTTGTTCAAATCATCTTTGAGTGGAACCTCCACCAATTCAACTTCTCCATCTTCTAGAAATCCGCTGTTTAACTGTACCCAAGCAGAGGGCATATCCTGAAAGCTTCTATGGATATCCTGGTAATGATCATAAAGTCTATTCCTTTGAACTAATCCGAATCCCAAAAGTTGGCCTTTAGCTATTTCTTTTACAACCAAGCGTGAAGGATTTTCCAAAGGGCTCCATGTCCAATCTCCAGTAGCCGACTCAATTAGTAGTCCGTCAGCCTCATGAACCTGAGGTCTATAATCCGACAGGACTTTGGGACCATTTTCTCCATACTCAAACATGGCAGACAGAGGAGCTATCCCAATTTTTTTTGGAGAAGAACGAAAAAAGAGTTGTGTATCAATTTTGCACACCGTAGAGAAGCCCTCAGATAGAATAATAAACCGACAGGCTTGAGTGATACTAGGGGAATCCACAATTGAGTAGAGTTCGAGCTCAGAATCCTCTTTTTTTGGCTTTACAAGCCAAAACTCTCTAAAAAAAGGAAACTCCTCGCCTTCGGCTAAAGCCGTATTGATAGCTATTGTTCGAGCTGTTATTCCAGGGATTTGTCCACAAGTGAGTCCCTGGAAAAAACAGGCGCCAAGAAACTTTGCAATCATACAATATTCTTTTTTCTGCCAGTCTGTACTATAAACTGAAAAGCCAGCAAAACCGATATCTCTCTCAATCGGCTTTTTTTCTATTGAAGGCCCATAAAAAAAAGATTTTTCCAAAAATTCAATTTTCTTTTCTTGCTCATGTACTACTTCAAAGATAGTAACGGGCACCCTGAAAATGGAACCCAAGTGATAAAACTGAATCTCAAAAGGAAGTTTTTCTTCTCTCCAAAGACTGTTATTGGCATCAAATCGGATCGCTTCCCATTGGCCATAAGAGAGTTTTTCTAACCAGCTAGGAAGGCGGCTCCGTGGCTCACGAAAAGGTAGATTCGATAGCCCCCTAGCCTTTGTTTTGATTTCTTCCCAGAAGTTCGGTTGAGAAAAACCTTCCAAAGGAAAAAAGAAAAGAAATGTCAGGTAAAAAAAATAATCCCAATCCAGCCTTTCATTTGTCTTTCATTTGTTTATGGAAAATCGACATAATCCCAAGTCTCAGTCAAAGGAAAGTCTTTTGCTTCAAGATAAGCTTTTAGTGGGATGGGTCCTGCTTCTTGCCTTTGAATCTTAAAAGTTAACCGAAACCCATTGACATACGAATTTCTTTCTATTCTAAGTTCAATCAATTTAGCACCCTGTCCAACAAGCAGAATAGGCTGTGGATCCAACCCTTCAGAAGATCCAGGAATGGAGAAATCCACAACATACTCTCGGATGGTCTTGTCAAGTTGTGCGTAGCGAGTAGAAACTACACGGCCAATCTCCGAACCAGCTATCACATCCCTACCCCAAAAAATCGTATAAGCATAGTGAAACTGCTTCTGTGAAAGGGCAGGGGTATTGGAAACAAAGTAACAGACAATGTTGTCTTTGGTTTCTGTTGTCGTGGGAAGCTCGACAAGTTCCACATGTCCCTCTTCCCATCCTTGACTTGGGATAATCCAAGCACTAGGCCTAGATTCATAATGAAGAAGGAGCGATTTATAATGGTCGAAATTTCTATCTCTTTGCATCAATCCAAACCCAAGTAGCTTTCCACGAATCGGAAATTCAAAGGAAGAAAAGAAGGGTGGATTTTGCAAAGGTCTCCAAATCCATTCACCAGTATCCAACTGAATAGAAAGCCCATCGGAATCGTGTTCTTCTGGATGCAAAGGATTATAGAGAAGTGGGCTATTTTCACCCTGTAGAAACATGCTCGTTAGAGGGGCAATTCCCAATTTTTCCACTGTTTTTCTTAAAAAAATGTAATTTTCAATCTCCAGTTTACTCGTTTCTCCTGGACTAAATAAAAAATGAAAGGCTCCTGTAAGACTTTCTCCATCGAGTAACGCATAAAAAGAAAGGGACCGATCCTCTTTTTTCGGTTCTTCAATCCAAAATTCCCTATAATACGGAAATTCTTCTTTACTGCTTCCTGTAGTATTGACAGCTATAGCCCGTGCTGAAAGGCCCCAGGTCTGTCCCAGTCCCAAGCTGCGAAAATAGCTGGCCCCAACAATCGAAAAAAGTTCCAACCATCCCCCTTTTTCTTTCGAATCATAAAATACTCTAAAGCCAGAAAATCCAAGATTTTTTGGCAATTTCCCAAGCTCCACGTTCTTAAAATCAAAAAGTGAAGGTTCAAAATCATAGTTCTTTTCTTCGCCATTGGCAGTGATCAGATGGAGAAAAACTGGCTGACAGAAAAGATATCCTAAGGGAAAAGGCTTAATCACAAACCGACTTTCATTGGGAATGATTCCTCTTGGATCTTTAAAACTAATACCAAACCACTGGTCATAACTAAGATTGGAAAGTTGGGCAGGAACTGGTGGAGGCTGCAGATAAGAAGTGAATGAAAGTTCTTTTGCTTTCTTTACAAGCCTAGAGAAAAAAGAAACATTCTCTTTAGCTTTAGGTTGTTTTCCTGTGGTTTTGTATTTAGAAGCACCAAAGAAAACAAAGAGTAGAAAAAGGCCTAGAGAAAGGGGACAGAGAAAAACAAATTTTTTCATTCAGCATTAAAGCTAGTCATTTCATAACTATTTTTGCCTCTCCGTCGATTATTTCCTTACCAGTAAGGAGGACTATGTTGCCCTAAAAAGTAAGATGTGGCTAATACTTTAGAGCATAGGGAAAAGGGAAAAAAGAAAATTTCGTGAAATTATGGTTTTAGCTGGGCAGCTATTTTTTCTAGTCTTCGAGCGCTTATTCTAAGTTCTGAGCTAACAGGAAACAAGGAATAAGGAAATTCGCAGACAAGTAGGCCTAACTCCCTCCTATTTATTGCTACATCGGTAAGCTCTTCAATCCACCAGATATTTTTCCATGGAGTCCCAAAAACCCAAGCCTGCTTTTGTTGAGAATAAATTGTAATTGCAGTTTTTGGTAACAGGCTAAACAACGTTTTTTTATCCTGAGGAACTAGGGGAAGAAGATTCAATTGAATCTTTTTTTCGTTCATAGCCAAATGGTTTCCTTTCGTATCCCTCACTAAAGAACTGATGAGTGCCTGAAATCCTACGCTCGTTGATTTGAGGGATGGAAGCATAGTGTCAAAATCCAAGTTTTGTAGACGTTCTTCTCGTTCGGCAGATACAAATCTAGGGATTAATCCGATTTCAATACTCAAATTAGAAACTTTGTCAGAAATGATTTTGTTTTCTACCCACCAGACACCGGAAAACAAGGTTTGCTGAGCAGCAAACACAGCTCCAGCATTAGAATAAAAAATACAGAGCTCACCCAATCCTAGAATCCGGAAAAATTCTTCAATCTCATTTTGGACTACAACTGATAAATCATAAACGATGTTCTTTTTACTTTCTATTAAGACTGCATAAAGGGCTTTGATAATATCACTTATTAAATTAAAAGAGCGAAGATTCCCTTTCAGATATCCAGGACAAAACATACTTTTCAATTGGGATAGAAGATCAAAGAATTTTTTATACTTATCTAACTTTTTTTTCAATGTATCCCTCTATAAACTAAAGACTTAAACTTATAATTCTATTCCCAAAAATAACACAAAACACAACCCAACAATATCATATTTTAGTCAAGAAAAAATATACGAATTTTACCTTCTTAACAATCCCTTAATTTCCCTAAACAAGTATATTTTTATGGAATATCCCTTCCCTTTCTACAATTCATTCATACTTTTAAGGGATAAGCATAAAATCCTGGCATACCCAAAGAAGTTAGTAAGCATGAATCTGAAGCCAAAGAACTAGTGACTTCATCCGATGATAATGACTCCCCGGCCAATAAATTTTAGCACAACATTGACATTTTAAAAAAGAATTATGTATTTCACAGACTTTTGGAGGAACAACATTTTTAATTTCTACTTTGTTTACAGATTGAAGTAGGCCATTACAGCGGAGGCACCTTCCAAAAGGACTAAGATTTTCTTTTAAATGGAACTCCCTTAGGATTTCTATGGCTTGCAGTCTGGGCTCAATGGCTCGGACAAAATAGCCTTGCTTGACTTTTTTTCTTTTCAAAAGTCCTGGATCTCTCGTTAATAAAATTCTTTCCTCTGCATAGGCAATATCTGCCAGTTGCGCATCAGAATAGGTATTGTTGTAGAGAGTATCAAAGCCAAGCAGTCGCAAATATCGAGCTAGGGTCCCTAAATGGACATCAAGAATAAATTTAAATTGTTTTGGCCTTTCAAAAAGAATTGGAGCTAATTTTCCAATGTCGATCGTTTTAAAATGAGGGAAAACGCTCACAAGAGCACCCTCTATAACTTTTTGTTCGAAACTAGCAGGAAGACTATTACAGAGGATGAGTCCAATTTCGGTATGGGGCACTCCAAAAGACTCAATGGCATCTTTTAAAGTGGTATGTTTGCCAAAGGCTTTTTTTATTTCTTTTTGTCTTTTCCAGACTGGAAGAAAATCATTCAGCAAAGAATAAAAGCGAAAGGTTAATTCAAACTCCTTGGCAGCATCGTCTGCTGCCATTGAGAGAGACTCAGAATTTTTTCTCATTGACAATCCGAACCAAGTTGCCCAGTACATTCTTCATCTGGAGGCATTCCTCGTTGCGGGCATTTTAAAGAATAAATGCAGGCCTCATCACTCACAAGAGCCAATTCCTTAGCAATCAGTTCCTCTGAATTTGGTCCAAAATAGAGAAGAATTCTATCAAGATCCTTAGGTTCATAAGCATCCATTAAGGGTTCTTTTCGACCATTGACAAAAAGCAGGAGAACTTTATTGCCACTGGGCTCAAATCTCTTACCTGTATCCAAGCTAAAATGATCTTTTCCAAAATCCATACCAAGGGTTTTAAAAAATACCCGAGGTTAATCCCATTTTTATGTTTATGGAGCACCTTCCCATTGCCATGATGCAAATGGACATAGGGATCTAGCTCCTGACCGTATTTCGACTGAAATTTAGGCAACGAAAAATCCACTGGCTTTCCATCAAGCACCACTCTAATATCAGCATGCTCATGAACTTGCGTCTTTTTAGATTTAATAAGAGAAGCCTCAATGAGTATTTTAAAATCTTCGTATGACTGAGGATTTGGAATCCTTTCAGCATTCAAGAAAAAAGAGGGAATCGTCGTCGCTCCTAAAGCAAGAGAACTCTGGATATCCTTCAAGATCTTATTTTGCTGCTGTGGATCTTTCAGGTTCCTTAAAAAGCGTTCTTCGGCTATGTTTAAAGAGTGGGCATATTGTCTAAATAATTTCCATGGATCTTGGGCATTGGCCCATTCATCTTGTTTTTCAAAAAGCAGATCAGCCATTTGCCAAAAACATCCTTCTTTGCCAGCGGCTTCAGCGCTTAATGCAGCTATAAAACTGTAAGGATGCGTCGGAGAAGGTTTATGTCTATAAATGATCAATAGCCTTCCTTGATAATCTTTCAAAAGTTCTTTGTTGATTTCATTATACCTTTTACACACCGGGCATTGAAAGTCGACATATTCGATCAAAAAAGCAGGTGCTCGAACAGGACCCTTCATCCAATCTCCTACTAAGGGGAATAAGTATTTTCTTGGGCCTTCGGCGCTGGCTCTCTCTCTATTAGAAAGAGTTTCGGCTGGATGTCCCCAAAGCATTGCTACAATGGTAAAAAAACAAAATAAAAAAAGGAAAAATATCTTATCCATTGCTAAAAAAGCTACTAACCCTCAACATCTAAAGGCTCATTTTTTTCTTTGATGAAACTCCAAAGGAATGCCTCCTCCCGCCCCTGGACCAAAATTGCCTCCTCTATTAAACAATCGGGCGGCAGTCTCAAGATCATCGTTTAACCCCTCATATTGCGCAGGCCACCAACAACAAAAAAATTTCCAAAAACCAGATCCAATCTCTTGTTGAAGTTCTTTTGAAGGGGGATCCAAAACTGCCATCTTCCCTAAGGCTTCTCTCAAACATTGTTCTATCAAATCAGCCATTTCTCCAGAGTCGATAAAAAACACTTTTTCAGTAATCACCCCCAAAGGGCTAACATAGAAGCCAAGAGCTACAAAACCATGTAAGGGAGTAAAGCTAAAAGGCAAAAGATGCATCCTCTTTTTTGCTGCCGACCTTTGCACGTAGGTATCAAATGTGCGTGAGACTTTTTCCATATATCGATCGACATTGTTCTGGAGATTTTCTGGAGGAAGTTTTGGCCCATATTCGGCCACTACAAATATTTTTGCTGTAGGAGCAGGAGATTTGCCCTCCTTTTTCTCTTCTGTGGACACTGCAAAAGAATTAGCAATGAGCCAAAAGTAAAAAAAAGAATAGAGCAAAAAACTAATTTTCTTTGCCATTTGTTCTGTTCTAGACCGTTTTTCCTTTAAGAATTAAGAAAGTACACAAATAAATCTATTAATTTATAAGCCATCTTTTTTATTTTTAGTTCGTCTAAATTTATTTTATCATAATTATTGGTAAAGAAATTGCTTAAAATTCCTTTATAAAAAGATGCTTATCCTTGGGCAAAGTTTTGTTTGGTTGGTTGTTCTTATTGCCAGTGCTGAACTCGCTTGGGACTACTGGCTAAGCAGTAGACAACTCAAATATCTCTCGAAAACAAAGAATTCACAAAACTCCCCCTCTTTCAACAATACTTCTTTTGCCTCTTTGAGTTCTTCATCCGATTCTTACCTTTATGCCAACCAAAAAATCAAATTGGCGCAACTTCGTTCGGTCTTTTTCTATCTTTTGTTCCTTTTTTGGATCCCTTTTGGGGGACTGAGAATGTTTGAAGAATTTTGGAAGATTTTTCCTTTTCCAAAGATCTGGTCAGGCTGCTGTTTTTTGATCTCCATCCTCTGGCTAGAAGATACCCTAAGAACCCTATTTTCTGCCATTAGGACTTTTGGGATTGAATCTCAATTTGGTTTCAATCGAACTACTCCAATTTTATTCCTTTTTGATCAGGTTGGCCATTGGATTCTCTCTCTTTTCTTCTTATGCCCACTTTTTCTATTATTTCTCTGGATAAAAGAATTCTCTTCCTTGTGGTGGCTATACTGTTGGGTCATTTGGATTATAGCCCTTTTTCTTATAGAATGGATGCTTCCCGTGTGGATTATTCCCCTTTTCTACCGTTTAAAACCCTTGGAAGATAAAGACTTAAAAGATAAAATAGAAAAAATATTCAAAAAAAATGGTTTTCCCATTCATCAGATCTTTGTTATGGAAGGAAGCAAACGCTCCCTCCACAGCAACGCTTTTTTGACAGGTTTCGGGAAACACCGCCGTATTATACTCTACGACACGTTGACCAATCAATTAGACCGGGAGGAACTTATTGCAGTACTTTTCCATGAATTGGCCCATTACCGGCTAGGTCATCTTTGGAAAAGTCGACTTGTAACCCTTTTGGGAGGATTGGTCATGTTTCTTTTCCTTAATCTACTTGACACCCATAAAACTTGGATAGCTGCATTTAGCCTGGATCCAAACTGGTCTCCATCCACTTTTGGACTGGCAATCGTGCTCTTGCCTATTTTACTTTATCCGCTAGAACCTTTAAAAAACTGGCTTTTGAGAAAGGCTGAAAAAGAATCAGATGCCTTCGCTGCCTTGAAATGGGCCGCAGAACCGCTGATCGAGGCACTGAAAAAAATCGTTTCTACAAATTACTTAACTTACGATTCCGATCCCCTCTATTCCATGTTCTACGAAAGCCATCCATCCGTTTTCGAAAGAATTCGATGGATCGAAAAAATTTCCATTCACCGCGGAGAGCCTCCAGCCATTCCTAGTCAGCACTAAGATTTTTTCCTACTAAAGAGCAATTCCAAAAGCCTGACCGAAATATCATACCGGAGAAAAGGAGTGATTAGATAAATGCCTTTGAAAAGCGAAAGAATTTCTTCCCCAAGTACTTGTGCAAATCCCACACCTACCTCCATAGCTTTTTCCCCATCTACTGCTTTCAATTTTTCACGTACAGCTTCAGGTATAGAAATCCCCGGTACCTCATTATGAAGGAACTCGGCGTTTCGGTAGTTTAAAAGGGGCATTAGCCCAATAAATACGGGAATGCCCAAAGGTTTTAGATAATTATAGGTCTTTTTGATAAGCTGGATATCGAATATGGGTTGTGTCATAACAAACTGCGCTCCAGCTGCCAGCTTAGCCTCCAATTTTTTTACCTGGGCTTCAAACTGGGAAGTATTCGGATTAAAAGCACAGCCAATGATAAAATCCGTTTTACCTTTCAGATCTTTTCCAGCGGCATTAAATCCTCTATTTAAACTAGCAAGCAGTCGGATTAATCCAATAGAATTAAGATCATAGACTGATGTAGCTCCCGGATGATCGCCAGATTTTGCTGGATCTCCTGTCAGGGCCAGTATATGTCTGAACCCTAAGGTTCCCAGCCCCATCAACTCCGATTGCAATCCTAAAAGATTCCTATCCCGGCAAGCTATATGGAGGATAGGAATCATTTTGGAAACTCTTCTAACATGAATGGCTGCTGCAAAGTTACTGATCCTTAAAATCGCAAGTGAGTTATCAGCCAATGTTATCGCATCAGCCCCAGCTTTTTCAATTGCCTTGACTCCCTCAAGGAACTTTCCGATTGCTAAAGTCTTAGGAGAATCATACTCGACCATGAAAACAGGCTTTAGGGCTAACAGATCAAGAAGGGATGGTTCAATCTGCGGCAAAACCTCCTGTTCGGAAACCAGATAGCGAGGCCTTCTTTTAGGTGGTTTTTCTTTGAGGGGCTTAATCGTCGCGGCTCTTTGAGCCATCGCCGCTATATGCGCTGGCTCCGTGCCGTAATCCCCTCCAAGCAGGCAGACTCCTTCTTCAGCAAATCTTGCAACATTCTCTCCAAAATACGAAGGACTGGCGGAGTAGGTAAATGTCCCATCATAAAATTCAGGTTTACCAGCATTCGGATAGGCACCTAGAAACTCCCCGGCCTTTAGCTCAATCTCCTCTAAAAGATGAATCGAAGCTTGGACACCGCATGCGCCATTGATCCCCACAAGGGTAGCCCCTGCATGTCTGAGTTTTGAAAAAGCCTCTCCAAGGGTCTCCCCACTCGACAATTTTCCTTCTTCAAAGGAGGCGATAAAAGCAAAGAGCTTGTCTGCTCCTTTTTTGCGAGCAATATCTAGTACAAGCAAAAGTTCGGAAAGCTCGGTAAAAGTCTCAAAAAAAAGAAGATCTACTCCTTCCTCAATTAGAGAGGCAATCAACTCTTCATAGAGGCTTTGTCTTGTAGCCATATCGATTGGCGATTCAGTAGGCTTAGTCCAGATAGGACCCACTGTGCCCGCAATCCACCCTTCTCTGGATCCAAGAGCTTTCCTGGCTAGCTGCACGGAGCGGCCAACGATTTCTTTGAGCTTCTTTTCCAATTTGAAAAACGACAAGTGGTAGGCATTCGCTTCGGCCGTATTGGTTCGGATAATTTTTGCCCCCGCATCGATATAGTCTCGATGAACCTTTTCCAATAAGTTAGGATGAGAAAGACTTAATTCTTCAATACAATAGCCTCTCGGAATGCCAAGAGAATAAAGATAGGTCCCCAAAGCACCATCGCCAATAAGCAGAGATTCATTAAGCCGATCTATTAGAGTTGCCATTCTTTTTTAACAAGGCATTATAGATAAAGTGACAGAAAAAAAAAGCTTTGTATACAGTTCAGGTAAACCGGAAATCGACAAAAAAATAGAGGAGTTGCTCCAAGCTGCAGGAGTCATAGAAAACCGTCGTGAATATTTCGAAATGATCGCTACTGTGCTTCGCTTTTCATTCCAAAACACTCCTTATGCTGACGTCCGTCTTGTCAATCAATCCTTAAAAGAAATTCGATATGCGGAGTCAATTTTTCAACCTTATCGCTCTTTTAAAAAAGTCACCATTTTTGGTTCAGCCCGCATCAAACCGCAAACCCCTGAGTGGCTCAGTGCAAAAGATTTTGCAAAAATCATGGTAGAGAGCGGCTTTATGGTTATCACTGGAGGTGGAGAAGGGATCATGGAAGCAGCTCAATTTGGAGCCGGTAAGGATAAAAGTTTCGGGCTTAACATTCGTTTACCCTTCGAACAAAAACCCAACGAAGTGATCGATGGTGATCCGAAACTCATTAGTTTTAGATATTTCTTTAACCGAAAGCTGCATTTTGTCAAAGAATCCCATGCCATCGCCCTGTTCCCCGGTGGGTTTGGAACTATGGATGAATGTTTTGAAACTCTTACTCTTCTGCAAACAGGAAAGGCTCCTCTTGTCCCTTTTGTGTTTATTGATGTCCCCGGAGGGACCTATTGGAAAAACTTTGTCGACTTTCTTTCAAATAATCTCTTGAAAAGAGGACTTATATCTGCAGAAGATTTTAATTTATTCTTGGTCACTGAAGACATACATGAAGCCAAAAAAGAAATCCTCTCTTTTTATCATAACTTTCATTCTTATCGGTTTGTTGGGGATAATCTAGTCTTGCGTATCTTCAGAATCCCTCCAACAGAAGCTCTTGAGTCGATCCGAGAAGATTTTTCTGACATCATTTTAAAACCAAATGCTTTTTCTTTGTCTTCTGCCTTACCACAGGAATCAAATGAACCGGAAATAGCCCATCTTCCCAGAATCGTTTTCCCATTTGACAAACGATCCTATGGCAGATTGAGATTATTGATTAATCGATTGAATTTGTTTTGATTGTTTACTGTCTTTTCAAAAATCAAAAGCGATGAAAAAAATTCAAACTGTGTTTTTGGATTGGTCGGGCACCCTTGCTAATGACTTGCCCTTTGTCTTGAAAGCCTCGAATTTTATATTTGGCTTATACGGAAAGCCTAAACTTTCGATTGAAGAATTCAAAGAAACGTTTTTTTTACCACTCAAGGAATTCTATAAGAGTTATTTACCAGAAGTTTCTTTCATGGAGATGAACGAACATTACCATGCGATCTTTCAACTGTTTCAGGTTAAAATTCCACTATTGCCCTATGCCCTTGAATTTTTAGAATTTTGTCAAAAGAAGCAATACCAAGTAATCCTTTTAAGCACTATCCATCAGGGTCATTTTATAAAACAAGCCAAGCGGTTAGGGATCGAACAATACTTTGACCGCATTTATACAGAAATTGATGACAAGAGAATTGCTATCAAACAGATCATCGAAAAAGAAAAGATCGATCCTCAAAGTACGATATTTTTTGGAGACATGGTTCATGATATCGAAGCGGCCCATGCTGGCGGCATTCTCTCTGCAGCAGTGTTGACTGGTTACAACTCCAAAAAAAAACTGTTGTTGGCCAATCCTTCTTTTCTGTTTGAAAATCTAAAAGAGGCGATGGATAGATTAGAAAGCCTCTAACTATTCCGTATAGTTTTTAAGTTTTTTTTCTTAAAGAGATTTTTAAACAATAGAGCCAAGAGTAACAAAAAAATATCACATCCCACAATGGTTGGACCTGTCATCGCATCCATATAATAGGAAAGAACGACCCCTCCAACAGCCCCTAAAAACCCATTGACTAGGGAAATCAACAAAAGAGAACGGAAATTCCATGCCCACATTTTTCCCGATGCTGCTGGAATAACGATCATTGCACTTACTAGGAGTGCTCCAAGCAGTTTAAGGCTCAAAGCAACCACTCCTCCAATTAGCAGCACCGTCCAATAGTTAAGTTTTTTGACTTCGACCCCTTCGCTTATCGCCATATTTTCATCGATCATGGTAAGCAAAAGAGCAGGCATATTAAATAGAAGGAAAGAAAAGGTCACCACAGCAACCATTCCCAGAAGACCAATATCGGTCCAAGAACTTGCATTGATGTCTCCAAAAAGCAGGGATTCGATCAAAGGATAGCGAACAAATTTAGTTAATAGAAGAATGCCAATGGCTACACTTCCTGTAAAAATGATCGAAAGTAGAGTATCCGATTCCAGTTTGGATTTATTCAAAAAATAAGCAAAACAAAGAGAGATTCCAAGACAATAGAGAAAAAGAAAAGCGGAGAGGAAATTCTCAGGGAAACTCAGGTTGAAGTATCTAAAAGCAAATAGTTCAATAAGCAGCCCCAAACCATAGCCTGCGATGGAAGCATGGGAGAGAGAATCACTGAAGAAGGCTTGTCCGCGAGAAGTTGTGATAATTCCTAAAAGAGCACAGGTTGGCCCGGCTAGAGCCGCCCCTAGTAAAGAACGCCTTAAAAAATCAAAAGAAAGAATTTCCATCTTCTTTTCTATCTGCCATGAATAAGATTGTATACAGCGGCAAGTTTTTCTTCCTGGAGTACATCGGAAGGTTTACCTTGGGCAAGAACCCGATGGTTCAAAAAAAAGATCCAATCGGCTATATGCGAGACCAGTTGTAAATCATGACTCACAAGCACTGTGCCTATTTCTTTTTTTTCTTTAAGCTCATGAAGTAGTTGATCAAATTCGATGCCACCAGTTGCATCTATTCCAGTTAACGGTTCATCTAATAGGAGCAAGTCAGGATTTTTTGCCAGGGTAGAAGCAACCATTACCTTTTGCATTTCTCCTCCCGAAAGCTCTTGTAGTCTTCTTTCGAGTAAATCTTCAGCCTTAAAGCATTTCAAAAGCTCAGCGATCTTCTCTTTCCTTTCTTTTCCTCCAAAAAATCCATTAAGCAATTGATAGTTTCCAAGCCTCAGCGATATAAACTCTTCAACCGTTACCGGCAGATACCGCGGAATAGATGGTCTTTGAGGCAAATAACCAATGACGAGCCCAGGCCGGCGCCAAATGCTCCCCTTTTTGGGTTGAATGATCTCAGCAAAACATTTCAGTAGTGTTGTCTTCCCTGCCCCATTCGGGCCAATGAGAGCCACAATCTTTCCTCTTTCTATTTCCATGCTGACATCCTCAACGGCCGATTCTTCTGTATAAACAATCGTAACGGAGTCAGCCTTTAAAAGAAGCTTTTGTTGGCTAGGGAAGAAAGAAACTGACTCAGGGGCTTTAATTCTGCTCTTTTCCATCGGCACAGACCTCAAAGTTATGGAACCAAGAAAGGTTCTTCTTTCCAAAAACGTCTACCAAAACCGATAAATTTTTTTTTGCTATCGTCTCATAGACAGATGGATCAGGATTGGCGCTCTCCATCGAATCGATTTCTCCGCTGCGAGTTTGACTTTCTTTGATGATTTCCATGACAAGAGCTTTCTTTGAAAAAGGAGTATAAAAGAAAGGTATCTTTTCTTTCCTCATTGTTTCAATGGCGGTTGCAAGTTTTCTAGGAGACAGGCCTTCTCTTTGGCCGCACTCTTCAAGAATACCAGCTACAAGGATATCGTAACGCTTTGTCAGATACATAAAAGAGTCATCAAAGAAATAGGCTTTTTTTTGTGCGATCTCTTGAAGCTTTTCTCGATACATCCGATCGATTTCTTTTAATTTGAATATATAGGAAGCGGCATTTTTTTCGTAGGCTTCTGAATGGAGTGGATCCCGTTGGCATAACGCATTTTTAATGTTCACCACTTGCTGAATAGCCAAGTTAGGATCAAGCCAAACATGCGGGTTAAAAGAATAAGGGCTATTGGCTGGAAGTTTATTAAGAGAGCCAACAGAAGGAATAGGTTCTATCCCTATTGTGGAAACAACAATTTTTTTGCTTTTTCTTCTGAACTGAGCCCCTTTTCCAACCAACTTTCCATTCCCAATCCATTAATAACAATCAAATCCGAATCTCTGATTTCTTGCATCTGCCGTATAGATAGCGAAACTTCGTGCGGCTCTGCGCCAAAGAAGATCAAGTTTTTCACTGTGACATAATCCCCTCCAATGTTGACACAAAAACAATACAGGGGCGCAATAGATGTAAGAATTTTCAGTTTCTCCACTCCATAAGACTTAAAAGACAAAAACCATAAGCCAATTCCTATTCCCCACAGACAAAACAAAACCTCAAGCCCTTTTTTTTGCAATGATCGCATGATACTATTGATAATGAATTATTAATATAAACAATAAAAATAAAAAGGCTAAGAGAAAAGAGCTCTTAGCCTTTCTTAGCCTCTTAAAGAAGCTTATAGGTTTATTGGCTTTTTAGCCATTTATGGAAACAGGTAAAATCATCGATAGCGTTCAAAGTCACGGCATCTGGCATAGAGCCATCGTCTTTGAGACCTGCTTCCTCCAAAATGGCTTTCTTTGTCTCCGCGTCATGATGATACTGCAAAACAGCCCTATTGTGAGCGGCAACCTTGGCTCCATCAATCTTTCCACCATTTTTTTGTACGATCCAAGCTTCAAATTCCGTATAGCTTGGCAGATTGGTTCTAATGTAATTTCGCACTTCATCTTCAGTGAGATTAAGAGCACTCATGGTCATCGCATCAAACCCTTTACCTAGGTCGGGATAACCATCAGCTAGCATGCCTTTAGCAGCCAGGATACATTTCAGCCACATTCTTGGCAAATGCAGCACACCAAGCGGACCGGCAACTCCAGATCCAATTAAGGGAACTAGTTTCATTGTACCTCCTTTTTTAAGTTTATATTCATTATTTTTCTTTCTTTAGGAAAGAAAACCCTTAGATGCAACTGCATCATTTCATAACTTTCTAATCAATTGAAAGCAAAAAAAGGATTATGAACTTTTTCTTCACCTACCGTTGTCAAAGGCCCATGACCAGGACATATAATCGTGTCGTCAGGCAGGGTTAAAATTTTTTCTCGGTTGTTCTTTAAGGCCTCTGTGTAGGAATAATTACCACCTCCCATCGAGCCAGCAAATAACGAATCACCCACAATGACTAGATTTCTCTTGCCTCCAGTAACATAGTAAGAAACCCCTCCGGGGGAATGACCATTAGTAAGAAAAGAGCTAATGGACAAACTACCTAATTGAAAGGTCTTGCCTGGAGAGAACGGCTCGGCTCCAGGAATAGTTTCAAGTTGACAGCAATAAGCAGGAGCCTCTACAGCCCGTTTCAACCTTCCTAGCTCAGCGATGTGATCAGCATGCGTATGCGTCAACAAAATGAATTTTACGCGCAACCCATGGACTTTAATCGCATCAAGCATTTCGGTGCAATTGCCTCCCGTATCAAAAGCCGCGGCCTCTTTTGTCGTCGTATCCCATAAAAGATAATTATTAACAGTCATATCTTCCCATCTCGTATTAAAGTGAAAGAAGCCAGGAATAACCCCTTGATCTTTTGGGTAATATAACCCTTTAGCTAGATCCAAAAGCGCCTTCTTCCCAAGACCAAGCACTGGAGCAATTCTTGCTAAAACCTCCTCATCCAACACTCCTTCTTTCACCTTCTGGAGTTTTTCGAAAGGCACAGCCGCCCTTTTTGCTAGCTCTTCGTCACTGATGTTTAGCCCTCTCTGCGCTTTCCCAATCACATCGATATAGTTGTCTTCCAGTGGAATCATAGGCATTTTCTCCTAGTGCTGTTTAGCTTTAAAAAAAAGAAATTCAAATAAAGAACATTTGTCTAGCCATTTAAAACTCGTATCCTACCACCATCCAAACGTTCTCCATATTCGAAAAAATAGCGCCGACATGTAAAGAATAAACAAAAATAAAAAGATAAAAATTATCGTTTTATTCTCTTTATCCCATCTGCCACCAGGATCTCCTCCACCGGATCCTGGCCACCTTTTGGGATTTGCAACCATGCTATTATTCTATTTTAATTCTAGAAATTAAAAAAGGGCATTTTTTACTTTTGGTGGACCTTTTTTTTATTCTTTCTGGATCATTAGCCCCTATTCTAAGACCATATCTTGACCGACATGCACCAGCTCAAATTGAAAAAATTTTCTGGATGCTTCCACTTTCACTCTCAATAAGCAAACAACCTGTTTCATCAATACCTATCATTCGTCCTACCATTTTTTGACCATTTGCTTCGAAAACAACCTTCTCATTCCACTGCACCATTCTTTTTTCCCACAATGACTTGATTGCGCCAAAAGATCGCTGCGAATTCCGATCTAGTTGACTGAGGATTTCAATCAAAAGCTCCACTCTCCGCACCTTTTTCCCTGTCTCCAAGTAAAAGGAGGTGGCTTTTGCTTGCAAGGATTCTGAAAAGTGGATTGTGTGTTGATTCAGGTTAATTCCAATGCCTATTGCAGCAAACCAATTTCCACCTTCATCCCGATCGATTTCTATCAGTATTCCTCCAAGCTTTTTAGCACCAACAACGATATCATTAGGCCATTTAATAGCCACAGTTTTCAAACCCATTTGAAATAAGGCTTCCGCCGCAGAAAGAGAGCTTAAGATAGCCAATTGTTGAGGATTGGCTACTGGCCACTTTGGTCGCAATAGCGCTGTCATATAAAGACCTAAGGGAAGGAAAGATTCCCATGATCGACCTTGTCTTCCTCTTCCCTTCAGTTGTCTATCAGAGACGACAACAAGCCCTTCCTTAGCCCCTCTCTTTGCCTGCTTAATTACTTCGTCATTTGTCGAACCAATTACTTGGAAAATTTCTGGTTTCCAACGGATGTGAAACTCCCGCCTTTCCAACAGAATCTGGAGTTCTACCGGATGGAGGATATCTGGTAAAGGATCCTCAAGAGATATCCCCACTACAGGAGAGCAATTAATGACAAACCCTTGTTCTTGCAACCTGCAAAGACTTTCCCACACTTCCTTTTCATCTGATTGAACTGCTGCTAATAGATCACGGAAAGCAAGCTTGCAATTCCTATTGGCAAGCAGCCGTTTTAATAGTTGGAATTCGGTGGAAGAAGGAGCGCAAGAAGGCAATATCATTCGACTCAACGAAGCGTTAGGCAATTTCCAGCTCAATATCCTTCTTTTGAAAGATCGTGCCGAACTTGTGATCCCGGTAAAGGGTTATGGCAACATTCCTATTGGAACGAATACATTCTTTGATTTCATCCGCGTCTTTTGCACAATGGAGGATTGTTTTCCAGGAATGGATGTGCTTTGGCTTATGAAAATCACTGTTGGCAATAAAAGGCAGTTTTTTTAAGCCTATGGGAGAAAATAGATCATACCGATTTGCCACCTCCCAGGCATCAAGCAATGGAGCATATTCTTCCTGATTTTCCCATAAAAATAGAGTGTTCGGCCCCCAAACACTTTGGAAAATGTGTGGATGAGAGGCAACAGCAAGGCCGTTTTGTTTATGGATCTCAGCAATAATGTCCTTTAACGAAAGGCATGGATCAATTGGGCTTTTAAGATCGATCCCCAGTAGATGCGCAGAGGTTTTTGGACTATATCCGTCTTTGTTAAATTCTATTCCGCAGAAGAGAATCATTTCATATTTTTTCCATGCTCTTTTCTTTTCTTTCTCTATCGTTTCGAAATACTCTCCGACTTTAGTCGGTGTCAATACAAGCCCAGTGAGTTCGCAGAACTTACCGATCAATCTTTTTCTATCAACCAGATGATCGGTCACACAGATACAATCAAAACCGCGCTGTCCATAAAAATCCACGATCTCTCCTATGGATAACCTCCCATCAGAATAAGTGGAATGAATATGAAAATCGCACAGTAACGCTTGAGAGCTTTTCGCTTGGGTCACCGAAAAATGGATATTTTCAAGCCTTTTCCCAGGAAAAGGGAAAACCCTCGAAGAAGCTATTTCCAAAACAGATTGTTCTAGGACAAACTGAGCTATTTTAAGAGAGCTGTCTGGCTTGCTAATTTTTTTAAGATTATTCTTTAATTTTTTCCAATGCTTAGCCTCGTTTTCAAATAAAAAGTCCAGGGCTGATCCGATATCCGATGGCTTTTCAGCAAAACAAGCCACTTCGTATCTCCGTAAAAATTCATAATTTCCTTCTTCTTGACCAGGAACAACTTGTGGAATAATCATTGGGCAACAAGCTGCGATAGCTTCCTGCACCGTAGCACCACCTGCTTTGCTAATAACCACATGATGACTGAGCAAAAGCTCGGGAATTTTATCTGTCCATCCCAAAACTTTAATCCGTTCTTCAAAGCCTTTAACATGATCAGCAATATTGCAAAAGAGCTTTTCGTCTTTTCCCACAACGATCGTTGCTTCCCAATTCTTCCTGGATAAGAGTTGATCAATAATTTTTGATGCTTTTTTCCTTCCCGAATTGATTATATATAAAATCTTGGGCTGTTGTAGGGGTTCTAAAGGCATGGAGTTTTGAGCATACTCCAAAAATTCAAGTTGGACAGGAAAACCAAATTCAAGAATCCTCTCCTCAGCTATGCCTGCTGATTTTAAAATGCTAGCCGTATCTTTATTAGGCACTACAAAATAATCGCTCCAACTCCTATACCAAAAAGAATTGACGGTGATTGAATCAGTGATGACGGTTATTTGAACAAAGTTTTTTTCCTTCCCGTCCTTAAAGATCTCTTCTATCAGAAAATTATAGAAAGGATATGTCGACAGCACGACGTCAGGTTGCATTTCTCTCAGCAACCAGTCCAAGGCCTGCTTCATTTTGGCAAAAGCCACCAGTACGTCTTCTATAAAACTCGTACGATCAAAGATGGAATAAATCCCTCTCCAAATTAATGGGGCACGATTAATGGCTGTTAGATAGCCTTGTCGCAACAGATCGCTGAACTTGCCATAACAGGTATCAAAAAGATCAATCCGATCAACAATCGCCTCGTCCGGCTCCAGATGTTCAATGGCTTCCTGTATATTCCGTGCCGCAGTATTATGACCTTCTCCAAAACCAGCCGTCAAAATAAGTATTCGTTTCATTACTTTGCGATCCAGATCAATAGACCTGAATCTCTATCACTTTTTGATTCTTCACCAAAAGCGCCATACTACTAATAAATGAAATGCATTCAAAAGACAATGATAAATCTATATAATCTCCTAATATAGAAAATATATTGAAAGATTTTTTGGAAAGAGAAGTATTAAAAAAATTAACAGTTTTAACCTATTAATTAGCTTCTGTATGAAGCTAGGAACGACCTTTGCTAACATTGTTCTAGCATGGCATGCGTTGCTCCTACTTTCAAAATGATCTTCCTCTCCATCCATTTCCGATTGTAAACAGTCAGAACTTTTGGACAATTCGAGCCACAGCAAATAAACAAACCTCTTTCTCATTTTTTATCTTAGAGTAGGCAAGGAATGCATAAGGATAAAAGCAAAGACCGCTACTAAACCAAACCTGCTAATGAAAAAAATCAAAGTATTTTCTTATTATTTCTTATTATATGTGGTAGGCTCGCAGTCTGTCTCTAAACTAATCTAATACTAGCTCTTCCCATTTTCTTTCCTATTCCTGAGAAGATAAATTTCTGAAGATCTTTACTTCCATTGACCAAGGAAAATCTGTAGCAATGGCGTAGATTCAAATAATTATGGCTATTAATTGGAAAGTAGGGCTAGTTTTAGGAAAGATTTCTGATATAAATAAATAGCCAATGATTTGAAATGAACGTTCCATTTGAAATGCTGAGAAAAAAGAATGGACGAACTTCGTTCAGAAATTAGTTCTAGATCTACATCTCAGAAAAAATATCGAACGACTCGTTTGAAAAAAGACGGGATTGTGCTTACTGATTTAAAATTTGCTCTTTATATTTTATTTTGTTTTCTTCATTAAGGATCCTATTATGAATTATAAGCCTCTATTAGGAAAAAATGCACTTGTCTTTGGTGTTGCTAATAAATGGAGCATCGCCTGGGCCGTTGCCAAAACCTGGCATGAGGCCGGAGCCAACTTGATCGTTGGATACCAAGGAGAAAGACTAAAGAAACCAGTGGAAGCTCTCCTTTCTGAACTCCCTCCTAGTCCTCCTTCTTTTGCTTTTCCCTGTGATGTCAGTAATGAACAAGAAATCAAATCTTTCTTTTCGCAGGCTGTAAAACATTTTCCTAAAATCGATCTCTTACTCCACTCTATCGCTTTTGCTCCAAAAGAAGCGCTAGAAAAAAACTTCTATGAGACCACTCGAGAAGATTTTTTAAAAACTTTTGAAATCAGTGTTTATTCTTTTATAGCCTTAGCAAGGGAAGCCAAAACCTTATTCAGAGATGGAGGCAGTATTCTGACTTTATCCTATTATGGTTCGGAAAAAGTTATATCAAATTACAAGATTATGGGGCCCGCAAAATCGGCTCTTGAATCCTCCGTGAGGTATCTGGCCTATGAGTTTGGCAAAGATCAGATACGGGTCAATGCTGTAAGTCCTGGGCCAATAAACACATTAGCTGCAAGAGGAATCAGCGGATTTACAAAGTTTTTAAAAGAATGTGAAACTAAATCTCCATTGAAAAGAAATGTAGAAGCCAAAGAAGTGGCATCGGTTGCTTTATTTTTAGCATCAGATGAATCCAGAGCCATTACAGGACAAACGATTTACGTTGACTGTGGATACTCTATCCTTGGATTCTAAAAGCTTAAGGCTGCAATTATAACATTACCATCTCATGCCAAAAACAAAGCATATCATTCTATGGGATATCGATGGCACTCTTATCCATTCTAGTGGTAGCGGAGTAAGAGCCATTTTTCGGACTATCAATGAACTGTATAATATAGAGGTGCATCCCAAAGAACTAGACTATCGGGGAAGAACAGATCTCATGATCGCAAAACAAATTTTGAATAGATGCCAGGTGCCATGGACCCCTGAAAACCTTTCCATTTACAGAAATCATTATTTGAAAGTTCTCCGGGAAGAACTTACTAGTCAGGATACAGGGAAGCTTTGTCCAGGAATATTAGATATTTTGCAAACAATAAGTACTATCTCTTCTGTCAAAATGGGGCTTTTGACAGGTAATTTCAGAAAAGCTGCTCAGATCAAACTTTCCTATTATAGGGTATGGACCTATTTCTCTTTTGGGCTGTTCGGTGATCTTCATGAATCAAGAAATTATTTAGCCAGTATGGCTGCTGAGCTTGTTATGGCAATGTTCGGTCAAGTCATTGAAAAAAAGAATTTTTGGGTAGTGGGAGACACTCCCCATGATGTTCTTTGCGCTAAATTTGCAGGTTTTACTTCGATTGCTGTGGCTACTGGAGGCTTCAGCAAGGAGGAGCTTGACCAATACAAACCTGATTACTCTTTTAAAGACCTTGCTTGTGTAAAAGATTTTTTCTCTCTGTTTACCGATTAGCCCTGAAGAAAGATTGCATAAAAAAAAATTTAGGATTTTCAATGAAGGGATCATACCAGTTGGCCATCATCGGTGCAGGAACCGCGGGTTTTGCTGCTGCTTCTATAGCCGCAAAACAGGGAATCAAAGTCGCCCTGATCGAAGGAGGAGAAAAGATTGGGGGTCTTTGCATCCTCAAAGGCTGTATGCCTTCAAAAACATTAATAGAATCAAGTCGAAGATTTTGGGATTTGCAACAAGCCAAATTTTTTGGATTGAAAGTAGAGGCTATTTCAGCGGATATGCAGCAGATTCAATGGAGAAAAAGAAAACTCGTCGAGACGTTTGCTAAATATAGAGAAGAAGAGATCCTTTCATTGCCAGTAGACTTCATTCGAGCCCAAGCTTCTTTCAAGAGCTCAAACGAATTGGAAATAATAGGAAGAGATGGGGAAAAGCAACTCCTCTATGCAAATGTTATCATCATAACGACTGGCTCAATCATTGATCCACTGCCCATTCCAGGCTTAATGGAGTCTGGATTCCTTACAAGTGATTCAGCACTTGAACTGGAGCATTTGCCAGAAAGCATAACCGTTTTGGGCGGTGGACCTGTTGCTTGTGAATTTGCCCAATTTTTTTCTCGACTCGGTTGCAAAACGACAATCATTCAAAGAAGCCCTAGGCTTTTGAAACAATTTGATCCAGAAGTTTCCCAATGCCTCAAGGATTGTTTCACAGCCGAGGGCATTACTGTTTTTAGCGATACTCAAATTGAAGCGGTCTCTACTGTAAATGGGTTGAAAAAAGTTTCTTTCTTTTTTAAAGGAAAAAAGAAGGAAGTTTTCTCTAAAGAAATTTTCTATGCGCTTGGAAGAAGGCCGAACCTAAAATACCTTGGATTAGAAAAGATAGGGATTCATACTGATTTTCAATCGCTTGAGGTCAATGATAAAATGCAGACTTCCATCCCCCATATTTTTGCCGCAGGGGATGCTACGGGCAATTTTGGAATCGTGCACATTGCCAGAGAAGAAGGAGAAATTGCAGCTAAAAACGCTCTTGAAATCCTTGCGGGTAAAGAACCTTCCCATGTCATTTCAAGACGTTTGACAATGGAAGTTGTTTTTACTGATCCAGAAACAGCAATGGTAGGTCTTTTACCTCGAAATGGTGAAACAATAAACGCTAAGTATTTTTTCCAAGATCATGGAAAAGCCATTATCGAAGGGAAAGAACAAGGGTTTGTGAAAATCTATGCTGAGCCTTCCACTGGAGAAATTCTTTGCGGTGCCATTATAGGTCCTCATGCTTCAGAGTTGATTCATATAGTAAGTACGTGCATGTATTTTAGAGGGAAAGTTGAGGATCTTTTGCATATGCCTTTTTATCATCCTACCCTTTCCGAAATCTTGGGATACCCAGCCGAAGAAATCTTTTATGTGCTCCAGAAGCGAAAAGAAATGAACCAATCTGTTGTTTAATGAGGAACAAGATTGAAAAAATAACCTTTTTCAACAACAAAAAAAAAATGAAATTCTCTTTTCCCCTTCCTCCTTTTCTTTTGTACAATACCATTTCACGCAAACTAGAGCCTATTGAGCCGATCAATCCTCCGCAGGTAACCATGTATGCTTGCGGACCAACCGTATATAACCTAGCTCATATCGGCAATTTTAGAACCTTTCTCTGTGTGGATCTTCTTCGAAGAGCTCTTGAATTATTCGGATATAAGGTGATTCACACCATGAACTATACCGATATTGACGACAAGACAATTGCGGCTTCTCGTGCCGCAGGCCTTTCTCTAGTCGAATATACTCAAAAATATATCGATGCATTCGAACAAGATATGCAAACTCTTCATATGCTTAAGCCGCATTATCAACCAAAGGCCACTGAGCATATTGAGAAGATGATTGAATTTATCCGCCAACTGATAGACAAAGACCATGCCTATATTGGAGAGGATGGATCAGTTTATTTCCGCATCTCTTCATTTCCCGACTATGGAAAACTTTCTCATTTAGAAAAAGACAAATTAAAACCTGGATCTCACATATTGGCTGATGAATATATAAAAGAACATTATGGGGATTTTGCCTTATGGAAAGCCAAAAAACCCGAAGACGGGGAGGTCGGTTGGATTTCTCCATGGGAAATAGGAAGACCAGGGTGGCACATAGAATGCTCCACCATGAGTATCTGTTATTTAGGCAAGGAAATAGACATTCACTGTGGAGGGGTAGATCTTATTTTTCCTCATCATGAAAATGAAATAGCGCAGAGCGAGTCTGTGACAGGACAAAATTTCGTTCGCCACTGGTTTCATGTAGCACATGTACTGGTTGAGGGCGAAAAGATGTCTAAATCTATTGGTAATACTTATACTATCCGAGACATTTTAGAAAGAGGATTCAATGCTAGGACGCTTCGGTATCATCTTTTAACGGCTGCCCATTATCGACAGACCCTTAATTTCACATGGCAGGGCATGGAAGCCTCACGTGAAGCTGTCAAAAGAATCGACCAGTGGTTAAGCCGCATCCAAAGCCTTCCTAAATCTCAGTTCCAACTGCAAGAATATGAAGAAGAGACTCGTTTTCTTCGCTGCTTTGTTGAGGCTTTAGCGGATGATCTAAATATTACAGAGGCAATCGGTCATCTTTTCGATTGGATCAGACACACCAATCGTATGATGGATAAAGGAGAGCCTTTACCACCACTCCAAAGAAGTTGGCAAATTGTTGATTCGATCTTAGGAATCGGAGAGTTTAGCGTGGAAATCCCTCCTGAAATTAAAACTTTGCTTCAAATGCGATCTGAAGCCAGAAAGAAAAAGGACTGGGCTACAAGCGATAGGATCCGACAGCAGCTCCATGAAATGGGTTGGATCGTCCAAGATACTCCAGAAGGACAAAAAGCATGGAAAGCGTAAAAAGACGGTTTATTAGTTTTGAAGGCAGTGAAGGCTGTGGAAAAACAACCCAGATTCGTCTACTAAAAAAACGATTAGAAGAGCGGGGACAGAAGGTTATCCTCGTTAGAGAACCTGGGTCCACACCACTTGGAGAACGATTACGCAGGCTTTTAAAACATTCGGCTATAGGCTTCTGCCCGCTTGCCGAACTCTTTTTGTTTGAAGCAAGTAGAGCAGAGCTAATAAAAAAAATCATTGAGCCTGAGATGGCACAGAATACATGGATTCTTGCCGATCGTTTTACTGATTCGACGCTTGTATACCAAGGAATAGTCCGCGGCATTCCTCTAAAGACCATTGAAGAACTCAACCAACTGGCCACTGCCGGTATACAGCCAACTTTAACGATTCTATTGGACATTCCAGTGACAAGTTCTCGGTTTAGGATTAAAAAAAGAGATGGCCAAAAACCAAGCATTGACAAGCTGCAGGCTGACTTTGAGAGGTCCTTGGAGATGGTCCGAAAGGCTTATTTAGAGCTTGCAAGCAGAGAACCAGAAAGATTCTATATCTTGGAAGCCACAGGAAGTCCTAAGGAAATCGCAACTCTTGTATGGGAGAAGATTAGCCATGTCTTTGAGCTATGAAAGTTGTATTCAACTATTCAAAAAAGGGATTCTGAACCAAAGGATCGCCTCAGCTTATCTCTTCAGCGGTTCCAATGCTTCCTTGTTGTTTAACGTAGGGATGGCTCTCTCCAGAGAACTGCTCGAAGGAGATCCATTGAAGCACCCTGATTTTTACTTCGTCCGTCCACAAACGAAATTAAAGCGCATTAGCGTTCAGCAAATAAAGGAAGTCTGCCAGCAGCTCTACTTAAAAGCTTATAAAGAATCTAGAAAAGTTTGCCTCATCTTAGAGGCCGAATCTATGTGTTTAGGAGGAGGAGAAGCGGCCAATGCCTTTTTAAAAACCCTTGAAGAGCCTCCTTCGCATACCACCATTCTTTTAACTTCGACAAGGCCTTCGTCTATATTTCCAACCATTCTTTCCCGATGCATTCGGGTTTCTGTCTATAATAGTTCTCCTTTTGAAATTTCGCCCGAAGACCAAGAGCTTTTGGCCGAAGTGCAAAAATGGATGCAAATCGACAATGGAGAACCAATCGCAGGGTTCAAAAAGATGGCGTTGCTCAATGAGTTTGTCCAAAAAACAAAAGCAGAACTGGAAAAGGAAAATGAAGAAGAACAACCCCTAGAAGAAACCCAAACAGTAATCCATATCAAGATCATGGATAAAAGAGAACGGTTCTTGCGCCATCTTGAACAGGCTTACTGGCAAAAGATCCAAGAAGAACTAAAGAAAGAGTCCCCCAAAAAAAATTTCTGGAGATATGTGGAGGCAATAAGAACCATCGAGCAGCTCCACCAAGATCTTAGACATGCAGTAGATGAATCGCTAGCTATTGAAGCCGCATTCCTTCCTCAAACTTTTTAAAAGGAAAAGAGAAAAAACAGAGTCTAAAAAGCAAACAAAGGCTAGCAAAGGAAACAGAAGGAACCTTATTATTTTCAAACAGGAAACAAGAGTACAAAAGAAGGGAAAAAAATTGACAGAATTGGAGAAAAACAAGAGAAAAAGAGGAAGGATGGAATACCTAAGTTGAATGTTTAGTTACCGAACATTTTTTCAGCCAAGTAAGAACCAATACAATAGAATTAACGAAATGAATTGATTGGAAAGAGATTTTGCACAAAATGAGAAGCATCGGTTTAAGAAAAAAGGGGAACAAATGATATGGATATAGCTAAAATTGCTGAACTTATCGAACTGATGGTAAAAAACAATCTAAATGAAATAGAGATCGAAGAAGAAAACATCAAACTGAGGCTTCGAAAAGACTTTCCTCCACATCCTCCATTGGTCTCTGCTCCTCCTTCTTCTGGCGGACATCTGGTCGAAGTCAAAGACAAAGAACCATCTTTACTTGCTTCTCCCAAGTTTACAGAAATTCGCTCGCCTATGGTAGGCATATTTTATCGATCCCCTTCTCCCAATGCCCAGCCCTACGTAGAAGTTGGGCAAGAAGTCACAGAAGATACTGTAGTATGCATTATAGAAGCGATGAAAGTCATGAACGAAATTAAAGCGGAAGTTCATGGGATCATTACAGAGGTGCTAGCAGAAAATGGTAAGCCTGTAGATTTTAATAAGCCTTTGTTCAAAGTAAAACTGCTCTAATCTGCCTGTATAATAAAGTTTATCTAGCTATTAGATACTGATTTTCCAAGATTCAATAATCTCTAAAAGGGCATGCACAGCCCAACAATGCATTTCTTGTATTCTTGAGGGATTTTCACTCGGTACGATCCAGGACAGATCGACCTGTCTGCATAGCTCTCCTCCTCCGTTTCCCAGAAAAGCAATTGAAAACATACCCCTATTCCTGGCTGATTGCGCCGCCTTAATGAGATTTCGAGAATTACCGCTTGTAGAAAAAAGGATCAACAGATCTTCTGGATATCCAAGAGCTTCTATTTGTCTTGAAAAGATTTCTTCAAATCCAAAATCATTTGCAATACAACTAAGCGTGGATCCATCGGATGCTAAAGAGATAGCCGCTAAAGGCGCTCTTTTGGTTCGAAATTTTCCCAAGAGTTCTTCTGCAAAATGCATAGCTTGAGCAGCACTTCCTCCGTTGCCAGCACAAAGGAGCTTTCCATTTTTTTTGAAACATTCGAGCAGTTTATCAGCAATTCTAGAGAGAATATCCACAGAATCCATCATCATATTGGAAGCTAGCTGGCGTAGCTGCTCTAGTTCTCTTTCTATAATTTGGGTTGAATTGACCGACATTTTTTCCATATTCTTGTAAAAAAAGGGTTAGCTTGTCCATCATAATTCAAGTGGTTCCATAATGAAAAAAATTTTGTTCCGCTATCTTTTTAAAGGTTTCCTCTATCCCTTACTCTTTACGATCCTTGCGTTTTGTTCGCTTGTGATCATTGCCGATCTTTTTGGATCATTAGAAGATTTCATTCAAAACAAAGCCACGGCGCGTCAGATTTTTAATTATTATGTAGCTTATCTTCCAGCCGTAGTGATCATGATTGTTCCGCCTGCTTCCCTTTTTGCTTCTCTTTATTTTCTCATGCAGCTTCACAGACATGGTGAATTTGTTGCCATGCAAGCCTGTGGTGTTCCATTGCAAAAAATCTTTTCCCCTTTTTTGATAATCGGTCTTATTATGACGGTCTTTCTTATCGCCCTACAGCTTGGTCCAGGTGGCAATTCACAGGCAAAAAGAGATCAAATCATGGAGGATATCAAAGGAAACAAAGGATCGGTTCATGCTGTCCGTGGCATCATTTACAGGGAAAAGGCAGAAAAAAGAATATGGTATTTCCGCCAGCTAGATTTTGTCAAAAATCAGGGAGAAGACGTTGAAGTCGTTGTTCAAGAAGATTCTGGGAAAGACTTGAAAAAATACTTTGCTCGTACAGCCATCTGGAAAGATGGCCACTGGATCCTTAACGATGTCAATCGCATCGACTATGACAGCTCAAGTAATTTTCTTCAAAGCACCTATTTTGAGTCTCTTTCCCTTATTTCCTGGACAACGCCTCCCAGACAAATGGTGGCGCTTGAAAAAAAACCGCGTGATCTAAATGCCTCAGAGTTATGGAAACTGATTGAGAATCCAGGAAATATCCAAAAAACACTCCTTGCTCCCTATCAAGTCCAATTCTATACTCTCATTGCCGAACCTCTATCAGTCCTTGTCCTTCTTCTTATTGGGTTAGCAGAAGGAGGAAGACTTAGTAGCAGACATCCGGCTGCAGGAGTTTTTAATGCCCTTTTTATTCTTATCGCCTTTTATTTGATCTTCCACTTTTTTCAGATTTTAGGTCAAGGCATGAGAATTCCCCCAGCTATTGCAATTTTTACCCCGTTATGTGTTTTTGCTACCATTTCTCTATTTAGAATTGCTCCTCTTTTTGGAATCCGGCTATTTGAGAAAAGCTAAAACAACTTACTGATCTTGTATACTAGCGGTTTGCAACAAAGAAGCAGGAGGCATATAACCTGGCTGTTTGCTTCTCCATAACACCCATTCCTCTAGGAATGCTTGCCTTCTGCTCATAAGCAGATCTTTTTCAAGCTTGTTTTTAATTTCCATCTCATTGGGCAATGCCGGAGCAAAACGGTTCTGTAGATACACAAACACCCCACCTTCCGGTGTAGGCAGAAAACGACTTAACCGCGATGGTTCCAATAGCTGACAAGCAAATCCTATTTCAGCAGCGGCTTTTAAGTCTTTTGGAGGATCAACAGGAATAAAAGAAGGAGGCTTTTCTATCAAAAGTCCTTGAGCCCTAGCTACTTGTTCGATGTCCCTCCCCTCTTTCAGCGCCTTATTTAGCTCTTTTTCAATAGCGGTCGATTTTTCGAAAAGAGCTTCTAAGGCTTTCTTTCGCTTAAGCTTTTCTTCAATGATGGATTTTACTTGC
Source organism: Methylacidiphilum kamchatkense Kam1 (assembly GCF_007475525.1). Taxonomy (NCBI): domain Bacteria; kingdom Pseudomonadati; phylum Verrucomicrobiota; class Methylacidiphilae; order Methylacidiphilales; family Methylacidiphilaceae; genus Methylacidiphilum (ex Ratnadevi et al. 2023); species Methylacidiphilum kamchatkense. The sequence continues at coordinate 705,896 of NZ_CP037899.1, read as the reverse complement.
TCAAAAGGCCGCAACACCCCTTTTTCTACTCCAAGGAGAACGATGACATAATATCCTTTGGAAGTTTCAATCGGATCACTAACAGGCTTTTCTTGAGAGAGTTCAAAAACGGCTTTGGCAAATTTTTCAGGTTCCTCTACCTCCGTAGGAGGATGATCTAAAGAAAAAAAGGGAGTAAGGCGGTAAGAAAGATTTTTTTCCTTAGCTATCTTTTCAATCTCAGCAGCTTGAGAAGATTCCATTAGTCTCACAGTATCTACTGAAAAATCTTCGGCTTTTTCTAAAAGCTTCCTTTTGGCCTCTTCAAGGTCTTTTCCTTTTAGAGATTGCCATTCTGGAGGAAAAGGAAAAAACACATAGCCCGCTTTTCTTTTTTCTGCCGTATAATATTCCGGATCCTTGGAATGGCTTTTATATTCTTTTTCAATTTCTTCGGGTTTCACTTGAAGACCTTGCATAAAAGGATCGATGTTGAGCCTGAATAGAACCACCTGCACAGCCCCAAAAGTCATATTATAAATTTCATCTAATTCCCCTGAAACAACTTCTACAGGGGCAACTAAAACTTTTTTAACCTCTCCAATCAAAAGCTCTTCATGCATCACCTGCAGAAATCTTTCTTCAGTTATACCTTGTGGAACCAAGAAGGAAGAAACAAAACGTTGATAAATTGCAGGATCATATTTTCCCTCCTTCTGAAGAAAGGGAAGCTGCTGAATGAATTGAACCACTTCTTCTTCAGGAACCAAGCAATGCAACTCTTTTGCGGCTTGTAGGAAAAGCAATCGCGTCCAGGCCATTTGATCGAGTATTTGCTGGAGATTTTCCCCATAAGGTTGATTCCCAGAACTCAAGGCAATCTCTATCGAGCTGGCTTGCCTAGCTAATCTGAACGTTTCTAATGAAATGCTCTTGCCGGCAATTTTGGCAACTGACGGATTTTTTAATCCGCTCATTGCGGGTATGTTAAAAAACAGCAAGAAGGAGACGCCAATGACAGCAAGCACAACTACAAGCAACCACGAATGCGTACGCAATATTTTCAACATATTTCGTTCTTATCCTCATTAGCTATATTTCTTTGGAATACGCATAAAAGAGAAAAAGGAGAAGAAAAGAAAATTCCTTTTTTCATTCACTTTAATTTTCATAAGTTTTAAAACCATCCATGGAAAATCTTAAAATAAAAGAAAAAAAAACAAAACAGATCTTCTCTGCGAGAATTTTCTTCTTTTTCATTGTTCCATCTTTATCTGGGGTTGGGATGGCTTTTTCTTTCAGTCCTCATGTTTCTTTTCTTTTCAGCTGGATTAGCCTTATTCCGCTTTTTGCCGCAGCTGATTACTATAAGGAAAAGCCCTGGACAAGATTTTGGAGTGGTTATCTTAGTGGCATATTCTTTTTTTCTCTGTCTTTCTGGTGGATTGGTTATGTCACCATTTTAGGAACGGCTGCTTTGGTTGCTTACCTCTCTTTCTATCCAGCTCTCTGGCTTTTGGCCTTAGGAAGACCGATTGTTCAATTTTCTTCCTACTCTTCAAAAACCAATCTCCTCAATGCTTTAAACGGTGCTAGTCTGTGGATTCTATTGGAATGGGTCAGAAGTTGGCTATTCAGTGGTTTTTCATGGAATGAACTAGGAGTGAGTGCTTATAAAAGTCCCCTTCTTATCCAAATCTGTAGCCTTGGCGGCGTCCTGAGCCTTTCTTGGCTTATCGCTACCATTAATGGACTTATCTTCTTTTCCTTCCGATCGCTTTATCGACAGCTTGCCTCCCATTCTTTTTATTTTCCAAAACTAGAATTACTGTCGTTGCTGCTACTTTTAGCTCTTTGTATTTTTTATGGAGCACATCGCTTACATCCTCCTTCGGAACAGCCAGCTTTTAAGCTCCGGTATGCAGCCATTCAACCGAACATCCCTCAGGATTTAAATATTACGATCGACCCCGAAGCGGCTTTTCTGGAAGAAATCACTTTAAGCAGACAATCTTTAAGCTATTTTCCAGATCTTATATGCTGGCCAGAAAGCCCGTTTGGCTTGGATTTTTTTTCATCTCCAAAACTTCTTGAACCAATTCGCAAGCTGCAGCAAGCACAGCCCTTTTCTTTTCTCTCTGGATCCTTTAAAGCCACAGGTGAAGAACTTTTCAATGTAGCGGTCCTACTCAAATATCCTCAAGAAGAGCTAGAACTGTATGCAAAAAATCGGCTTGTTCCCTTCGGGGAATTTATTCCCTTTGCTAACATTTTTCCATTCCTGCGCAAACTCGTTCCTTTCCAGGTTGATCTTACCCCAGGGAAAACATCCAATATCTTTTCTTTGGATAATCCTAAACTCAAAATTGCTCCCCTTATCTGCTTTGAAGATACGATCGCCAGTTATGTACGAAAAATGGCCGTTCAAAAACCTGATCTTATGATCGATATCACAAATGATGGATGGTTTAAGGACTCACCAGGTGCCTTTCTCCACATGATTAACGCACTATTTCGAACAGTTGAACTGGATACTCCCTTACTCCGATGTACAAACACCGGGGTATCTGTATGGATAGACCAACGAGGAAGAATAATTAATATTCTTAAAAAAGATGGGAAACTTGTCGAATGTAAAGGAATAATGCTAGGAGAAGCTCGCTGGCATCAACCAGCCGAAACTTTATATAAAAAGTTTGGAGACTGGATCGTCGCTTTGGCCTTATTAACCTTGAGTTTTTCTTCTTTTTCTAAAATAAGAAAGGTTTCTTGAAATCCAAACCACCTTTGAACTCTTGGTATTCCATTTGACAGATGATGCTACTCAGCTTATTATTACAATTTCTTGTAGATCTTCCATAGTTTGTTTCCCAAATTTAGAACAGGAACTCACTGGAATGCAAAAAGTTCTGCTCCACTTTTTTCGGATTTCGGTCGCAATTGCTTTTAATCTCATCATTTTTTTGCTTCTTATTGGATTGGCGGTTGAGATCGTTCGTAGCGTATGGGAATTAGCTCCAGGTTTAGCAAAAAACAGGGCGAATTTAAATTTTCGCGATCTTGTTGAACGGACTCTTTCTCTAGTTGTTATCCTCGAGCTATTACGCGCTTTTGTCGAATATTTCCAATTTGACCGTATTCGACTTCACGTGCTTTTGGAAGCCGGAGCGGCCTTTGTACTTCGGGAGCTCATGCTCCTACTATTCGATGAAAAGATCTCGGGAATCCATATTTTGATATGGAGTCTTGCGGTTCTTATCCTTGTCTTGGCACGAACCGTCGCCCTTTTTTTCCCCCCTGTCCTCATCTCTTCCACTAAGCGAATGCTTTCTAACACCCAACAAAAAGAGCCAAAAGAAGACCAAACCAGTTATTAAGCCTAAAGCATTCCAGTGTTATATTGAGTTGATACCTATCATACAGAGTGGGCACCTCAAACAAGAATACAACTTCTAGAGCCACGCATAAAACATGCACATTCCAGCTTATGTCTATTTTTGGATTAGAGAAAAAGATCGTATCGATTTGAGCCCCCTATACATCCCCTCAAAATCTAGTCCATATCCTACGACAAAAACATCCGGTATTTCGAATCCTACCCATTTTGGTTGGATCGGCTTTTGCTCTTTTTTTAGCTTTTTTAAAAGCACACAAAACTCAACATTCAATGCCCCTGAATCATAAAGTTTTTCTTTAACTGCACTTAATGTCTGGCCTGAGTCAAGGATATCGTCTATGACAAGAATGTTTTTTGCTTCAAACTTTTTTTTGTCTATCCATTCTAGTCCTTGAATACGTCCTGTGGAAACTGTTCCAGTATAGCTTTTAAGCTGTAAAAACTCGACTTCTGTCCGCAACGGTAAATTTTTAAGGAGATCTGCAACGAAAAAGAGCGAACCATTCAAAAGCCCTAAAATCATAAAAGGCCTTTTTCGATACGCTTCTCGAATTTCTGACGAAAGTTCGAGGATTCTCTTTTGAATTTTTTCCTCTGAAAGTAACACACGCCCAATTTTATAGGATAACCTAGCGTTTGGCTTATTAAATGTATTCATACATTAGCAGGGTTAATAGCTTGATTGCGAATCTCTTCAAGGAACTGAGCGCCCTTTAATAAAAGTCCGTGACAATAAATATCCCCTTTTAAATCTTCCCAAGATGGATTGATCAAAGGAATAGGACTAGACAAAGCCTTTGATGCAATCATAGAATTGCTCCATTCGGTGTGATGGGCTTTGCCTATAATCAGTGGAGAAAGAAAAAATGCCACCTCATGCATGAGTCCTTTAGAAAGAAAAGCCTGAAAAATCGTTTTTCCTCCTTCCACAAGTAAAGTGGCAACGGTCCTTGAACCCAACTCTTCTAAAACCATCTCTAAAGGAACTCTAACAAAGAGTAAGGTTCTTTCTTTAAAAGAATCAGTAAAAAGAAAAAGTTCTTTCGGCAGGCTTCCCGAAAGACTCACAATGGCTCTCCAAGGTTGGACTTTGTATTTTTTATCTACATGCCGGATAGTCAACAGAGGGTTATCATGCCTGGCTGTCTGAGCGCCAATTAAAATACCGTCGGAAACCATCCTTAGTTTATGAGCAACTGTTCGTGCTGGAAGCCCAGAAATCCATTTCTCATCTCCTATCCCAGCAGAAAAGCTTCCATCAATAGCCATAGCCATCTTGCCTATCACCCAGGGCGTTCCAGTTACAATCCAATGATAAAATCCTCGATTAAGAAAAATTGCCTCTGGAAGGATTTCCCATGAAAAATCGATCCCCTGAGCACGAAAAATCTCCATGGCTCTCGGCTTATTTTTAGGATTGGGATCCGGAGAACCAGCCACAACCCGACTTATTTTCTCTTCAATAATTCGCAAACTGCAGGGAGGGGTTTTTCCCCAGCATGTACAAGGCTCCAGGGTTACATACAAAGTAGAGCCACTGACTGAGTAGCCATGCCTCTTGGCATCTTCTATAGCTTCGATTTCTGCATGAGGAGCTCCAGCTTTTTTATGATAACCCTTTCCAATGATTCCCCCATTCTTTACAATCACAGCACCCACAGAGGGATTAGGGCTAGTTAAACCTTCCCCTAAAAGAGCCAGTTTAAAGGCTTCTTGCATCCAGTAACGATCATCGAGAGAAAAACTCTTCAATAAAACCCTCCGGACTAAATGCTTCCAAAGCCTCTAGGTTTTCTCCACGACCAATAAACAAGGTTGGTATACCTAGTTCATATTTAACAGCAGCGATCATTCCTCCTTTAGCGGAACTATCGAGTTTGGTTACAACCATTGCGCTTAGTCCTAAAGCCTCGTGAAATTCTCTGGCTTGAACTAAGACATTAGATCCAGAAGTCCCATCGACAACCAATAAAACAAAAAGTGGGACCTGGCCAGATGCTTTTTCTAATGTCTTTTTAATTTTCCCTAATTCCAACATGAGGTTTTTCTTGTTTGCTTGTCTGCCTGCCGTATCAACAATCAAATAATCAGCCTGAGATTGGGATGCTTGGCTATAAGCTCTAAAAGCAACACTGGCAGCGTCTGCTCCTTCTTTTGCTGAGATGACTGGTAGCTCAAGCTTCTCAGCCCAAATTTTCAGCTGTTCGGTTGCTGCAGCTCTAAAGGTATCACAGGCAGCCAAATAGACTTTTTTTCCTTCGCTCTTGAACTTATATGCGAGTTTTGCCGCTGTAGTCGTTTTGCCCCCTCCATTAACCCCTACAAGAAGAATCACACCTGGCTGGCCAATAGGAAAAGAAAGGTTACCGTTGCCAAGAATAGCGATAAGCTCATTGCGGATTCTTTTTTCGGCTAGATCCGTTCTATTCAATAATTTTTCTTTTTCAAGCAAACTATAAAGCTTTTGGGATAGATTTATCCCCAAGTCTGATTCGATCAGTATAGCTTCCCAATCTACCTGTTCTTTTTGACCAATAAGTGTTGTAAATTTTCCTACTAAGTTTTTCCAAAATGACATAACTTCATCCCATTATCCATGCCTTCTAGCTACTTGTTACCCAAGCTTGTCTACCAGATTCCTTGCGGATCGCATCAAGTACCCCATTAACAAATTTTCCAGATGCCTCTGTACTATATTTTTTGGCAATTTCAACCGATTCGTTAATAGTTACCGCTGGAGGAATATCTTTTCTGTAAAGAATCTCATAGATGCCTAGCATGAGGATACACTTATCCACAATAGCTAGCCGGTCGAGACTCCAGTTTTTGATATAACTGTTGATCTTTTCTTCAATCGTTTTTTTCCTTTTTATAATATCTCTAATCCATTCTTCTACAACTTTTTTATCCTCCTCCTTTATCTCTGCCACATCCCAAAAAAGGCTAAGTATCTGTTCAAAAGGACTCTCTTTGTTCATTTCCCACTGATAAAGAAATTGAATAATAAGTTCTCGAATTTTACGCCTGCTTGTCATTTGAAGAATCATTCCCTTAAGGTTTAGTTAAAATGATAGCAGAAGATTGTCAGACACGGGATCATAATATTCTATTTAATTCCAATAAAAACAAAATAATCCTCCTTTGGCCGACATAGAAAAAAAACACGGAAGAATAAAATGGAAAATTAGAATGCTTCTAAAGAAGAAAATAAACACTGAAAAAGAAGGGAAAAATTAAACAGAAAATGGAAGCAAAAATAAAAGAGAGACAATGAGAAGGCTATCTCTTCAAGGAAAAAGAAATGGGCTAGTTATTTAAGCAGACCTGATCGTGACTTTCAATATCTTAAAACTGAAACTATGCTTCGGGGTTGTCAAATTTCAGTGACAATACTTCCAAGGCCGTTTTTGCTCCTTCTATTCCTCGGTTGAGCTTGCCCATTGTCCGTGCCTTAGCCTGGGATTCAGTACGTATCGAAAGCACTTCGTGAATGACTGGAAGATCGTTTTCAAGCCCTATCCTCATCAAAGCATCCGTACAAGCTCGAAGGATTTCAGCCGCATGTGCTGTCTTTCCTTGCCAGACGATCCCAAAGCAGAGAATGCAGTCATAAATTTTTTTGCGGGCAAGTCTTTGGGCCTGCAGTGGAATTTCGAATGCCCCCGGCACCCAAAGGACATCAACTTTGTGTCCTTGAAGGATATCCAAAGCTGACTCAACAAGCCGACTAGTATATTCCTTATGATAGGAACTAACTATTATAGCAAAACGAAACAGTGCCTTCTGATCCATATATTGTTCTAGATTCTATGAAAAGACATGATAAAATATAATCACATTTGGAATTTTATTACTGTTTGCTAGCAACAATATAAATCTATCCTTCTATGCATTCTAACGGCTATTTGGATTTCGAAAAGCCCATTGTTGAAGTAATCGAACAAATTGAACGATTAAAGATCAACAATGGTTTATCCGCTGAAGAACTTGAAAAACAAAGAAATATTCTAAATACCAAACTCGAAGAACTAAAAAAAACGATTTATTCTAGTCTAAGTCCATGGCAAAGGGTTCAAATTGCTCGCCATCCTAAAAGACCCTATTTTCTAGATTACATCAAAAGGTTATCCTCCGATTTTTTTGAACTTAATGGAGACAGACTCTTTGGCAACGATTTGTCTATCGTCGGGGGCTTACTGACCATTGATGGAATAAAAGCAATGGCAATAGGCCAAATGAAAGGAAGAACACTCAAAGAAAACCTAGCCAGGAATTTCGGTTGTCCTCTTCCCGAAGGTTATAGAAAAGCCTTAAGACTGATGAAACTAGCCAATAAGTTTCATCTTCCTATTATTACATTCATTGACACAGCGGGAGCTTACCCTGGAATTGGATCAGAAGAAAGGCATGTTGGAGCGGCCATAGCTACGAATCTTATGGAAATGTCAGGTTTAACAGTGCCCATTGTTTCGGTGGTTATTGGCGAGGGAGGGAGTGGTGGGGCTTTAGGTATAGGGGTTGCTGACAGAATTTTGATGATGGAAAATGCCTATTATTCGGTGATCTCTCCTGAAGGATGTGCAGCTATTCTATGGAAAGATAAAAAGCATGCTCCACAAGCCGCAAAATTACTGAAACTAACTGCTCAAGAGCTGCTTGAACTTGGGATTATAGACCAGATCATTCCTGAACCTCAAGGAGCTGCTCACTGGGATTGGGATCAAGCCACCGAAATCCTTAAGGAGTATATTCTTTCAAATATAAAAGCGCTAAAAGCCCTAAGCCCTAAGGAACTGTTAGAAAAACGATACCTCCGTTATAGGAAAATAGGTCAGTGGATAGAAAAGCTCTAGAAAAAGGAGGAAGCGTTTCCTTTCTCTTTTTTCTTTAAAGTCCTTTCGTTTTTCCTTTACCTTATCGAGGTGGTTTTTTTATTGGTCCTGATTTTTTTTTCTTTTATCTTAGCAGCAGCCATAAGTCCTTTTGCCTATCTTCTTTTTTCCTCGATAAGCGGCCCTCTTTCTTTTGTCCGTTTTTATCACAAAATCCTCGAAATCATTTTGCTGGCAGGAGTTTTTCTTTTTCGAAAGCGTCTTGGCCTCTACCGCTGGGAAGATATAGGTTTTAAAAGACCAGTCTTTAGGCCCCTTTTGTATGGCTTAGGATGGGCCATAGGCATAGTTGGCTTTTCTTTTGTTATCGAACCAGATATTCTTGGCAACATCAGTCGTTTTCCCCAAGCCACAGGTTCAATAGAAGATAGTCTCAAAATTTTCTCCAAAGCGGCCGCAGTAGCCTTGATTGAAGAGGTAATGATGAGAGGAATACTGCTTGGAGTTTTTCTGAGATCCATTGGAGAGCTCCCTGCTCTGGTTGCTAGTTCAGGAGTTTTTGCTCTTTCCCATTTTTTGAACAATCAACCGCAAAATTATCCTGATTTCCATCTCAACCTGGGGAGTGGTTTCCGAGTCCTACTGGAGATGTTTCAACCAGTGCTACGCCTAGAATGGATTTCTATTCAAGGACTCATTTTATTTTTGCTCGGCCTCCTTTTAGGAATAGCCTATATAAATGGGAAAAACATATGGCAGCCCATTGGAATCCATGGGGGCATTGTTTTTTTGGTACATTCCCAAAGTTGGATAGAACCTGAAAGGCTACTATCTGATAGTAAAGAAAGTGTCATACTGGTAATTTTTTCTGCTATATTATGGATCTTTTACAGAAAATACTCTGGGAAATCCAAAGGGAAGCTCAATGTTTTCTTTCTTTAATTTATCCACCACCCAAGCTTCCCAACATGCCTATCTACCCTCTGGATCCTCCTTTTTGTTATCACTGTTGCCAACCCTTTCCTAAAGAATTACCTAATTTTAAAAACTGTAAAATTTGCTCGGCCCAGCCTAGGTCTTTTCTTTTTGCAAGAGCAGGATTTGTCTTCAGTGGACTTGTCCAAGAAGTGATTCAGCGGGTAAAATACCGCAACGAATACTATCTTATTGGTATTCTTGAAGAATGGTTAGAAAAAGGGTACAAAAAGTATATTGGTGGCTGGCGTTGTCATGGAGTTGTTCCAGTTCCATTGCATCCTAAGAAATTCAGAAAAAGAGGGTTTAATTTGGCTGAAGAACTCGCAATCTCCCTTTGCCGACGTCAACAGTTAGAATACTTACCAGCTTTGAAAAGAGTCAAGTTTAGTCAGCAACAAACGGGTCTTTCTTTTCTAGAGAAATGTACTATCACAAGAGATAGCTTTAGACTGAAAAGGGGTTTTGACTTATTGGCCAAGAACTTATTGATTATAGACGATATAATGTTTACCGGGGCAACGGTTGAAGCATGCGCGGAAGTCTTGAAAAAAGAGGGCAGAGCTAAGGAAATAGCAGTTTTGACCGTTGCTAGAAACTGAGGAGCTTGAAAAACAGCAATCAGAAAAGACAACAACCACAAATTTCTTCTGGAGACAAAGTACTTGACATAGCAGAAGGGCTATGGACAAAAGGCCTTTCTTGTTGTTATTTGCTTTTCCATAACCTTCTTGTCACAATGGATGCGACCTCCAAAGGGAACATCCTCTTGCCTCAATCCGTTTCCGTAAGAGAAATTCCCTACATCCAGAAAGCATTGATCTTGATCATCGCCTTTTTCTCGTTCGAATTCCCTTCGATGGTCTTCTTCTTGTCACCATCTTCAAACTCTTCTGCTCTTCTTCAGCATCAGCAAGAGATCCTCGGCCATCTGAAGTGTACAGGCTGAAGCTTTTTTTATTAGGAATTCATACTTGATTACTAATTAGACATATCTTCAATCTAACTACCATAACAGTTTGCAGGTCTGGGATACCAACAAAAATGTCGCAAAGTACAATTAGGAAACACTCCAGTGTTCCATCGAATACAGGCAAACACAGGCTATTTAAAATATGGAGGTCATAGTAGTTCAGAAGGAAGAAGAACCATCCATAGGCGTTTTCGATACGGTATGAATCTGAAGGAAACTAGCGATCGGAAGCTGGTAGCGGTAAGTTAGGATCAAGGATATGTGCTTGGTGCTCTAGAGATGCTGCCTCAGCCATTTTCCCTTCCATCCGAAATGTAGCGGCATTATTCATAAGACAGAGAGCCAGTAGTTTCTTTTGCACCACAACCCCTTTGCCTCCACCGGCTCCCGCTTGGCGGTAAGTAGAACCAGCGCTATATCCACTAGACATTTCTCCCTGGCTTACCGCAGCACGACCAAGACCAATAGCTCGAGCAAACATCTTATGAGCTTCAGAGTATTTGCCTTCGGTCGCATAGACCACTCCAAGATTGTTATAGGGAAGGAGCAGACTGAATGAGCCAAAGCTAGCTCTCGCCATCATCGTATGAAGATCAGCTTCCGCTGCTTTTTCGGCATCTGCCACATGCCCTGAATGCAAAAGAGCCTGAGCCTGTTTACCCTCTCCATTAGCTCCAAGGATGAACTGTAGCTGCCATCTGGTGGAAGTGGACTTCGTCTCTTGCCTAGGGAATAATCCACAAAGAGGAATAGCAAAGAGAAAAAACAAAACCAAACCTCGAATTAGGAATCTGTGTGAGCTCATTGTATCTCTTTTCCGACTAAAATTGGTAACTCACTTGTCCTTGGATCCAAAATGGCCAAGAAACCATCAGTTCGTCATAATTAGCAAAGGAGGTTGCAAATCCACTACCGAGTGTCATCCAGTTGTGTTGGTCAGTGACGTTCCAAAACCATACTCGGGCTGTCCAATGCTTGTCAGGACTCGTATAATTAATACCAAGATTAAGCGTATACTGCCAAGGAATCCTAACTTGGTAATCATAAGCGAGATATTGCGGGCTTGTAGCGTTAAATGATGCAAAAAAACCAACCCCACAATCCAATGTATAGGTCGCCATGAACGAGGTTTGGAAATTAGGCCAGCCAACATAGTTATATGTCCCAAATGGAAAGTAACCAAACCGGTCGAATGGATATTTCGCTGGATTAAGAAGAACATAATTGCTTGGATAAGGCTGATCCATGCTCGGACCTGTAGTAAGAGGTGGACCGTAGTCGAATGTACCCATGATATACGATGCATTGGCTACAAGCCATAAATGACGATCCGGCTGATAGACAACTTGCATTGTTCCTCCGACCACATCGATTGGTACCGGAACAAGTAGGACCTTCTTGAAAGATTCTAATTCCTGAAATACCTGATCAAAGGCTGCGGTCAAAATGTTCAGCTTGCCGTTGAGCAGGCTGAAATTAATTCCTCCGCTGTAGAGTCGCTGATGGAGATGAAGATCGAAATTGCTTGTCAAGGGGGACAGGCCGTAAAAGGCTCCAGTTTCAGCTAAATAGGCCTGTTGAAAATCAAAATAGACAGTTGTCCACTCATTTGGCTTCCAACGAGGGCTGAAGTCAAAATTAGGGATAACAGTAGAAAAGTAATTTCCGGTAGGATGGAGCGCCTCGCCGAAGTCATAATAGGTGCTGGGTGTCCCTACTGGATTCTGCGCTGTGCCCATAAGGCTCAAGACACTTGCTCCCATGAAAATAGAAAAGTGTTCACCGAAATCAATCTGATGCTGCCAGTAAGGTCGCAAGTACCAGGTCTCGGAATCAGTCGAACTAAAATTGCCAGGATTAAACACCTGACCGGGACGGCCAGGAATCGGAACATCCTGATAGAGGTATTTGGTAAACCAAGGCCTACCAGGCAGGTTATACTGAAAATAGGAAGGGTAGACCGCATCTGCCAATGGACCCATATTCCACGGATTAAAAGTCTGTTCGAAGTCGCCCTCGTAGACAATCATATTGGCATAATCGACTTCAAATCCTGTATTAACTGTATGGTGAATCCGGAACGGTTGCTTTTTCTTTAGGGGAAGATTTTTTTGGTCGCTCTGATCCCCTTTTTCTTCTGCTAGTGTTTCCCTGTCACCTCCGATAGGAGTGTCGAAGTTAAGGAGAAATGACGTATTGTTTTGTCCTACCCAAGAGCCAGGTGTATAGATATTATAAGGCGTAAAATTTTGATAATTATAGGTGAACCATTCAAAGTTGCTATTGTTGATGACCTGAAATCCTTCATCGATGTTAATCCTCTGAATAATCTGACCCCTCTCACTGACTACGAATCCTCCAGAGCCAGGATTTAAAAGATTTGCGCGATAGCCACCAATTGCTGATAAAGGAACATAGTGAATGGTGTTATAATACTTTGGTAGAACAGAAACCCCATAGTTATACAACTCCGGTCCAATATTATAGTTGACCTTATGGTGATCAACAAAAACTGGTGGGCCTAAAAATACGTTCGGTATAAAAGCAGAAAGATATTCATGGTTGGAGATAAGCTGCTGAGTAGGCCGGTTAATTCCACCAATTTCGTTATAGCCCTCTGTGTAGAATGAATTATTGAAGAAGATCTCGTAGTTTTCGTAAGGACGGAAACTCAATGCCCCATAAAAGGCCTGATTATGAAGATAATCATTATAATAATAGTTACCCGAGTAATTGCCCAGATAGCTGAACCGAAAGGCAAGCTTATCATTGATAGGGCCTCCCACATCGGCCTGCCAGAGGTTTTGGTCATACATGCCCTCCATAACAGTCGCATAACCGTGGAATCCATCCCAGTAGGGCCGTTTGGTCTGAATGTCGAGATAGCCACCAGCAGCTCGAATAGAGAGAAGGCTCGGCATGGTCGGTCCCTGAACGATATTGATCTGATCAAAGTCGTTCATATTCATAGGGCCACCCTCGTATCCAGTTCCAGGCAAGAAGGAGAGCATCCCGTTGATATATTTATTGGCTGGCATGCCGCGGATGTTGGGAACAGAAAACTCTCCGAACGTGGTTCCCATATAAAGTCCAGGAGCCATATACATGAGGGACATGACATTTTGAGAAATGAAAGCAGACTGCTGGATTTCTTGCTGAGTTATCACCTGAACACTTCTCGGCGTATCGATAATGTTTATTGGCATTCCGTATACTGAGTTGATCTCATAGTTAGATGGAAGAACCGAATCGTTTGTCGTCGATACAATGGTTTCGGGCATAGTGACGGTTTGACCTCCGGAAGAGGTTGAAGAGGAAGAAGAAGGAGGTGGGGTTGATTGGTTTTGCGCAAGTAATGGTTGGAGGTTTCCTAAATCACTTACCTGCAGATTCGTGTCACCATAAGGTGAGGATGCCGAATGTGGATCTTCCGGGATACTATCCCAATTCCCAGGACCACCACCTAGCGTAGATGAAGGATTCTGCACACCTTCGTTCAACAATGAAGTCGATCTGTTATTCTCTAGTAACTCTGTCTCAGTGGCAACTACACAATAAGTGCTACCAAGTAGGAAAAAAGTAAGACATAGACAACGTATGTGCATAAAGTGCTTATAAGAATGCACAATATATCGTTTCAAGCTTTACTATGTTAATTTTATATGTCGTTTTTATTACATATATGTGTCAGTAGTATGGCATATGTGTTACATATTTATTGTTAAATTATTGCGCATATGTCATAATCGCATACAGCACTATCTTGTATAGAAACGATCTATGTAAGAAAAATGGAATAGCTAGATGGTCTAGGAAGGCTTGAGTAGTCGGGTTTGCGGGTCAGGGAAGCCAATAACTATCAAGCGGCCAATGCACTATTCGGTCATAAATCTAAAAGATATTTATGAAGAAGATTGAAAGTGTCTAACGATCTAACCAAACTTATCGAAGAAATTCGGCTTCCAAGTACTCTTTCTTATTTTTTTTTATAAAAAAGCATCAGACTGGATTATTTTGAAATGATTCATAATACTATTTGGAATAATTAGTCTATCGAATCAAAAAGAAAGAGATTTATTTATTCTATCTTTATGGCTTTTTCTAACCCAATTTCTGGTAATTACCAGCATATCCAACAATCGAATCAGCCGTTACGACTCGATAATAGTTATTATTCCACCCATATGCGTTCAAGAAGCCATTACCGTAACCATCTTTCTACAGCTTAATCAAGGTAATTCATGGGTTATTTAATTTATTCACCCCTGAGCTCCCCAACCTACCTACCCTTTCCTAAAGAATTACCCTATTTTAAAGCGGTAAAATTTGCTTGGCTCAGCCTATGTTTTTTTTCTTTTTGCAAAAGTAGGATTTGTTTTCAATGGACTTGTCCAAGAAGAAATTCTGTGTGTAAAATACTCCGGTCTCTTTGCCTATGCCAATAGTTAGAATTCTTAACAGTTTTGAAATGACTCAAGTTTAGTCAGCAACAAATGGGTTTTTATTTACATGAGAAATGGCACTAGCATAAGAGATAACTTTAGGATGAAAAGGAGCTTTGACTAATCGGCTAAGAACTAGTTAATTATAGACGATACCATTCCCACAGGGGCACCCGTTGGAGCATGAGAGGAAGTCTTAAAAAAAAGGGCAGAGCTAAGGAAATAGCAGTTCTGACCGTCGCTAGAAACTAAGGAGCTTGAAAAACAGTGATCAACAAAGACAAACCACAGATTCCGTCAGGAGACAAAGTGCTTGATATACCAGAAGGGCTATGGACAAAGTGCCCTTCTTGTTCCCGTTTCCTTTATAATAAGGAACTTCAGTTGAACCAATCAGTCTGTCAATATTGTCAGCATCATTTTCCTCTTCAAGCCCTGGAACGTATCTCTTTCCTTGCTGATCCACAAAGCTTTGTTGAATATGATCACAATCTCCTTTCTGTTGATGTCCTTGGATTCAACGGTGAAAAAAGCTACGAAGAAAGGCTTCGCTACTATCAGGAAAAAACAGGTCTTAATGAAGCGGTGGTTTGCGGAAAGTGCACCATTGGCTCTATTCCAGTTTTTCTCAGTGTGATGGATTTTAACTTCCTTGGAGGAAGTATGGGTAGTGTGGTAGGGGAAAAAATCACCCGAACGATCGAAAGATCACTGACAGAAAGAACACCTCTTATTATCATATCCGCGTCGGGTGGGGCCCGGATGTACGAGGGGATGATAAGCCTTATGCAGATGGCTAAGACCTCTGCGGCTCTCCAACGGCTTTCTCAGGCGGGCATTCCCTACATCTCTGTATTGACCAATCCAACAATGGCCGGAGTTACTGCTAGTTTCGCCTCCCTAGGAGATGTCATTATTGCTGAACCCAAAGCAATGATCGGTTTTGCAGGCAGTAGGGTGATCAAAGAGACAACGCAGCAGGAACTGCCGCAGGGTTTCCAAACATCGGAATTCCTGTTGGAAAAAGGCCTAATCGATAAAATAATCCACAGAAAAGATCTTAGATCTTCTCTAAAAGAGCTGCTTTACTTTTTGGTCTAATTGCCATGGTTGCTTTTCAAAAGAAGAAGATATTCTCAACTGGACTATTGAACCCGATGCAATGCATAGCAAACTTCTCCGACCATAATGGGAAAGGATAGTAAATTTTATTCATTACAAGGATTGCTCTTTTGAACCTTATTTTTCATTTTTCTCAAAAGAAAGTTTCTTGAAATTTTTAATTATCAGTGTTTCTTTGATTGAAAGTGAAATTTTCGTTTCATCATAGAGCAAGGGAGATTCTTCTATACATTGTCTATTTCTGAAAAATACTCTCCGCTTTTCCATTCCGCTTTTTCCATGTTGTCAAAGCGATGAAAATTTTTTTGGCTAAAAAATCTAAACATGTAAAAAAGATAATAAAGAAAGAGGCTTAGAAAAGATCGTGGGATGAAAAACATTTTGTTTGTTTGTACTGGCAATATTTGCCGAAGCCCTATGGCTAAAGGCCTTTTTGAATCTTTGATCCGTGGAAATAAGGACATTAAAGTGGATTCCGCAGGCATCGGAGCCATTAGTGGACTGCCACCAAGTGCCCATGCTATTGAGGTCATGGCCGAAATAGGCATCGACATTTCTCATATTCGAAGTAAGCCAGTCAACTCGGAATTAATTAGGAAAGCAGATTTTATTTTCTGCATGAGCTATTCGCATCTGGACTCGCTACTACTTCTCTACCCAGAGGCTGGGGAAAAAACATTTCTTCTTTTGGAATTTGCAAACGATCTCCCCATAATGGCAAGGGAAATTCCTGATCCTATAGGTGGTTCCATTGAACTATATAAACTCTGTCGAGACCAAATGAGGCAGGTTATGCCAAAAATTCTGTCTTTCGTCTTGAGCGAAGCTTCTTCCTATAGCAATGTCGCAGGTTCTGCCACCGAAAACAAAGATAAAAGCAGGCTTCGAGTCCTTCTCGGCTCCAATTTTTATGGGACTGAACTCAAAAATGCTTCCAAGGAAATTCTTGAAAAGTGGCAGATTCCCTTTGAAGAGATTGTCCCCACTGATCCTCTCGACATAGTAGGAATGGTTGAGAGGATAGCTGTGGAGCTTCTTGAAGGAAACTTTGATACCAGCATTCTTTTTTCAAAGAATGGAATTGATGTAGAAATAGCAGCCAACAAATTTCCTCAGCTCCGAGCTGTCCGAGCCACTGCTCTTTCGGATATTCTGGTGGCAAAAAAGAATTAAATTGCAACGTATTGTGTCTGGGAAGTCAGTATGTCAAAATAGCCGATCTTCCCCAAATTTTAAAAACTTGGATAGATGGCTCTATTGAAAAGCCAGCTAACCATGAACCTTATGAACCTTTAGAATCTTCCATACAACAGCCTATGCATAGTCAACATCCCCATTTCGAATCAGCCTTAGCTCAAAATGATCCAAAAATTTACTTCCTTATAAAAAAGGAAGCACAAAGACAAAAGCAAAACCTCGAACTCATTGCTTCTGAAAACTTTACAAGTCCTGCAGTCATGGAAGCCCAAGGCAGCTGCCTCACGAACAAGTATGCCGAAGGCTATCCAGGAAGAAGATGGTATGGCGGCTGTGAAAATGTTGATGAAATTGAGTCCCTTGCGATAGAAAGGGCTAAAGAGCTTTTCAAAGCCGAATACGTGAACGTTCAGCCTCATTCAGGTTCTCAAGCCAACATGGCTGTCTATTTTGCGATGCTTAAACCCTTTGATACCATCATGAGCATGGATCTTAGTCATGGTGGACATTTGACTCATGGGTTTAAGATGAATTTTTCAGGGAAATTTTTCCACGTTTTCCATTACGGTGTTAGTCCAAAAGATGAAAGAATCGATTATGATAGCCTGGAAGCAGCCGTTAGAGAACACAAGCCAAAGATGCTCATCGCTGGAGCTTCCGCTTACCCTGTGATAATAGATTTTCCAAGGCTTAAAAGTATTGCAGACAGCGTTGGGGCTTATCTCATGGTCGATATGGCCCACATAGCTGGGCTTGTGGCTACTGGACTTCATCCTTCCCCGATACCCTATGCAGACTTTGTCACTACGACCACGCATAAAACTTTGCGAGGGCCACGAGGTGGAGTTATCTTCGCCAAAGCCAAGTATGGGAAAGAAATTGACAGTCAAGTCTTTCCCGGTATTCAAGGTGGTCCTTTAGTTCATGTGATCGCTGCCAAGGCCGTTTGCTTTCATGAAGCTTTGCAAGAGTCTTTTATCGAATATCAAAAGCAGGTGATAAAAAATGCAAAAGCCTTAGCCGAGGGGCTGAAAAAAAATGGATACCGGCTTGTCTCTGGCGGAACAGAAAATCATCTTATTCTTGTAGATCTTAGACCTCTTGGTATTACAGGAAAAGAGGCTCAGGATATTCTAGATTCCGTTGGGATTACAGTGAACAAAAACACAATTCCTTTTGATACGGTTCCTCCCTACCAAGGAGGAGGGATCCGCATAGGTTCGCCCGCGGTCACTACACGTGGAATGAAGGAAAACGAGATGTTTGATATTGCTGAATGGATTCATCAGGCACTAATGCATAGGAAAGATCCTAAGACGCTAGAAAAAATTAGGCAATCGGTCTTAGAACTAACCAGTAGATTCCCATTGTCATTTGATAAATAACATTTTTTTTCTAATGCATTCCTCTTGAATTGACATCTTAATAACAAGTTTTGTTTAATGTATGCCAAATTTAACCCGAAAATAGGTTTTCACATGCATAAATTGAAAAATTATTCGAAATGTTCTCGATATATTTCAAACTGGAAAAAGCTCTTCTTACCCTTTCTAATGTTTTCTTTTTTAATCGGTTGCAACCCTTCTCCTAAAAGCGGAGATGCAAATCCCGATAAAAAAAAGGAAGAAGCTACCGCCTCACAAGAATCCTCTTCTCAGGAGCCAGCGCTGCCTTCTCCGGAGTTTTCGGCACCAAAGCAGAAGGAAGAAAGTAGTCCAGCAGCTTCTTCTAAGCCTGGAGAGCAAGAACAAACAAAAGCCCCTGCTCCCGAACAGACTATACAGCAGGAAGTAAAAAAAGAGGCAGACTCTGTTGAAAAAGAAGCAAAACAGAAAGCTGAAAGTCTAGAGAATAATCTAGAACAACAAGCTCAGCCTCAGGCTCCAGCAAATCAGCCGCAAACTCCAGCTCCTGAAAAAGAGCCATAAAGGTAGAGGAGACAAGAATAGAAAAAAACGAGTTCTTTAGACTCCCTCCTTCTTTTAAGGGAGTCCTGCATTGTTATTATCTATTTTTTTTATTTTTATTTTGTTCTTTTACACGAAGAGAAAGTTCGATTACTATTTAATTTACCAAGGACAGTAAAGATAGAGGCAGGCTAACCCCGCCAGGTCCGAAAGGAAGCAACGGTATCTTGACCTTATCTGTTACTGTCCTTGGCCTTTTGGATGCATGTACCAAGTTTTTAGTAGAAAATACCGGCCTAAAGTTTTTTCCGAGGTCGTTGGCCAGGATCATGTAGTTAGGACATTGAAAAATGCGATTCGACTACAAAGAGTCGCCCATGCATATCTTTTTTCCGGACCAAGAGGCACTGGGAAAACCACCCTTGCTAGAATCCTTGCTAAGTCACTGAATTGTACAGATGGACCAAACGCTGATTTTGATCCTAATGACCCAATTTGCCTCGACATTGATGCGGGTAGATCATTTGATTGCATTGAAATTGATGGGGCTTCCAATAACGGGGTCGACCAAGTAAGAGATCTGCGGGAGGCGGCTAAAACACTGCCTGTCCAATCACGCTATAAAATCTATATTATAGACGAAGTGCATATGCTGACTCAGGCGGCCTTCAATGCCCTTTTAAAGATTTTAGAAGAGCCACCTCAGCATGTAAAATTTATTTTCGCAACAACCGAACCTCATAAAATCCCCACAACGGTTATCTCTCGATGTCAGCGCTTTCATTTTAAACGCATTCCCCGAAAGCTTATAGCCGATCATCTCCAAAAAATCTGTTCATATGAACATATCGATGCTGATCGCAAAGCTCTTGAAATCATTGCTGATATGAGTGAAGGGGCGCTACGCGATGCGGAAATCGCTCTAGATCAGCTTATAAGTTTTTATGGAGAACGAATTGATCTCGCTTCTGTTCAGGAAATGTTTGGTATAGTTGGATGGGAGCCATTATGTGGAATTCTTAAGGATATAGCTAGTGGGCAGTCTCTAGAAGCACTGAAAAAAGTGCATATGCTTTTGGAATCAGGCAAAGATCCAACATTATTGGCTCGTGAATTCCGTAATCTTTTACATAATGTCGCTCTTTTCAAGGCTTCGATTACGACCCTTAAAGGCCAACTTGACCCTGAGGAGTTAGAATGGATTAGAGAAGTATCAAACCATCTTTCTCTTCCTTTGGTAATCGATCTTCTTGAAGCTATGGACAGTTGGGAAAACAAGCTTCGTTATGCACTGCATAAAGAAGTCCTTTTTGAAATTGCCATCCTTGAGCTATCCCAGCTAAAAGAAAAAGTAGCGCTAGAAGAACTGCTAGCCATGTGGTCTCGAAGCGAAGGGAACCTCCTCGAAGAAAAGATCTTCCCTTTGCCTTCTGCCAAAAAAGAAGACAAGCCGATTGAAGAGGCATCCTTCGAAGCTATCACCTCTTTACCTAAAGACAAGACTTCGGAAAGCGCAAAAAGCCAAGCCGATAACACCTCTTTAATTTCTGTAGCGGATTCTATAGTGGACAAAGAAGAAGACCCTAGAGAACCCCTTCCATCTAGTGATTCACCCGCCCAAAAATGGGCTTTTGTTGTCGAATCCTTTTCCGCTTCTAATCCGGCATTCAAGGAGATTGCTAAGCATCTTCACTTTTACGAACTTGGTGCCGAAGAGCTCAGGATCAACCACTCTATGGAACCAACTGAATTCGCAAAGCGGATTGCTCCTTTTTACCCATCACTTAATCTGGAAGTCAAAAAAGTGTTTGATAAAAAACTTGTTTTTTTCCCACTTCATATCAAAGCTACAACAGCAGTAACCAAATCTGAATCATCTTCCAAAAACAAAAATAACGGCTATGCCAATAAAACAAACGAAGAAAAAAACCAAACAGATAATTTCTCGATTGACGAATCGAGTCTCAAAAATGATCCTTTAATAAAAGAAGCCCTAGAGATTTTTAAAGGGAAGATCTTGAGAATTGAAAAACGAAATAAAGAAGAGGGCCCGTGAATATTAATAAGATACTGAAACAAGCCCAAAAGCTGCAGGAAGAAGCAAAAAAGATTCAGGAACAATTGGCCTCTCTGACTTTTGAAGGTGAAAGTGGAGGGTCTAAAGTCAAAGCAACCGTCAATGGCGAAGGGGTTCTTGTCAAAATTGCCATCGATCCTAGCCTGTTAGAAACGAAAGACGGTGAAATGATCGAAGATCTCATCGTTGTCGCTGTTCAGGCTGCTCAAGAAAAGGCCAAAGAAGCTTCCCAAGCACAATTTCAAAAGTTAGGGGGTGGCTTGGGCATTCCTGGAATGTTCTAAAACCAAGAACCAAAACAGATGATCGACTTTCCTCCTGTAATTCGAAACCTTATTGAAGCCTTAAAAGAGTTGCCTGCTATTGGCCCACGCTCAGCCGAAAGGATCATCCTTTATCTTCTAGAAGAAAATAAAGGAACAAAACAAAGGCTTATGGCTTCTTTAAGGGAGCTCGAAACAAAAATCACACTCTGTTCTCGATGCGGTTTTTATAGTGAAGAGCCTCTTTGCCAAATCTGTCAGGATCCTTCCAGGGATCTTCTATATTTCTGTGTTGTCATTCATCCTGTCGATGTTTTAAAAATAGAAAGAACAGGAGCCTTTCGCGGAGTTTACCATGTGTTAGGCAAAAAAATCTCTCCCTTAGAAGGGCATACCCCAGAAGACCTTCCTATCGCCCACCTCATTCAGAGGATAGACAGAGAAAAACCTAGAGAAGTCATTCTAGCTTTTGGAACGGACGCAGAAGCCGAAGCAACAGCTTTATTCGTCAGTCAGATTTTGAAGAAAAGAGCCATTAAGGTCTCTTCCCTAGCTATGGGACTTCCTGCTGGTAGCGGACTTGAATACGCAGACAGCGTTACCTTAAGTTATGCTTTGTCAGGAAGAAGAGAACTTTAAATGTTCTCAAAAAAAAATATTTCTGGAGATTGAGTGCTATTTGTTACTTTCCAAAAATTTTTATCTTTATTAAGATTTTTCTTGTAGGATGAAATTTGTAAAATTCTTTTTTTTGAGCTTTCTTCTTCTTCCTCAGTTGTCTTATGCCCTTATGATGGGGACATCTAAAGGGCCGAGAATTACTATTCTCAATCCTCACGGTGCAGAGAACATGGAAAAAAACAAAATAGTGAGGATTCCCAAAGGAAAAGTGTACATTCAGTCTCTCAAAACTGTTGATTCAAAAAAGAAAGATCCTGTGGTTCAGACCCAATCAGTTAATAAAAAGCCAAAAATTTCTTTTGCAGAAATAAAAGGAAAAGCACTTCCGGAAAAGAAAAAAATCGGAACAACCTCACACATAAAGGAAAGACCCTTTAAATAAAAGAAGCGTGAGTGGAAGAACGAATGCTAGAAAGAATTAGAAATTCCACCACGACGGTTCATTTCCAATTTTCCACTTAAGACTGCAGCCAATACTGGGTTTTTGATCAGGATCGACTGGTTCTCCTTTAAGGGTAGCTTCAATGGCTTTTGAGAGATCTGCTCCAGTAACAGCCACTCCACTATTTGGTCTACTATCGTCGTAGCGCCCCCTATAAACTAATTTCCTTTCTTTATCGAATAGGAAAAAATCTGGCGTACAGACTGCTTTATAAGCTTTTGCCGTTTCTTGAGTCTCATCGAAAAGATAAGGAAAAGTGTAGCCTACTTGAAGAGCTACTTCTTTCATCTTTTCTGGACTATCATCGGGATATCTTGACACATCGTTAGAATTAATTGCCACTGCTGCTAATCCCTCTTTTTGATATCTAGCAATCGTTTGCGCCAAATGATGCTGGATATGTTTTACATAAGGGCAGTGGTTACATATAAACATCACTAATAAGGCTGAGAAGCTGTCAAAATCAGATAAAGAAAAGATTTTTCCGCTTACTGCATCTGGTAAAGAAAATTCAGGAGCCTTTGTTCCCAAAGGAAGCATAAGAGAGGTAACAGCCATACCAAAAATTTTTTCCCAATTTTCTTTTTTAACCAATAAAAGTCAAATAAAAATAAAAAGGAGGAAAGCAAAAGGATATGTATACAAAAATATTAATTGCCTATGACCGGTCCAAAGGTGGGAAAATGGCTATCGATGAAGGTTTTTGTTTAGCCAAAACTTTGGGATGTCAATTAGGTGTTATTTGGGTTGTTCCTCCAATTCCTTATTATGCAATTAGTCTTGTGATCGAACACGAAGAAGAAGAAAAAGGAGAGAAGTCATTTTTTTCCGAAATAAGAAAAGATATTCAGGAAGCAGAAAATAGGTGGGGAATAAAAGTAAGGGAATTTTACAAAAAATATGGTCATCCTGCCTTAGAAATTGTCAACTGCGCAAATGAAAATGGCTATGATCTGATTGTCCTTGGACATAGTGGGTATTCAGGTGCCTTGGGTCGGGCATTAGGAAGTACAGCGGCACGCGTTAGCGAGGAGGCAAAATGTTCTGTCTTGATCGCACGCCATCCTCCTGCTGAATGATACGATCAAACTCCAGATCCTTGATCCTTACAAGCGGCATCGAATCTCTCTCTCAACCCTTTTTCTTCTCATAGAAATCCCAGAAGGCATTAGACAAAAAATTAATTTTACGAAGTAAAATATCTTTTTTTTCTTTCATTTTTTAAAAAACATAATATTTTCCTATTATATCTATAGAGATACATAATTATGCCATCACCAGTGGAATCCATTAAGGAAAAGAGTCGGAATCTTCGTGGAGCGATTTTAAAAACACTAAAAAAGGCTTCTGCAACGCATTTTTCTGAAGAAGATTATCAGATTCTTAAATTTCACGGCTGTTACCAGCAAGATGACCGGGATCTAAGGAATGAACGAAAAAAGCTCGGGCAAGATAAAGCCTGGATTTTTATGGTTCGAACCAAATGTCCTGGAGGAGCTTTGACTGCCTCTCAATACCTTTCTTTAGACAAACTGAGCGATTCGGTTGGTAATGGAACCCTTAGGATTACGACTAGGCAAGGCATTCAACTGCACGGGGTTGTTTTTAGAGGGCTCCATCGCTGCATTTCTTCCATCATTGCCTCTGGCATCCATACATGGGGTGCTTGCGGGGATATTGTCAGGAATGTGGTGGCTCCTCCCTCACCTATAAAAGATGGCGCACATGATGAACTTCAAAAACTTGCCCTTTCTATCAGCAATACTTTTCTTTCGAAAAGCAAAGCCTATACTGAAATTTGGATTAATAACATTCCAGTAGAATATGAATCGGCACAAGAAAGTTCAGTGGAGGAAGAACCGATCTATGGGAAGGTGTATCTGCCTCGGAAATTTAAAATCGGCTTTGCTATTCCTCCAAGAAATGATGTCGATATTTATTCCCAGGACCTTGGCTTCGTTGCCCATGTTTCAGGCACTACAATAGAGGGGTTTACCGTTTTGGTCGGTGGCAGTCATGGGATGACCCATGGTGTTGTGAAGACTTACCCAAAACTAGCTGTTCCTTTATTTTATATTCCAAAAGAAAAGCTTACTGAAACAGCCATTGCTATTGTTACAATGCATCGAGATTTTGGTAACAGGGAAGATCGCAAAAGAGCCAGGCTCAAATATCTCATTGATGAAAAAGGTATCGATTGGTTCCGTTCAGAGGTAGTCCAGCGGCTTTCTTTTTCTCCAGAATCCCCAAAACATTTTTCCTTTACCACCGTAGCTGATAGCCTAGGATGGCATCCTCAAGGCGATGGGAAGTACTTTCTTGGAATCAGAATAGAAAATGGACGAATAGCTGATTTACCTTCCCTTCCCATACGAAGTATCCTCCGCTCTATTATAGAAGATTATCAACCTTCGATCCGTTTGACACCTAACGCCAATATTCTTCTATGCGATATTGACGAGGATAAAAAAGAAAAAATAGGAAAGATTCTTTTAGAAAATCGTCTTTTCCCACTCTCTCCTAAGACTGCAGCTAGGAATCTGGCACATGCTTGCGTTGCCCTTCCAACATGCGGGCTAGCTCTTGCAGAAAGTGAAAGAGTCTTTTCCAAAATCATGGATCAGCTAGAAGATATTCTAAAAGAACTAGGATTAGAAAAAGAAGAAATTCTTTTTCGGATGAGTGGTTGTCCCAACGGTTGTTCTCGGCCCTATAATGCTGATATCTCCTTTGTGGGAAGGGCTCCCAACCGCTATGCCCTTTTTGTAGGTGGCTCTACCGCAGGAGATAGACTAGCTAGTCTACAGAAAAGGGTCGTTGACATCAACGACATCCCAGCAGTAGTCCGCGAATATCTGGAAGATTTTGTTCGTAACAGAAGACACGAAGAATCATTCAGTCAATACTGGCATAGAATTAACCCTAATTGTGAGCAATCTTTTCCCCAAAACTTCCACATGGAAATGTCTTCCTTACAAACAAAAAATACTTCCTAAAAAACTTCTTAGGATTTATTTCTTGCAAGGAAGCCGTCACATAGGGATCAGCATCCTCTCAATTAGCTTTGGCTCTGGCCATTTTTAATTGGTTGTACGAACAACGGAGAAAATTGACGTAAAGGCAATGCCGAAGGAATATGAAAATTTTTAGAAGGATCTCTTTCTAACTCCAGTTCGTAAATCACGCGATCACACCGGTAAAATCGTTTCTGGAAATAAATGGGTTGATCCGAAACGGTAAAGGAAGTCCGATGAATCGCCAGAACAGCCTGGTTTTCTTTTATTTCTAAATGGCTTGCCAGTTCGTTATCCGCATTCACAGCTTCAATCAAATATCGACCACGGATTACAGGAATCTTATATTCACGTTGTAATATCTGATATATAGTCTCTCTTTCTAGATCCCGACCATCCAAAAGCCGAGCATAATAAAGAGGAAGCCAGGTTCTATCAAAAGCAATAGGTTTTCCATTACCAAGTCGTAACCGATCAAGCCGAACGCAAACACTCCTTTCTTCAATACCTAATTCTTTGGCGATATCTTTTGAAGCATTTTCTTGTGCATAAAATAACACTTTGGATGAAGGCTCGATACCAGCGCTCGAAATATCCTCAGAAAAATCCGTCAGTCTGACCAATCCATGACGTAACCTAAAATCAGCCACAAAAGACCCAAGCCCTTGTTTTCGATAAATCAACCCCTCTGATTCCAAAGTTTGAAGCGCCCTTCTGACGGTAATACGGCTTATGTTAAAGGTCTTTTGAAGCTCTTTCTCCGAAGGTAGCTGTGCACCAATCCCCAGACGACCCGAATCAATTTCGTTTCTAATCCACTGGCTAACTACCTCATGTCGGGGTAATCGTTGATAGCGAGAAGTACTTGATTGCATTTATTTCTCTATAGATATACTATATTTGAAAACAATACAATAATAATCTTTTAAACTTGATCAGTTGAAATATCAAATCATAACATTATATAAAAATACCTTTTCTTCAACCTTTTTCATTTTGTCGTACTGATAAAACTAAAGCAATGGAAGAGTATTCATTTTCATTACCCAAGGAGCTGATTGCCCTTGATCCAACGCCTCAAAGGGATCATTGCAAACTAATGGTAGTCGACAGAAAAACTGGTTGTTTTTATCACTGCCAATTTTCTGATCTTCCCCAATTTCTTTCAAAAGAGGACCTCCTTGTTTTGAATAATTCGAAGGTACTGCCCGCTTTTTTCAAATCAATGGATGAAAAGACAACCTTTCTTTTTGTAGAGGCTTTAGCCCCCTATCAATGGAAAGTCATGGCGTCCCCCTCCAAACATGTAAAGAGTGGTTCAATCGTTTGGCTAAAAAGGTCGCAAAAAGATGGATATTGCGAGCTTCAGGCAAAAATCGTTTCTAAACTTTCCGATGGCTATTATATCCTGGAATTTGATAAAGCACCCAATCTTGAAAGCCTTGGGCTTCCTCCACTGCCTCCTTATATACGAAAGTTGAGAAAAAAGAATAACCGACCTGAAATAGAACAGCAGGATATGGAATACTATCAGACCGTCTTTGCCCAATGCCCTGGATCGATTGCGGCTCCCACAGCTGGACTCCATTTTTCAAAGGAGTTACTTAGCAAGTTTAAAACCGCTTTTATTACTCTTCATATTGGTCCGGGCACTTTTCGCCCCCTAACAGCTGAACAGCTAAAGAGAGCGAAATTAGAACCGGAATATTTTATCATCGATGCGAACCTAAAAAAAATGTATAAAGAAGGGCAACGAATTGTTGCTATTGGCACCACTGTCGTACGTGTTTTAGAAACGATAAAAAACCTAGAACCTCAAGAGGGATGGACTGATCTTTTTATTTTTCCTCCCTTCCAATTTCAGCGGACAGGAGCTTTAATCACCAATTTTCATTTACCAAAATCTAGCTTGTTTCTTTTAACCTGTGCGTTTGCAGGTACCAATCTTCTTAAAGCAGCCTATGAAGAAGCAATCAAAAAAGGCTATAGGTTTTATAGCTATGGCGATGCTATGCTTATTCTTTAAAAGAGATAAACTGTTTTCCTTTGTAAAGGGAACAGAAAAAAATAGCCATCACCGAACAATTGTTCTATGCTAGAGGACAATTCAAAATCGTTTTTAAAAGCAGTTTCCATTTTAGAGGAGGTCCCGTAGCTCAGAAGGATAGAGCAGCGCTTTCCTAAAGCGCGGGTCGGCAGTTCGAATCTGCCCGGGACCGCCAGCTCTTTTCCTCCTGCATCCCCCCTTGCCCATCAATAAACGAGCACACTTTTCCAATTTAGGCAAAACCACCGATAAAAACTTATTGGCTTAGATAACTTTTTTTCCTTAGTCGATATTCCCCTTCTTGTGATTCAGCCCAAACAAAGGATAGGAAAAAAATCTATAATTTTGGGAAAAAAATGACTTAACTACTAGAAAGTGGGCTATTTTTTAAAAAACTCAGGGACAAATAAGAAAAAAAATCCTCTATATTTTTTGCTAACATTTACGAAATAGAACAAAATTGAAACATAATAATATTTTATGAAACCATGAAATTTCCTGTTTTTATTTTTGTATTTATTCTTCTTTTTGTCATTGTCTGGGGGTTTGCTTTTTATTATATCTCCACTAGATTTTGAATCCTTTTTTATCAACAGATTCATTTAACTTCTCATGACTGAAGTCTAAGCTTGCTTGCTCTTTATATAAAGTAAAGCGCTATTCCTTTTGTTTTCTTGTTGGAATCTAAAAGAATCAAAAACTGCCCAATCTCCCTCTTTTATGCTATTTTTAGATGTGATCGTTTCAAATGCTTCTTATGAAGAGCCAACTATCATAAGCATGGAAAGAGGTTGGTTTATATTCGTAGATCTCGATGCGTTCTATGCTTCCGTCGAAATACTTCAGCATCCTGAATTAAAAGAAACTCCAATGGTAGTATGGATGGGCAGCCTACAAGGCAGAGGAGTAGTATCTACCGCTTCTTACGAGGCAAGAAAGTATGGGGTGCACAGCGGGATGCCACTACGAAGAGCTATTTCCCTCTGCCCTGACCTTATCCTTGTGCCCGCACATCATGCTCTTTACGAGGAATATTCGGCAAGAGTTTATGCTCTTTTAAAAACCTTTTCAGAGCGAATCCAAAAAGTATCTATTGATGAGGCTTGCTTGGAGTTAGCCCCACATATCGAACCGGAAAAGATGGCATTGGCAATTCAAAAAGCTATTAAAGAAAAACTTGGTCTACCCAGCACTATTGGAGTAGCCTCCAATAAACTTGTGGCAAAGATCGCTTGCGACCTTGCAAAACCCAACGGGGTCAAGGTCGTCCCCAAGGGCTCTGAAAAAATTTTTTTAGCACCACTACCTGTAGAAAAAATTCCAGAAGTTGGTCCTGCAACTGTTAAAAAATTGCAGACCATGGGAGTAATCACTATTGATGATCTAGCAAAGATACCAGAACAACAACTAATAGAAAGGTTCGGGAAACGAGGCCGATATTTTCACCTGGCCTCTTTGGGTATAGATCTTAGTCCTTTAGAGCTGGAAAGCAAACCTCGGTCTATGAGTCGGGAAGTAACCTTCAATAAGGATACGAAAAATCTGGACCTACTTATAAAAGAGCTTTACAGCATGAGTCAAACATTGGCCGAAGATCTCAAAAGACAAGGACTTATCGCAAAAACCGTCTTTATTAAGTTGAGATACTCTGATTTCTCTACCCTTTTACGCCAGCTCACTTTGACCTCTCCAACACAGAGTCCACTCGAAATTGCTTCCTGTGGCAGTTTACTGCTAAAAGCAAACTTACAAAAGGATCGAGCCGTTCGACTAATTGGTCTTGGAGTGCGCAATCTTATTGCAAAAAATAAAACTAAAATAGAGGAGAATAAAGAAGAGAAAAATTAGAAAAAGGCTCCTTCTCTATTATATGCTTTACTTATAAGGTTTTATAAGATATTATAATACTAAAGCCTAAAAAAGGGTTTAAACTTCGAGAATACAAATGAAACATTTCAAGACGGTTTTTATCCTTACATTAAGCCTTTTCTTTGGAGTATCAATCATTAGTGGAAAAGCACAAAGCACTCAACCAAGCACTCAAACCCAGACCAACTCACAGGGAATTACAAAGGAAGAAAAAACCACCAGCCAAAATCAATCTAAGGAAGGGAAAAAGCATCATCACAAAGCCACAACAGGAAAGAAAACGAAGAAAAAAATAAAGAAAGATACAAAAAAATTTGGCCATGATGTGGAAAAGTCATTCAAAGATGTAGGGGGAGAAATGGAAAAAGGCTTAACTGGGAAAAGAACCATCAAATAGATTGTGTGTTTTTAACGACTGACCTTTAGAAAGAAAAGAAAAATCATATTGCTCTTTTTCTTTTCTTTCTATGAGGTCGATGTTTTATAAAGTCTTTCTATTTTGTCTTTTTAATTGTGTTTCTCTTTCTCTATTTGGAGAAAAAACCGAAGGCAATTTTTTCCCCTATGGTGTTGCCAGTGGTGATCCCACCACAAACTCTGTTATCCTTTGGAGCCGAATTGAAAGTTCGATTCCTAGAATTGATGTTCAGTATGAAGTCGCACTGGATCCTGAATTTAAAAAACCTGTAACCAGTGGTATTGTTTCAACTTCTCCTGAAATCGATTATACCTTAAAAAAAGAGGTGCAAGGCCTCGAACCTGCAAAGATCTATTATTACCGTTGGTCTTGGAATGGGCATTTTAGTCCGATAGGAAGAACAAAAACATTGCCGCTAAAAGCTGAAAAGATACGAATAGCTATTGCCAGCTGTCAGCATTTCGGAGCGGGATTTTATACAGCCTATAAGTACATGCTACAAGACAATCCTGATTTTATTATTCATCTGGGTGATTGGATCTATGAATTTCCGGTGTATGGAACGGTTTGCGCTAGGCCAGATCCAGTAGGTATAGCTGTTGATCTTGCCACCTACCGAGCAAAACACAGGCTTTATCGGACTGATCCTGATCTTCAGGAAGCCTTAAGAAATTTTCCTCTAGTTGTCATATGGGACGACCATGAGGTGCAAAATGATTATGCTGGAAGAGCTCTATCATTCTATAACCCCGAACGGATGAAAGCAGCTTATCAAGCTTTTTTTGAATATTTACCTATTCGACAACAAAAAGAATGGAAACTTTACCGGTCTTTTAAAATCGGTAATCTTCTAGAGTGTTTTCTTACAGATGGCAGACAATATCGAGAAGAAGACGTGTGGCATCCTGCCGTCCATGCCCCCGTTGAAGCGACGATGCAGGCATCGGCACCTGGCAGATCGATGCTTGGATCCGAACAAAGAAATTGGCTCCTTGAATCTTTGAAATTAAGCCATGCTCAATGGAAATTTATTGCTAGTGGAGATATGATGATGGATATCAAACTAGAAGGCAAGCCCATAAACTTAGATCAATGGGATGGATTCGCATGGGAACGGAAAGAGATTTTAAAGACAATACGGGACAATCAGATCCGTAATGTTGTTGTACTAAGTGGGGATAGTCATGTGTTCTCTTTTGGCAAACTACTACTTGATGGAGAGGAAATAGCCTGCGAAATTGGAACCGCAGGAATTTCTTCCCCGGCCGGCAAAATCGAAGGCAAAGAGAAAATTCTTAAAGAGAACCCTCATATTCTTTTTAACGATACCGAGCATCGCGGTTATGTGTTAGTAGAAATAACCCCTAGTGGTTGTAGCGGCTATTTTTATGGAATAAGCACTGTACTAAATAATAAGGGTGAAAGATTACTTCTTAAAGAAATCCACATTCCTAGTCGTTTTTAAATAGATGAATTATTTTTTTTTGTGTGTGGAACACTAAAGCCTTGTATAATTTCCATTTCTTAGCAAAACTTTCGGATCGTTCTTTTTTCCAAATCATGAATAAGTACATCGTTGAATTTATAGGAACCTTTTTTCTTGTTCTAACTATTGGGTGCACTGTCTTAGGCAGCGGTGGAATCCCACCCTTAGCAATCGGTTCGGCTTTAATGGTTATGATTTTTTCAGGAGGACATATTTCTGGAGGCCATTTCAATCCAGCAGTTACTCTTGGCGTATGGTTACGTGGCCGATGCCATTCAAAAGATGTCCTCCCCTATATGTTTTCACAGTTTCTTGGAGCTTTAGCCGCTGCACAGCTTGTTAGGCTTTTTAGAAAGCCTCCATCCACGCCACTGTCTATTGATTTGCTTCCGGCATTTGCAGCAGAATTCCTTTTTAGTTTTGCCCTAGTATTCGTAGTTCTCAATGTTGCTACAGCAAAGGGAACGGCCGGAAATTCCTTTTATGGACTCGCCATCGGGATGACCGTGATGGTTGGTGCTTTTGCTGTGGGAGACATTTCGGGAGGGGTATTCAATCCTGCAGTAGCCCTGAGTATTTGTTCTCTGGGCCTTGTGGCAATCAAAAACCTCTGGTTATATCTGATTGCTGATTTCCTAGGCGGTTTTGTGGCTGCTCAAACTTTTAAGATCGTAAGCAAGGAAGACGCTGCCTAAAAACATGCTTCAGCTTACTTACGCCTAAACAAGCATGTCTTCTTTTTTGTTTTGATTTTCTTCGAAACAGTCTCTGGGATTGTCTTGATAGTATTCTGGATGACGGTGCAATTTTAGTCAATACAAAGAAATGGTTCCGCAATTTCATTGGATGTAAGCAATCCGCAATGCTGCTGGCAGAGGAACTTGTTTTCTGCGCTAGGAACAGTAGCTATCCTAGCACCTAGAGCAAATTCCAATAGCTATAAGCCTAAGTTTTCCTTTTTACAACGGATAGTTGGTTAACAAGTATTTAGAACGAAGCCTTTAGACTCGATTATTTTTATCCTACCTCTTCAGAGAATCAACAAATCCAAACTGCTGGTTTTATTTATACTCCTAGTTTAAAGCAATCCAGGTACCTGCGGCAAACAGAGCAGCCGACCAGAGCAGATCAAAATTAATCCATTTTCTATAAAGCATTTTCAAAAGATCACTCATATAAACAATAGTGGCAATGCTAATCACCGCTAGAAAATACCCAAGGGTATGGATCATCGGAGGAATAAAAAGTTGTGCAGTAATTCCCGTCGGCTGTATCCAAAAAGCAAAGGATCGACTGCAGAGAGATGAACCAACAAGAAGCATCAAACCAGCCCCATGCGCGGAAGCCATCAGGAAAGACCAATAGATCAGATCGGCTACACCAACATTCATCCCAACCCATTTAGGGTGCCTTGAACGAACGAGCCAATAAAAGGCAAAACTGAAAAGAGCTACAACGGCCATCCATTTAATCCATTGCAAAGAAGCCCATTTGCCCAAAAGCAAGAAGAAGGCAAAATAGGAGCCTACCGACAAAAAATGACCTGTTAACAAGGCTACAGTTGAACGAATGATCCATCGGAAACTATTATGCTGTAGGGCAAGAGCAACCGCAAAAAGCCAACCCATCGCTGGATTTAGTCCGTGAAAAATACCTATCCCAAGATAATAGCCTAGGCTTTCAATGCTCATGGAAAACAAAAAGAATCTGTCGAAGAATCACCACCTTGCAGCCGGACTTGATGAGGCCTAAATCCAGGGAATTCCACAAAGAAATCCTTTTCTAACTCAAAGCTTTCCGCCTTAATCTTTACTAACCAACCTTCTATTCCCGCTGGATAAAACTGTTCATCCCAAGCCCAGTAAAGAGAATTAGTCAGATAAATTCTTTTACCATCTCGACTGATTTCTACCATTTGAGGACCACCAAGAAGTGGCTTTTGCGGTGCTTTTGGATGCGGTGTTCTGGCAACAATCCCTCCAATTTTAATACACCCTTCAAGAACAGGATGAAAAGGATCGCTGACATCATACTTATGCAGTTCCCCAGTTCCCCAGCAGGAAACATAAAGATATTTATCATCTAGAGAAAGATCGATGTCTGTCACCAAAGGAGGTACCATACCAAAGGGTTGTAAGAGAGAGGGGAGCGCTTCAGGGTTGGCTTTTAAAGCTGGAATTTCGATTACTTTTTTAATCTGCCAATCGTTTTTTTCTTTAAACCATAACCACACGGAAGCGGATAGATCTTTCCTAGAAATTACTACTCCCAAAAATCCATAGAGCTTTCTAGGATCATGTGCAGGTCTTACTTCCAAAGCCATTTGGTATTCATTTCCTAAATCTAAAGCTTTTAAATGCTTTCTTTTTCTCAAATCCCAAACATGAAGGCTGTGACCATATTGACCATCCATTAGAAGGCTGCCCACAACCCCATTTTCTATCATTGGTGGAGTGCCCCATTCACTACTCAAGAGAATATCCTGGTTGATATGCCACCAAAAATCATAAGCATAATATTGAGGCCCTCTGTCTATTTCCCACATGCCTAAAGGCTCAAAAGAAAAATGATCCATAACAAAAATTCCTCCAGGCCCCTCTCCTTTATTGTTGCCTAAAGCACTAATGTAAATCCCATCAGGCCCACAATGGACAGTGTGAGGTCGGGAATATCCAGTCCTCTTCATTAATGTTTCTGGCTCTATAATCTTGGAAATCGATGGGAACTTTGGGTCAGGTTTTGTATCGATGATATAAATGCGGGAAGATCTTAATCCAGGTACTATAAGATACCTTCTCTCAAGCTGCGGATAGAGAGCATTTGGACAAAGGGCACTGCTACAAGCATTCCAACCATAATGATGCAATTCATCACCGCTGTAAGGCATTTCCAACAAGCTAAGAATTTGAGAGTAACTTTTAGAATCTGGATCCACATCGATCACAGCCAACACATCTCCTCTTTCTTTAGTCGAATGATCTGAAGATAGAGCTTTAGGATTAAAAGCAACTACATAAGCAAGTTTTTCTGGTGGAGCATCCATTGCCAACCTTGCAGAGGGATAAAATGTAGGATCTATAGTCCAGTTCATAATGTTCCTTATGAGAGAAAATATTGGAAAATATATTCCTTAAAAACAAGATTTAAAGAGATATTTTATTTGGAGCACATAGAGGATGGTCTTGGTCTTTGTTGGTTAACAGGTCATAAGAAGACGCTTTTATTGATGTACGCTAACACTCCTTTTCTATTCTTCTTCAAAGTCAATGATTTAAGAGCTAACCGAATGAATCACTTTGGATTCCTAGGCAAGCAATAAAAAGAGAAACCAATCGGTCTTTATGAGCAATAACCAATCTTGCACTAGCTTAAAGCCAAACCAAAATAAGCAATAGCCCCAAAATTCCAATCCTAAAATCCATGTTGAGTAACCTTACCTAAATGCATACTGACCATGGTGTCCATGATCGGAAGAAACAACTGTCCATTGAATTGATTTATATTTATGCCTCTTATAAGAACAGGATCTAGATATCAGGAACAAATAAAGAAGCCAGTTCAGATGAACTTTTGCTAAAAAACTTTTCTTTACTAAGATAAAGATCAAGAATTTGTTTTTTTCTTTCTTCCGAAAAAAGATGATCCAAAGAATTTTCTATCTTCTGCAACAATACCTTTTGAAATTCATTTCTCCTTTTAGGATGGCCAAGGGGATAAAGAATCTCTTTTTTTATCGTTGCAGTGCCATCTTCAAAAAACACTTGTATTGCATTAGGAACAGCCATCTTTTCTGGATCATAATAATCGGAGGTATAGGCCTTATCCTCAATAGTTACCATTTTTTTTCTTAGCGCATCAATCCGCGGATCTCTTGCCACCTCATCTTCGTATAGATCTTGCGTCACTTTGCCGTACAACAGCGCGATGGCTACAATGTATTCCAAACAGTGATCACGATCAGCTGGATTGTGAAGAGGACCCTGCTTATGAATAATTCTGATCGCCGGCAACTGTGTATGAATCTCAATCCGACGTATTTTTTCAAGTTTAGGAAGAACTTCTTCTCTAAGTTCCAAAGCTGCTTCTATTGCACTCTGGGAATGATATTCTGCTGGAAAAGGTTTGAAAAGAACATTTTCCATGACAAACTGCGAAAGCGGTCTATCCATAACGATGGGTGCTCCTCTTAGCAGAGCATCTGAAAATCCCCATTGAGGAAGAGACAGCACATTGGGATAAGCCATTTCCCCTTTGATTGCCATAAACGCTAACCATACCGCTCTTCGGACAGCATCTGCTGCTGCCCAAGACTTTCTCCATCCAGTAGCCGGTGCATGTCGATAAATTCTTAAGGGAGCTCCATCCACAAAACTGTTGCTTAATGCACTCATTACTTCTTTTTCTCCTCCCCCAAGGATGGATGTTGCGATGGCTGCCGAAGCCACGCGAACAAAGACAACATGGTCTAAGCCAAAACGATTCAAAGAGTTTTTTAGGGAAAGGATCCCTTGGATTTCGTGAGCTTTGATCATCCATTCCAGTATTTTCAACCCACTTATCTTTTCCCCTGTAGTCCTCTCCATGTACTGGGTGCATGCTAAAATTCCACCCAAATTATCGGAAGGATGCCCCCATTCTTGAGCCAACCAAGCATCATTATAATCAAGCCAACGGACTGCGCAGCTAATAGCATAGGAAGCATTGAGGGGATCAGCCTTAAGCAAAGTCCCTGGAATGACACAGCTTCCAGGGGAATCAAAAAGTGGGGTCATTCTCCAGCGACATTCCTCAGATTTAACCCCATGCAACAAACAAGCTAGAGCATCCCAAAAGCAAAGATAGGCATTTTCAATAGCACTGACACTAAAATCTTTGCTATGTAGAGCATAGCTACAAATTTCTTCCAATACCTGATCACCTTCAATGTTCATCAGGATGCATCCTTTCTTTTGTATTCCGTCTCTCTTCTAGTTACATCCACTGTAAACGAATCTCAAGGGAAAGCCTTTTCAATACTTTCCCTTAGTTGTAAAATATTTTCTTTGACATTTCCTTTAAAAACAGCAGAACCAGCAACCAACACATCAGCTCCCGCTCTTACAATTTCAGTAGCATTGGCAGGTTTAACCCCTCCATCAATTTCAAGCCAGGCTTTAGATTTTATCGCATCAAGCATCTGCCTGAGTCGTTCCACTTTCCTTGTACTAGTTGGAATATACTCCTGTCCACCAAATCCAGGATTTACCGACATGATCAGAATCAAATCAGCATACCAAATAATTTCTTCAAGGCTCACCAAGGGAGTTGCTGGATTCAATGTAACTCCTGCTCTAACTCCTAAGTCATGGATTAACTGAACTGTCCGATGTAAATGAGGACAAGTTTCTACATGAACAGTTATAATATCAGCGCCCGCTTTGACAAAATCAGGAATATAGCGATCAGGATTTTCAATCATCAAATGCACATCCAACGTTGTGCCTGTCGCTTTTTTTAAATTTCTAAGAGCTTCAACAATCAAAGGACCAATTGTAATGTTTGGAACAAAATGACCATCCATTACATCAATATGGAGCCAATCGGCTCCAGCATCTAATGCTTCTTTCGCATGAGCTTCTAACCGAGAAAAATCAGCAGACAAAATAGAAGGAGCAATTTTAATATCTTTAGGACTCATTTTCATGCTCTATGATTATCTCGGTTCTATATATGCAATTACAAATAAAATTTCTTTTTTCTAAAAAGAAAATTACGATGGTTTGGCTCGCAAATACTGGGAGGGCCATGAAACTTTGACTCCCAGGGCATTAGCAGCCTTCAAAACCCAGTAAGGCTCTCTGAGTAGCTCCCTAGCTAAAAAAACGCAATCGGCTTTATTTTCAGAAAGAATCCCTTCAGCCTGCCAGGGATCGGTGATCATTCCTACCGCACCTGTCATAATGCCTACCTGCTTACGAATCGATGCAGAGAATGGGACTTGATAGTTAGGAGCAACCGGTATAGGGACATTAATAAGCCCTCCACTAGAACAATCGATCAGATCAATTCCAATCTCTTTAAGCCGATGACAAAAGGAAATTGACTGCTCTAGATCCCAGCCTTCTTTATGCCAATCAGATGCCGAAATGCGAACAAAAACAGGGAGTTCTTGAGGCCATAGGGATCGGACAGCCTTCGCAACAATAAGAGGAAATCTCATCCTGTTTTCTAGACTTCCTCCAAATTCATCAGTCCGCTTATTAGACAGTGGGGAGAGAAATTCATGAAGCAAGTAGCCATGAGCCATATGGATTTCCAAAACTTGGAATCCAGCTTTTCTTGCCCGTTGTGTCGCTCGGGCAAAATCCTCTTCCACCCTATGGATATCCTTATGCGTCATCTCCATGGGGGTAGGAGAAAGCGCATCAAAAGGGATAGGGCTTGGGGCTATAGGAATCCAGCCGTTTCTTTCAGGAGGAACTGGAGCCCCTCCAAACCATGGCTTATCAGTGGAAGCCTTTCTGCCTGCATGAGCAATCTGTATCCCAGCAACCGCGCCTTGTTTGGAAATAAAATTGACGATTGGAATAAAAGGCTCGATATGCCTATCAGACCAAATACCTGAATCAAAAGGGGTAATCCTTCCTTCTGGACTGACGGCTGTCGCTTCAACCATCACTAAACTCACTCCTCCTACAGCTCTTGAACCTAGATGGACAAGATGCCACTCATTTACAAATCCTTCTTCGGCCGAATACATACACATTGGAGAAAGAAAAATCCTATTTTTAAAACGGACGGAACGGATGCAAAAAGGCTCAAACAGCTTGCTCATAGTTTCTCTTTGTTCTTGGTTATTTGTTGTTAGTTGCTGCCAATCTGCTGAGGCAATTTAAAGTCTTTCATTGAAATAATCTGTCTGGCATGGGTTTGTCCAAATATATATTTGAGTCGGTATTCTAGATCGAAAAGAGAGGGCATATATCCAAAAAGACCCTTTTCAGCATTGGCGTGATAGTGGATATCAAGCTTATCGACAACCGCAATAAACCATGCCATAGCCACCGGTTTGGGTAGCCTGCCTTCTACATACAGGACCGAAAAATCATCTTGACTAATCCATATTTTACCTTGAACAGAGTTGATCAGCTTTTCTATTTTAGATTGATAAGGTTGGTTCGGTTTTGGATCAAAACCAATAATATATGAAGCCAGCCCATGCCATTGGTTCATTCCTTCATAGCGTAATTTAAATCGGGGAACAAGGTTCCGAAGCGAAAGATAATCTGAGACTAAATTAGCCGTCTGAGCTTTTTGAATGTCTTTGGTGCTCATCTTTCGGAAAGACAAAGTTCCGCTATTTGGATCAGCTGACAAAAGAAAACCTTCTCCTGGTTTGACTAGAAATTCAAGACGGTCTGTCTTCACAGGCTTTCCAAAAGCGTCTAATTTTTGAAGTTC
The DNA here is from genome assembly GCF_007475525.1 of Methylacidiphilum kamchatkense Kam1. Classification (NCBI taxonomy): domain Bacteria; kingdom Pseudomonadati; phylum Verrucomicrobiota; class Methylacidiphilae; order Methylacidiphilales; family Methylacidiphilaceae; genus Methylacidiphilum (ex Ratnadevi et al. 2023); species Methylacidiphilum kamchatkense. Next base: position 667,335 of record NZ_CP037899.1, on the reverse strand, counting down.
AATTTTTTCTTGATATTCCAACCCAAGCATAGCTTTGGTCATAAGCTCGTTTTGAGAAATGGCGCGGCTGACGATTTCTTCAAGAGATATGGGAGGTTTACTAGTTTGCTGAGCCTTATGTTGGCTATTAGCAAGGGACAATCCATACGTCAACAAAAGCAAGATTTCAAAAACAACAACTATCATTTGCTTTTTTTTCATAAGAAAGATATTTTGACGGAATGTCGAACCACATAAAACTTTTTATACCTGGTCCTACTGAAGTATCTAAAAAGACTTTCGAAGCTTTTGCAAGTCCAATGATCGGACACAGAAGCAAGGATTTCCAAGCTCTTTACCGTGAAGTCCAGACTGGACTTCAGAAACTATTCTATACGCAAAGACCTGTGTTTTTCAGTACAAGTTCAGCTTGGGGAGTCATGGAAGCTGCCATACGGAATCTTGTACAGAAAAAAGTGCTTTGCTGTATGAATGGAGCTTTCTCTGATAAATGGTTTGATGTAGCAATCCGCTGCGGTAAAGAAGCTGATAAACTCCAATATCCATGGGGAAAGCCAATTGATCCTAATGATTTAAAAAACCGTTTAAATTCGAACGCATATGATGCAGTAACTTTCATTCATAATGAAACTTCCACAGGAATGATGAATCCTCTTTTTGAAATTGCTGCCGTCATGAAAGAGTTCCCAGACGTTTCTTTCATCGTAGACTGTGTCTCTTCCTTCAGTGTTCTTAAAATTCCTTTTGATGATCTTGGAATAGATGTCATGCTAACGGGAACTCAAAAAGCATTGGCTTTGCCTCCCGGCGGTGCTCTCTTTGTCGTATCGCAAAGAGCAATGGCTAAAGCAGAAAAAACACCAGCAAGAGGATATTACTTTGATTTCCTTGAGTTTCAGAAGAATCATGAAAATTCTATGACTCCCAGCACCCCTTCGATCAGTCTCTTTTATGCATTGAAAAGTAAAATAGCAGAAATCTTCGAAGAAGGACTTGAAAACAGATATCAAAGACACCTCACCATGGCTTTAATGACAAGACAATGGGCCAAGGAAAGAGGCTTTGAGCTTTTCCCACAAACTGGATATGAATCGATCTCTTTGAGTTGTATCAAAAACAATCTAGGGATTGATATTCCTCAATGGATTCAACTTCTTAAAAATCGTTTTAGCATGGTAATTGATGGAGGCTATGGGAAAATAAAAGGACAGACATTTAGGATTGCTCATATGGGAGATGAGACCCCTAAAACCATTGGCAATCTTTTGGATAATCTGGATGAGTGCTTACAAGAACTTAAGAAAGCTTGATGGTTTAGCTTGCATTATAAAGTAGTGCCTCAGAAGCCTCGCTTGCGAGACTTGCCCCACAAGGGGATAAGCCAAATCATCGGGTTTTGTAAAAAAGACGGCATACAGTCGCTTTTTCCCAACAACTCTAAGGAGGGTGCGGAGAAGCCATGTCGTTCATCCCCAGAGTGCATGAGCCAGTGGGAATAGGGCAAGAACATCAATGTGCTGCAACAGAAGTTGAGTAAAGGCCGTACCGTGTACTTCGCTTAAGGAGGAAGCTGGCAGCTAAAGAGGGTATGCGGCATGCGGCCCTTATCAGAAGCCTAAAGGGCTGGACTCTCGATGCAAAGCCCCTTGAATTGGAGGGTTACAGAGACAGTGTGGGTCCGAGTAACATGCCCCCTATCGCCCATGGTTAGGTAGGGTTGTTGCCCAAAGGCATTACCTTCTTCCTGTAAGTCTCCAGCATAATAGTAATCTGGATATGGGCTAGTGTTTTCTTGCCTCAATTTCAAGCATCAAGCACGATATTAGCACGGGCGCAGGTTCCCTACTATGGAAAGAGCCCACGGCTTGTGAAATGGGAATAGAAATCCATCCGCTTTAGGGGATTGGAGAGATGTGGGAGCGTCACAAAAATAGATGCATTATCAACAGGAATTTTTTCTTTTGAGCATTGACTCTTTCCAAAGACAGCTTTTAATCCTATCTTTGAGAAAGAACTGGTGGCATGCGTATTCTTGTCGTCGAAGATGAAGGAAAAATTTGCCGATTCATTGCCAAGGGATTGGAAGCAGAGGGTTTTGTTGTTGATACTTGCAACCGAGGGGACGAGGCCCTAGTTCAATTGCTCACGACCCCTTATGATGCAGCGATCTTAGACATTATGCTTCCAGGACCAGATGGGATCAGTGTCCTTAAGGCTGTTAGGGAAAAAGGGGTTCATCTTCCTATTCTTTTATTGAGTGCAAGAAGCCAAACAAGAGACAAAATAGAAGGGTTGAACAGTGGTGCTGACGACTATCTTCCAAAACCTTTTTCTATGGATGAGCTAGTAGCTCGTTTAAGGGCGTTAATCCGAAGAACGGCAGGTGTCGGTCTCTCTGTTTATAAAGTAGGGAATTTGACGCTGAATTTGGTAACAAGAGAGGTGTTCCGCGGCCAAAAGAAAATCGATTTAACGGCAAAGGAATTTTCTCTTCTTGAGCTACTAATGAGAACGCCAGGAAGAGTTTTCACGAGGACTCAAATTTGTGAACATGTTTGGAATTATCATTTTGATCCTGGAACAAACCTTGTGGATGTCTATATCCAAAAGCTGCGCAAAAAGATTGACGAACTTGAAGACCAAAAATTGATACAAACCGTTCGGGGTGTTGGATACAAAATAGAAGCCGTCTAAGAAAACCCGCTGAGGCCATTTCTATTGTTGCTATGAAAAACCTTCCTCTAGGCTGGAAGATAGCCCTTTGGACCGCTTTTTTAGTTGGAGCCTCTCTTCTTTCATCTGGAATTGTCGCTGGCTTGGCCCTCTATAGAGAGTTGATTGAAAGTACAGACCAAGAGCTAAAAACCGATTCGATTGAATTGGTTAGTCTTTTAACTGAAAAGCCTGTCTCCTTCTTTTCTTCCAAAGACTCTTTTTCTTTGAATATTAATCCCTTCGAAGAAAGCTCAATTCTCGAACTGTCTTATTCTGATCCAGCATTGGTCTACAAATCACCAGTCTTAGCTGGTAAAAACCTCTTTGAAGACCACGCAATCAACAGTTTTTTTTATGCACAACTTGGAGATGGCCTCTATCGCGTATTTTTTACTGAAAAGAACGGTTATAAGCTTGCTCTTGGGAAAAAGATGCTTTCGATCTATGAAATCCTCACTGAAGCTTCCTACGCCTATCTCCTATCTGCCCCCTTCGCTTTGATTCTTTCCACCTTTGGAGGATGGTGGATCTCTAGAAAGGCTTTGCTACCTATCCGTCAAATGACCTCTACCCTCGAACAGATCAGAGCTTCGGCTTTGCATCAAAGACTTTCCATTCCAGCCCTAGATCCGGATCTTAAAAGGCTTGTTACGATCCTCAATGAAATGCTTGGAAGACTGGAAGAGGCTTTTCAAAGAGAAATTAGGCTGACCGCTGATGCCTCCCACGAATTAAAAACACCCCTAACCATTTTAAAAAACGAGTTGGAATCAGCACTCCAAAGAACGGATATAGATAATCAAACTGAAAAAACGTTTCTGAACTTATACGAACAGGTCCAGTCTTTAAGCTCCATTACGCAAACACTTCTTTTTTTATCTAACTTGGATAGAGACAATTCTTTTATAAAACCGACTCGTATCGACATAGCCCAAATCCTCAATGAAATTTTAGAAGACACCGCGATTCTTGCTGCCTCCAAAGGAATCACTATTGAAAAGCAACTCCCTCAGTCAATTCCCATGATTGCCGACGAAGACCTCATACGCCGACTCTTATGGAACATCTTTGACAATGCCATTCAGTACAATATTTCAGGGGGATACATAGGGGTGAGCTTGCAACTTAAAAGTACTGACCGATGCCTTCTTCAGATAAGTAACAGTGGGCCTGTAGTGCCTGAAGAAGAAAGAAAAAAAATTTTCGAACGGTTTTACAGAGGAAAAAACGCTACTGAACGTGGAATTTCTGGACATGGACTAGGTCTTAATTTGTGTAGGGAAATTGTTCTCGCCCATAAAGGAGAGATTACCTACTTGATTGATGAAAAAGGACACAACCAGTTTTCCCTTCTTCTTCCAACAGGTTGTGGCAATGAATCAGAGAAAAAAAACTAGCTGTTTTTTAGCTGCTTGCTTTGCCTTGGCTGGCGACCATTCGTTCGGCTTTCTTGATCTCCTGAATATCTCCAAGATAATAAGAAGCAATTTTTCTCCCCTTCTCATCGAGTTCATAAACCAAGGGAAAACCAGTTGGGATATTCAATCCAACGATCTCTTTGTCACTGATGCTCTCGATATACTTTATTAAGGCACGAATACTGTTCCCATGGGCGGCAATCAACACCTTTTTTCCGGAGAGAACTTCGGGAAGAATCTTCCCTGTCCAGTAAGGCACAGTTCTCTCCAATGTGTCTTTTAGACTTTCAGCTGAGGGGATGCTTTCAGGAGGCAGGGATCTATAGCGAGGATCAAACTTAGGATGTCTTGGATCGTTCGAATCTAATGCCGGTGGCCTAATGTCATAACTTCTGCGCCATAAGAGCACTTGCTCTTCACCATATTTTTTTGCCATTTCAGATTTATTGAGTCCTTGAAGTGCTCCATAATGCCTTTCATTAAGCCGCCAACTTTTCTCCACAGGAATCCACATCAAGTCCATTTTATCCAGGACAATCCAAAGCGTTCGGATTGCTCGTTTTAAAAGGGATGTATAGGCAATATCAAAGACAAAATGTTCTTCTTTGAGCAACCTAGCGGCGTTTTCTGCTTCTTCTATTCCATGGGCAGATAAATCAATGTCTGTCCAGCCCGTAAACCTATTCTCTTTATTCCATAGACTTTCACCATGACGAAGAAAGACGACTTTCATCATTTATTATGAGTCGAAATTAACAAAAAAGAAAAATTAATTTTTTTTCATTGAAACGATTATTCTTTCTTTACTTTATCGATCCATGTTTTCTCTAAAAAAGACAGTTAAAAAAGCCGGTTTTATTTTCGGAATAGTAACCATGAGCTTCCACACAATAGTCATGAAAATAGGTTATGGCATACAACTGCTCAGTACCTGGATGGTCTATTTTATCGCCTTTAATTGCTTATATGGAGGAGAGAATAAAGAAAGACTTTTAAAAAAGCTGGTTGATCAAGCCCTTACAGTCGATCCCACTGTCCATTATTTTTATATGGAAATCGAAGCGGCAAAAGGTCAACAAATTCAGGCTAGATTATTTCCTTTCCCTCAATTCATCGGATATATTGGGCCATGGAATAGCAGTGGCTCTATTAATGCTCCTTCGGCTTTCATTCCCTATGGCTATCAGTTATACCAACTTTACCAACCCCTTCCATTTCCTGGAAAGCTGAAATCTCATAAAGAAATAGCTCTTCTAGACCGGGAAATTGCCGAGCTTGTTTTTTTGAGATACAAACTATTTTTGGCCTTCAAAGTCTACTCCCTTGTTTACAGCATAGGGCTTACCAACGAAAATCTTCGAGTAACAGACGAAATCATTGAAAGGCTATCGGCGTTGATTGCTTTTTTGTCACAAAGACCGAAGATTGGTATACAAGGCCTTATTGAATTAAGAATTCTTCAGGGAAGTTTAATTAGTTTTCTCCAGAGCCAAAGGGATCAGCAACAAAACCTGACCACTCTCAAATCTCAACTCAACGCTCTTTTAAATCAATCTCCCTTAAGCCCCTTACCTTCGAATATCCTTCCTGAGAGAACTTTCCCTAAATTAAGTCTGGAATCTCTACGACGTTCGGCATTAACTCATAACCCCACAATTCTTATCAATGATCTTTTAATACACAGGGCTGAAAAAGAGCTCTATTTAGCTAGGCTAAATGCCTATCCAGACTTCACTGCTGGTCCTTTCTGGGAATACAACAAAGGAATCAATACCGATCAGGGAGGTGGAATTACTTTTACTGTAGGGATTCCTTTCAGCGGTTCGAATGTTCCAGGTCAAGCCGGATTCGCATGGACTACGAACAAAGGAAACATTGTCAGTGCGCAAGCAAAAGTATCCCAGGCTCATTCTATATACAATGCTACCGTTCAAATGATTGATTCTTTGCTTGGCTCTCGCTTTGCTGTTTATGAAAAAGCTCGAGAACAGCTCCTGTCATTGCCTTCGGAAAAAATTTTAGAAAAGCTGAAACAGGCGGCATCTATTGCAGAAAGACAGTATCGAGTGGGATCGATTGATATTAACCGGTTCCTTGCCGTCCAAAAACAATACCAAGCAGTTTCTTTATCAATCAGAAGTACTGAAATCAATCTGCTCTCAGCTTTTTACGAATTAGAGAACATTGCCGGAATAGAACCTAGCCAAACTATATTTTAAAATGAAAACACAACCCAAAATTAAGCCTTCTTACCCTTTTTTCCTTCTTGAACTCCTGGTCTTCTGTCTCTGTTTTTTTTGTCTTCCTCCTTCTTTGAAAGGTCAATCGGATAAGTTTAACTTTTCCATTACGATTCAGAATCTCATAGAAGAAGCCTACCGGAGGAATCCAGAAATACTTTATTATGAAGCAGGGATCGAAGCAGCTAAAGGGCAATCGATCCAAGCAAAAATTTTACCCTATCCAGAAATTGTTGGTTATGCAGGCCCATGGTTTAGCTCCCCAGGCCAGGGAGAAAAAGCAGGCGGGGCAACAGGTTTTTACCAGGAATACGAAATCGTTCAGCCCTTTTTCTTCCCTGGTAAAATGGACATTCTTAAAGCCATTTCAGACAAAGATGGAGAATTAGCAAGGCTTTGGTTAAATCAATTTAAGTTAAGCTTAAGAGCGCAAGTGGCAAGCCTGGCTTATCAGCTGGCTGTCGCCGAAGTGAATGCCAAAGCAACACAAGAAATTGTCAACCAAAGCAAAGAACTAATCGATTTTTTAGCAAAGCGCCCAAAAATCGGGATCCAGGGGCTGCTAGATCTAAGGATAATCCAGGGAAGTTTAGTTGATTTTCAGAGAATGTACAGTGAGCAGGAACAATTAAAAAAAACAGTGTTTGCTCAACTTAATGCTATTCTTGGCTATCCTCCAGAGCATCCTCTTCCTCAAAATATTTTACCACCTGTCCAATGGCCTACTGTTCCTGATCTAAAAAAGCTTCTTGATTTGGCAAGCAAACAAAACAATTTCATCAAAATGCGAGTGGTGGAAATCGAACGAGCTGGGAAAGTAATCGATTCGGCAAAGCTGGCGAATATGCCAGATTTTGGTCTTGGTCCTTATTTCATTCAGGAAAAAGGGACAAACAACAATATTGGTCCAGGAGTGATTTTTACTAGTGGTGTTCCTCTTTGGAATCAGAACCGTGGAAATATTCTTACCTCTGAAGCAAGAAAAGAGCAGGCGATTTCCATGCTCGCTTCAACTTGGAGAATGGTTCAAAGTGCGATCAACTCCAGATTAGAAGTATATAAACAAGCAACAAGCTTATTAGCTAAACAGCCACTATCCCTTTTGGAAGAACTTCGTTCGGCCGTCCATCTTGCCGAAAGACAGTACCGGGTCGGAGCACTGCCTGTGCAAACATTCCTGGAAATGCAAAGACAATATATCTTCAGTGCGCTTACTTTAAGAACCGCACAGATCGATGCAGCGGTTGCTTTCTATGACCTACAAACCCTTACTGGTGGAGAATGGTCAAAATAACATTAAAAAGATAAATACTACTGACTGCAATGCACTTCTGTTATTTATTGTGCCCCTTCCTAATAAAGTTTCCAGGATTTACCTCTTTTTTTATTTTCTCTTTTGTTCTCATGGCTTGGTTGACTTTCTTTTTTATCCTTCCCTTTATGGACAAGTTACGGAGAACTCCACTGGAACTTCAGCTCCAGAAATTGTTTTTGAAGAATCGCTGCCCCGACTGGACCCCTCCTCTCCACCGCAATTCATTCCTGGTAAAGGACTTTTCCTTGGTGAAATCACAGAAAAAGAAATGGGAATTCAAATAGAGGCAGCGGTCGAAAAAGAAATTGCTCCCCTCTACTTTGGAGAAAGTCAAGTTTACAGAGCCTCATGGGAAAAAACTTCCGAGCAGAGTGGTCAGAAAGAAGGTTTTGCCTATTCTACTTCTTTTATTGATGCTAAAGATTCTGAAAAACTTAACGTTGGCCAACGCGTGCTTGTTAAGTCCAAACAGGGAAACTCAGAGGCTACCTATGAGGGAAAGATTTTTTTTATAGACAAAGAGCTCATTCCAGTCATTGGGAAAGCTGAACTTATTTTACAGATCGCTGATCCTAAACAGAGTCTTCAAGCGGGCGATTGGATAAACTTCGAAACTTCCTTGGGGCTGGTTGCAACTTGGGTAACTGTTCCTGAATCCGCAGTTTTATACACCGCCAGTGGCTGCTTTTCCTATCTTTTTTTAGGTCATGGCAGGTATCTACGCAAACCGGTTGAAGTCGCCTTTGTCAGTCAAGGAATAGCCGCCATAAAAAAAGGGATCGAAAAAGGACAAAAGGTCGTGACACACGGGGCCAAACAGCTCTGGTTACTTGAACTGTCTCTGTCTCAATCCGGAGGACCTTCCACCTACTAAAGAAAAGTTATGACAAGAAAGATCATATTTTTGTCCATCGAAAAGAAAGAAATTGTCCTTGGCTTAGCCATTGTTCTATTTATCGTCGGACTATGGTCTTTTTTCCATCTGCCTATTGATGCTGTTCCAGATTTATCGAATGTTCAAGTCCAAATTAATACCTATGTTCCCGCATTTGCCCCTGAAGAAGTAGAAAAACTAATCACATTCCCAATAGAAATCGAAATGGGAGGAATCCCAGGACTAGAAACGATCCGTTCTTTAAGCAAATTCGGTCTTTCTCAAGTGACATTAATCTTCAGAGACGGCACTGATATTTATCGTAGCAGGCAACTTGTAGGCGAAAGGCTACTGGTGGCCAGCTCGAAGATTCCACCTAATATTACCCCAACCATGGCACCCATAGCCACAGGATTGGGCGAAATTTTCAATTATATTATCCGCTATAAAGAGGGTGCAGATAAGCCTTCTTCAGAACTGCTTCAATTGATAGAACTACGACTGCTCCAGGAATACACAATTAGGCCAATGCTTAGAAGAGTAGCAGGCGTAGCCGATGTAAATACGAGCGGAGGCTATCAAAAGCTGATACTCGTAGAACCTGATCCTAGTCGGCTGACTAATGTGGGACTTACGATTGGTGAATTTGGGCATATTGTTGGCCAAAATACGGAGATTGCCGGTGGAGGAGTCATCGATAAAGCTGGCGAACAGCTTACAGTAAGGTCTTTGGGCAGGGTGAATACTCTGGATGAAATTGCGATAATCCCGATTAAATACGCCGGAGGATCACGGCCAGTATTAGTGAGGGATGTAGCTAAGGTAGAAGTGGGAGGCAACATACGAGTAGGAGCTGCAACTTACAATGGTGCCGAAGCTGTTCTCGGAACGGTGATGATGCTTATTAAAGAAAATAGTCGGACTGTTTCTGAGAGAGTCAGCAAGCAGTTGGAACTTATCCAGCAAAGGATTCCCCCTTCCTTCGAAATCATTCCGGTTTATAACAGGGCAGATGTAGTTAATGCAACAATCCGAACAGTAACTCACAACTTGATGGAGGGAGCCCTACTAGTCACTGCCATCATCTTTGTTTTACTGGGTAACTGGAGAAGTTCATTACTTATTGCCTCGGTCATTCCTATGTCCTTCCTTTTCGCCATTACTATTATGTGTTGGTTGGGGCTTTCTGGAAACCTTATGAGCTTAGGGGCCATTGATTTTGGATTGATCGTTGATGGTGCCGTCGTCGTTACAGAAAATGTTCTTCGAAGGCTCTCTGTAAAAGAGGCTTTACTTGCTCGACCTATTAGTCCAGAAGAAAAAAGAAAAGAAATATTCGATGCTACTTTGCAGGTAATCGGTTCTGTCTTCTTTGGGATTCTAATTATTACAGTCGTCTATCTACCTATTCTCACCCTCTCTGGAATCGAAGGGAAGACCTTTAGACCCATGGCGATAACTGTCATTTTCATTCTTTCTGGCTCTCTCCTGCTGAGTTTAACCTATGTCCCAACCGTAGCCGTACTTGGTTTAAAAGCTCAAAAGGAAATGAAAGAAACTTTTGTGGTCTCTGTGCTTAAAAAAGCCTATCTTTTGGTTTTGCATTGGACACTAGCTTCTGGCAAATGGATAGTTCTTCCTGCTGCTCTGCTCTTAATAGCTGCTGCCTTTTTGGCCTTCGGTCGGCTAGGAACTGAATTCATCCCAAGACTGGACGAAGGATCTATTGCCGCCATGATCTATAGAGCCTGGTCCAGTGATCTGCCTTCCTCGGTAGCCATGGAAAAAAAGACTGAAAAGATGCTTTTAGAAAAATTCCCTGAAATCAAATGCATCTTTTCTAGAGTAGGCACTTCAGAAATTGCTACCGATCCTATGCCTCCAAACGAAAATGACATCTACTTGATGTTAAAACCCAAAGATATGTGGAGAAAGAAAAACGGAAAACCGATTTCCAAAGAAGAGCTTATTGAGTTGATAAATAAAGAAATTTCCTACCGCGTCCCTGGACAAAAAATCCTTTTTTCCCAACCGATTGAAACACGATTCAATGAAATGCTCGAAGGCGTCCGAACGGATCTTTCAATCAAATGGTTTGGAGAAGATTACGATATTTTGACTAATTTAGCCAAGCAAACTGAAGCAATTGTCAAATCTATCCCTGGAACTCTTGAAACCCAAATTCAAGCCGAAGGAGATGCTCCTTCTCTAGAATTCATTCCTGATCGAGAGTTGATGGCCAAATATAATATCGAGGCCAGCGAAATGAATTCGGCAATATATTCGGCGATGGCTGGAAATCCTGTAGGTCTCATGATCGACGGAGAAAAGCGATTTCCTATTACTATCCGACTTCCAGAACAGCTTAGAGAAAATCCAGATGAAATCCTTAATCTGCCAATTAAATCGGTGACTGGCGGTGTCATGCCACTTTCCTCTATCTGCCACTACCAAATTTATAAAAGGCCACGATCGATTTTCAGAGAAAACGGTGTTCGATATCGTGCTGTCATGGTCAGTTTCACAAAGAATGATATCGAAGGGTATGTTGAGGAAATCAGAAAAAAAGTTGAAAAACAGATTCATCCCCCTAAGGGATATTACGTCGAGTATGCTGGTCAGTATCAAAATTTAATAAAAGCAAGGCAGAGACTCTTTGTTATTGTACCCTCTTGCCTGTTGCTTATCTTCTTTTTATCGTATATCGCCCTGAAAAATTTCAAACAGAGTCTTCTTGTCATTTCTAGTGTCCCTTTTGCAGCCACCGGTGGCATACTATCTCTTTTCTTTTTGCATATTCCTTTTAGTATTTCTGCAGCCATTGGTATGATCGCTCTTTCAGGTATATCTGTTTTGGCCTCTTTGATCCTCGTCACCTTTATCAACCAGCTACGACAGGAAGGATATGAACTAAAAGAAGCGATTGAAAGAAGCTGTGACTTAAGATTTCGACCGATCCTTACCACTGCAGCAGTTGCAAGCCTTGGTTTCATCCCAATGGCACTTTCTAAGGGAGCTGGAGCTGAAGTTCAAAAACCTCTTGCCATTGTTGTCATTGGAGGGATTGGTTCCTCGACCTTCCTAACTCTTTTACTGCTACCTCTTTTGTATTTTTATCTGGAATATCGAAAAGAAAAAAAACAAATTCATCCGATACTTAAAGAGCAAGAATTCCTTGAAAAAAAATAACTGCAAAAAAAACATATCATTTAGGAAATTAAAAGAAGGATCCTTTTGTTGCTAAAGAAAAGACTGCCGTTTTTGGCTCCTTGTTGTCTTATTTTTTTCCTTTTTTTCCTGACACATGGAGTAATGGCTGAAAGAGAGAAAAATTATCAATGGATTAGAAGCCAAACGGAGGTTCAGATTTCAGAAATAATTGTTAGCTTATCGGAACAAAAAATCTATGCCTATGGTACCAATGGGAAACTCGTTGGCACATCGATTATTTCTTCAGGAAAAGAAAATTTTTCTACCCCAGCTGGAGAATACCAGATTATAGAAAAAGAAAAAATTCATTATTCAAACCTTTATGGCTATATTGTCGACCGTTACGGGAACATCCTAAAGCCAGGCAGTTCTAAAGAAAGAATTTCAAAAAAATGGCATTTTCGAGGAGCCCCAATGCCCTACTTCCTCCGCTTGACAAAGAGTGGCATCGGCATCCACGGTGGACCCACCACAGGCAGACCTATTTCTCATGGATGCATCCGATTACCTATGGATTTTGCTGCAAAACTTTTTACAAACACCCCTCTTCACACCAGAGTGCTTGTTTTCGATTAAAAAGCAAACTAAAACGAATAAGATTTTTTTCTTTCCTACCCTGCATTCGCCTAATTTTTGTTATGAACAACCTATTTCTTCATTCCCCAGCCACCACCACCTGGTGTTTCAATTCTTAAACAATCTCCTTTTTGGACGCTAAACACTTTTTTTGAGGGCAACCGAATTTCCTGACCCTGACTGATTAAAATATTTTCTCCAGGTTTACCATCTTCCCCACCCAAAAGACCATACGGAGCAAATTTTCTTCTATCCGAAAGAATCGAAACAGTCATTGGTTGCAGAAATTCTATTTCCCGAATGATCCCATCCCCTCCTTTTTTTTCTCCCTTGCCACCTGACCCCGCTCTAATGGCATATCTTTTCACTCGGATAGGCAAATTATATTCCATCGCTTCAATGGGAGTATTTAAAGAGTTAGTCATATGCGTCTGGACTGCACTGTCCCCATCACCTAAAGGTCCACCTCCCATCCCACCGCCAATGGTTTCATAATAGGTAAAAGACTCTGCACTCTCATAATGGAGGCCTCCAAAACTAAGATTATTCATTGTTCCACTGCTAGCCGCTGGAATCAACTCCGGGATAGCTTGATGCAAAGCTTTTAGAAGCACATCGACGATCCTTTGTGAGGTTTCAACATTGCCTCCAGCCACAGAAGCCGGATAGATGGCGTTCACTACAGTTCCCGAAGGAGCAATCAGCTGCACGGAAGATAATATTCCCGCATTAGCAGGTACTTCTTCAGGCAAAAGGGCGCGCAAGACATAAGCAACAGCCGAATGAGTAATGGAAAAGACGGCGTTGAGGTTCCCTTCGACCTGATGAGATGAGCCGTTGAAATCAATTAAAACACTCTTGCCTTTCTTTTGAATTGCCACTTGTATAGGAATTGGATCTGGAGAAATCCCATCATCATCTAAGAAATCCAAAGCTTTGTAGGTTCCATCAGGTATTTGCTCTAGCCTCTTTTGCACCATATTTGCTGTGTAATCAATTAAAGCGCTCATAGCCTCGGCTATCTTTTCTTTCCCATATTTGCGGACCATCTCCAAGAGCCTTTTTTCACCCACTCGATTTGCTGATAATTGGGCTGTCAAATCGCCTTCGCGTTCGGAAGGAGTGCGAACATTCGAAAGGATAAGATTTAATAGTGGCTCGTTCCATTTTCCCTCTTCAACTAGTTTTACGGCAGGAATACGCAACCCCTCCTGGTATATTTCTCGAGTTAAGGCCATCGAGCCTGGAGCTATGCCGCCAATATCTGAATGATGGGCTCGAGAAGCCACATAAAAAAAGGGAGTCCCATCAGCATTGTCAAGAAAAACGGCCGTTATCATGGTAATGTCCGGAAGATGCGTTCCCCCCTCGAAAGGATCGTTGAGAATTACCACGTCCCCCTTTTTCATGGGAATCGAACGAACAACCCTACGAACCGCCATCGGCATAGAACCTAAATGCACAGGCATATGGTCGCCTTGAGCCACAAGTAAGCCTTCTTCATTATAGATAGCGCAGGAATAGTCCCGCCTTTCTTTAATGTTTGGAGAAAAGGCAGTCCTTCGCAGGGTTACGCCCATTTCTTCGGCAACATAAATAAAAAGAGACTTAAATATCTCTAATTCAATCGGATCCATAATCCTCCTGAAATAAAAAAACAGAGTCAAAACCGATCAAGTCCTCTTGGAGATAAAAAGATTTCCATAACAGTCGACAGTGGCTTCAAAGCCAGGGTTCACAACTGAGGTTGCACTATATTCAACAATAATTGCAGGACCGACTATCCGGTTTCCTCCCTCTAGCTTTTCCCTTAGATAAAAGGAAGTGGGCCACTGCTTTTTTTGAAAATAAACTGGCATTGTCCCAATCAGAGCTTCAGGACGAGGGGTTTCTCCTAAGATTGGATATCTCGGAAAGGTCATCTTATCAATAACGCCCACCGCTTTTAACCGAAAAGTCACCGTTTCTATTGTTCTTGACCAGTCACAATAGCCAAACCTTTCCTCATGCTTTTGGTGAAATTCTCTTTCCAATCTCGTACTGTAAGGAAGGCTAATCTCAAAAGATTGGCCCTTATACCTCAAATCAATATATCTGCTAAATAGTTGTCTAGAACTTGGTATTCCCTCTTCTTCTAGATCTTTCTTAGCTTCTCTTTCTAATTTTCTAAAAAAAGATTCGATCTCTTCCTCCTCAAATGCTTCCAAGGATCTGATACAACTAAAAGAATAATCTTTGACAACATCAGATAATAACACGCCCAATGAACAAAATAACCCTGGATCTCTTGGCACCACAATAAGTGGAATCCCAAGAGCTTCCGCTAAGTCACAACCATGTAGTCCACCAGCTCCACCATAAACCATTAAAGAAAAATCTCTTGGATCTAGTCCCTTAGAAACAGTCATAAGCTCGATAGCTTTAGCCATTTGTAAATTAGTTATATCCAATATTCCCTGAGCAAGTCCTATGACTCCTTTTTCGATTCCCCCTTCCTTTTGGATATACTCGGCCATTTTCTGTTGGCAAAATTGCTCAAAAAGTTGCCAAGTCCTTTGTCGATCCAATCGTAACTGCCCACCCAAAAAAAACGTATCCAGTAATCTGCCTAAAATAAGATGCGCATCCGTCACCGTTAAACATTCTCCTTTCCCATAGCAAATCGGCCCTGGATCGGAACCGGCACTCTGAGGACCTACCCGCAAAGCTCCTCCCGCATCAACCCGAACGATCGACCCACCCCCCGCTGCAATCGATTTTATCGAGAGGATAGAACTGCCAAAGGCATATCCCCCAATTTCACCTTCTGTCGTTCTATCCATCTCTTCACCCACGAAAAAACTGACATCAGTTGATGTGCCTCCCATATCAAGTGTTACCACTCGTTCTAAACCACAACTGCGAGCCACAGCTGCTGCTGCACACACCCCTCCAGCTGGTCCGGATAAGATCGTCAAAAGTGGTTTTTTTCTGATCCCATCCACCGATAATATGCCACCGTTAGATTGCATTATTCTGAAAAAAGACTTTCTTCGACAATGAGAAAGAAGCCGATGTCCAAAACGAGAGGCAATCCATTGATAAAGAGATTTCAAAGCCCCTTCGAGATATCTTGAAATTACAGGACCAATCATAGCATTGAGGACTGTCGTCGACGTTCTTTCATATTCCCTATATTCAGAAAGAATTTCATGCGACAAGCTTACCTGATAGCCTTTCTGCCTTAGGAATAACCCAATCTTCTTTTCGTGGATGGGATTAGCAAAAGAGAACAGGAAAGAGACAGCCACGCTTTCTACTTGCTCCTCTTTTAATTTGTCTATCAGAGTGTCCACAGCGGAAAGATCGATAGCCTCTATTACTTCTCCTTCTTTTGTGACTCTTTCAGGAACCCCAAAGCGGAGGTGTCGTGGAATAAGACAAGGGACTTTAGATGGCCCAAGTTTATAGAGGCTACGCCGGTTCTGCCTACCAATCTCAAGGACATCCTCAAAGCCTTTGGTAGTAAAAAGAGCTGTCTTCGCACCTTTGCCCTCAAGAATAGCATTGGTTCCAACAGTTGTACCATGGACAATTTCAAAAGCACTCAGACGATCAAAAGAGTTAAGCAGTTCTTTGATTCCTTCAATTAATCCTTCTTCAGGTCGCACACTGGTCGACCGCCGTTTTAACCTTTGAATAGAACCCCCATCATAAACCACAAAATCTGTAAAAGTGCCTCCTATATCCACACCAATTCTAACAAACATATTCCGACAATCCTTAAAGCTTTATTATTATAATGCGTTCTCTCCAACAAAACTCAGAGCACTAAATCTTGTTCAATCCCTCAGTAGTCTTTTGCCTTTCCTTTTTCGCTTTCCTTTTATATCCTCTTTGGAAAGGGTTCTTAAGAAAAAAATCATCCCAACAACTACCGATGAATCAAAAAGATATATATCCTGAAATGTAAAAAAAAACACATATGAATAACGACAAAAAAACAAAGGACGATCTTCCATCTCAAGAAGAACTCTTAAAGTTTCTGTTAACCAAACATTCCTATCCCCATAAGCCTAAACATATTCGCTTTGTTCAAACCCATGCATCCTATGTTTTTATCGTTCCTCCTTTTGTTTACAAAATAAAAAAACCAGTGAATTTTGGATTTCTTGATTTTTCTACTCTCGAAAAAAGACGTTTTTTTTGCCAACAAGAAATTCAGTTAAATAGGCTCCTCTGTCCTGATGCATACTTAGGAGTCATTCCTATTTTCAGAAATTCTTCGGGTTTCTTGTCTTTTGATGGCCCAGGCACTGCCGTCGAATATGCAGTACAAATGCGTATGCTCCCGCATCGTTATTTTTTCAAAAGATTACTCCGTAGGAATTGCGTGCAACTAGCGGATATTGATAGGATTGTCTCAAAGCTGTGCCAGTTCTATAAAGAAACCGACGGGGGAGCGGATATTGCTTCATGGGGTACCATCGAGAAAATTAAAAAAAATACCGATGAAAACTTTGAGCAGACCCAATCGGTCATCGATATAACCGTCAGCCGAATCGCCTTTGAGTCGATCCGCTATTTTACAAACCGTTTTTATGAACTGTATCCTGACCTTTTTGAAGAGCGAGTACAGCAAGGTTGGATCAAAAATTGTCATGGAGACTTGCATCTTGAACATATTCATTTGCAACCTAAAAATATCTGTATTGTCGATCGGATTGAGTTCAATGAAAGATTCCGGTTCATAGACATTGCCTCTGACATTGCCTTCTTAGCTATGGATCTTGATTATAATGGCCGACCAGATTTGTCTTTTTTCTTTTCAGACCGTATGGGGCAAGAATTAAAGGATTTAGGCCTAAAAAAACTGCTTGATTTTTACAAGTCCTACCGTGCTTACGTCAGAGGGAAAGTCGAAGGAATGACTGCTCAAGATCCGCTCGTTGATCCAGCGAAGAAAAAAGAGCATATTGAAAGGGCTAAAAAATATTTCCGCCTTTCTTTACAGTACGCTGCGATCGGGTCTAAGCCTATTCTTTTGGTGGTTATGGGAAAAATAGCGACAGGGAAAAGCTATTTGGCGCAAAGCCTTGCAGAGGAGCTTGACTGGAAACTTTTTTCTTCTGACAGGATCCGTAAAGAGATGCTAGGCCTAGACATTTATACAAGACCTGAAGGATCAATTCGAGAAAAATTATACTCAGAAGAAATAACCTCTAAAACCTACGAACGATTGATCCATAGCGGACTTATTGAACTCAGTCAAAACAAAGGAGTCGTACTCGATGCTACCTTTGGACGAATAGAACAAAGAGCATTGCTTTTGGATGCATTGCATTCAAAAGGTTACAACTCTTTATTTATAGAAGTGCAAGCGGACTTACCTACAAGGGAAAAAAGGCTTGCAGAACGAACACTCTATCCTTCTATTTCTGATGCACGTCTAGAAGATCTCACTCTAATAGATAGCCTTTATGAAGAGCCTATGGAACTTCCACAAGACCGTCTGTTGAAGATATCTTCAACAGAACCGCTCATGCTTTTATTGAGTCGTCTTTTCCATATTCTTTGTGATCGTCACTTGCAGCAATTGATGCAAGGAAAAGCAAATATCTAAACTTCCGTTTTAGCTCTTCTTTAATCAAGCCAAAAAAAAGATAAAAACGATAAAAACTGGCATTCCCTTTGCTTTTATTTATACACCAAAGTACTTTTTTCTCCAATGAATGCATCCGGATACAGCTAATGGTTATCCGTACTTTTCTTTTTATTTTGCTTTTGTTTGCTTTATCGAATTTCGCTAAAGCCGACACAGTTTTTTGGCCTGGGGAAGAAGTCGCTGCGCAAGATCTAGTTGAAACAATGAATTCGCAGGACCCAGGGAAAGGATGGCTTGGCAAATGGAGAAAAATGGCCGCAGAAACACGAGATAGACAGCCCAAATGGCTTACTCCTCTTGTTACTTCAACTGCAAGGCTCGAGCAGAGAATCCGCTATGATGTTTATTATGAAACTCTCCCAACCGGCAATAAAGGATGGGATTTTGGTTCAGGCAAAGGTGTATCTCTGATTGTTGGGCCAACCATCCAATTTACTTTTTCTCTACCAGAATACTTATTTTTTCCTGGCCAAGGAAGAAATGACGGCTTTGCAGGAGAAACTTTTCTTGTTAGGAACCGAATCATGGCTTCTCCTGAAGGTCAAAAAAATTATTGTTTTTCTGTACAATTACAAGCTGTTTCTCCGCTTGGCACTACGATTCCCGGCCCTCAAAACCACTGGACTTGGGCCCCTACCCTTCTTTTTGGCAAAGGATGGGGTAATTTTTCTATGCAATTGAACTTTGGGACTCGATGGACTGATGGGAATAACACTCATTCAGCACTGCCCTATTTCTATAATGTCGCCTTCCAATATCGAATCGGATATGTTACTCCAACAGTAGAAATCACCTCTCAATCTTCCTTCGATCAGCTCTATTTTATAAATGCCCCAGGACTTTTTGTGGTCCCGGAGGTGTTGATTGGCCGTTTTGCGTTCAAAGATGATTGGAAAGTCTACTATGGGTTTGGTTATCAAATTGGATTGAATTCCCCAACAATAGAAAAAAAATACGCCAATGCGTTGATCATGAAATTCCATCTACTCTTTTAAGCTTTTCTCCTCCCCACTTTGTTATGCAAAGAGGAGGATTTTCCATAGCCAAGGGCAAAGGAGACTTTGTCTTTATTGTTCGAATGAAGGGCAATTCTTGTGAGCAGATGTCATCATGGCTGTGCTACCTTCATGGCTTCCTTAATCACTATTCTGTAGCAGTTTTTCGGTTCTTAGCTAAGCCGCGTAACTAAGGGACTTATGGAAAAGATCAATGATATTCCATTAAGACGATTTAGTCCAATGGAAAGCTTTAAGGCAAAATCCCTAATTTTTCGTATGCCTCTTTTTGTAGGGGATAAATCTTATTTTTTAAGGCCAAAGCTTCGGCTCGTAATTGTTCCTCGCCTTTTTCAGCTAATTCCCTTTTTGCCCAAAATGAAGCAATACAGCCTACTTCTTGAGAACTTAAACCAATCTTTGGAAGATCTCGATAAACAGCACAAAAAGAACAATAATGAACGAATTGTATTTTCGAATTTTTATTCGAAAATAGTAGCACTCCTTTTCTTTCATTTCCATCTTCAGATATGAAATAAAAATCCTCTCCATCCACACTGGTTGTTCCAATATAATCATGGGTACAATCAAAAGCTAAATAACTGCGAATAAAAATCTGCTCGCCTTCAGGGAACTGATCCAGAAACCTCAAAAGCCTTGGAGTAGCAAAAGGGGTTTTAGCCGCTCTTAAAGCTAAGAGCTCCGACAACTGCAAAGCAAAGAAAGAGCAAAGGAAAAAAATTACAATTGACCATCTCCTCATAAATGCTCGAAGGATTAAAACAAAACTTCTAGTAGCTGTTTCAATAATTTTTAAACATCAGCAAAAAATAGAACTAAATAAAACGTTTCTTTTTTAATATTTCCTTCAGAGATGTCCATCGAAAAATTGCTTGTTGCCAAGAACCTATATTTCCTTGATTTTTGATCCCTCATTTAACAAATTTTTAACTTTTATACAAAGCAAAATATCCAAAACACTCTTTCTTCTCCTGAAAATTGACTTTCTCTCAAACGGCTTTTCGCCTTCACCTTATCCTGATGAAATCAACTATTGCGAATACGGTTGAGGTTCGAGTTGATCTAAATAAGCAAAGAAATTGGTTCATTAATACTCAAATCATCAGCTTACTCTTTTGCTCAATTCGATTTCAAAACTTTGGATAAAACCCCATGGTAATTTCTCCCATCCATATTCTTTCTGCTATGGTAGAAAAAATCGTCTTTGAGATCGCAAAAAGTCTCACCTAGAAAGCTCCAAACGATAGGTATGGATCAAATTTTTTATTGGTTATCACAGCTTGTTTATAAATCTATCAACATCTAATCTTTTCAATATGCTTAATAGTACATCAGAGCGACATCATTTGGTGGATCCTATTTTATAACTTTTTCTTTAAAAAAAATAAAAGGACGGCTTTTTAATGTTTTTTTAAGTGAAAAATAGGGATTGACCTGGATATAGTTTTAAATAAAATAAAAAAAATTTAGATAAGATGAATTAAAAATGATAGAGAAGAATGGTTTTGTCATTTATTGATGAAAATAGTTAATAAAAAAAATCTTAATAAAACACAATTTCTTAAGTCCAAGTATTGGAAACAATCAGAGTCACATTGTTAGCTACAAAAAAAATCTTCTTTTCTTTTCCTCTTAAAGAGAATGGTAGTGAATCTCTTTTTATTAAGGCATTTGTATGATCTTTATCCTTGCAACATCAAACGAAGCTTACATTCGATCTGTTGAAGAAGCTACAAAGCTTCTAAATAGCCAACTAATTACCGTAAACCATTTAAGCGAATTTTTTATCCAGCTCATTTTTAAAACTTATGATGCTGCCATTATTGATCCCAAGACTCCCACCAACTTTCCTTATCTAGAAATTGTTGAGAAATTAAGGAGCGAAGGCATTCTACTACCCATTCTATTAATTGACATTGATTTAAATGCGCAAAAAAGAATCATTGCTTTAAGAAAAGGCATTGAAGTTTTTATTCCAAAAGATTTTAGCCCGGAAGAGCTTGCCGAACATCTACAAATACTCATTAAAAAAAGAAAACCAGAAAAACATATCTTGAAAACTGGGAACCTCACCGTTGATTTAAAAAATTCTAAAGTCTGGAAAGGAACCAGAGAAATAAAACTGACTCCAAAAGAATTTTCTTTGCTGGCCCTATTGTTATCAAAAAGAAATAATATTGTATCTACCGAAGAAATTTGTGAACAAATATGGGGTAATTCCTCTAAGATTAGCTCGATCCAAAATGTGATTCAGGTACATATGTGTGGGTTAAGAAAAAAACTTGAAAAAAATACCTTAAAAAATTTCATTACCACTGTTCGAGGTAAAGGGTGGATAATCCGGGATATTTTATAGATTCTCTTCCTTCGATTCATTAGAATTTGTCTTGGAAATGCCAACGATCTTTTCTATTTCAGCTATCCTCAATTCAATCTGGTCAAGCATTTTTGCCAAAGATTCCATTGCTGTCCATATCCTTTCGTTTTTGTTATAATCGATGAGTTTGTTAAATAAATTAATTAATTCTGTAGTAATAAGTTGATCATTTTTTTTCATAAGCGTTAGTATTTAATAACATAATTTTTTTTATGCAACTATTCACTTGATTAGGGAAAATAACTTAATTATTCTTAATGTTCTTATTTTATTCATCTTTTAAATAATGGAAAGTTTTTCTTTTCTTAGTAAAAAAGACCTTATGGATACTTTAGATATCATTAATTCTTCTATATTTATCAAAAAAGAAAAAGAGCTAAGGAATCTCTTTGGGAAAGTTCAGAATATTCTACCTTCTAGGCTGATTGCTTGCGGTATAGTAAAAACCAATGCTGATTTAAAAATAGAAAAAATCCTTAAAATATTTAATCATAGCTTTCCAAATGATCTCATTGCCTTTTATCTAAAGTTACAATATCAGAAGATAGATCCCGTGGTGAAGACAGCACTTCAAAACGAAGGAAGAATAGTCAGAAGAACTGTCATTTTTAAAAACTATCACGACAAGTTAAGAAAAGAATACATCAAAGACGCCTCTGATATAGGGCTTCTAACAGGCTTGAGTTTTGGAGTTGTTGAACGTGCAAATAGCATAACTACTCTATTCTCTTTCTGTGATAAGGATATTGAAAGGCATCGTCGCCACGAAATAGTCTTAGGAGTCCTTATGCATCATCTCCATATGTCTTTTCTTAAATGCTGTTTGCCAAAAAGTATTCAAAGATTAGAGAGTACCTTTTTAGACACGTTAACCCATCGAGAAAAAGAGATATTAAAATGGATTAAAGAAGGAAAGACTAATTGGGAAATTTCCTGTATCTTAAACATTAGTGAATCAACAGTAAAATATCATTTAAAAAATATATTTCTAAAACTTGATGTTACGAACCGATGCCAGGCTGCTGCAAAAGCAATTCAGACAAGATTATTGGATCCGTAAGTTACATTTCTAATACTTATATGCATTATTTATCTTTTGGTAAAGAAACAAGCGTAACATAAGTTAAAATATACTTTACACATCTTCTACGATCTGAACATTAGACGTTCTGAAATAATAATTATCTTATTTTTTATTTTTTTTATTAAGGTGCTTTCTCCTCTTTAGAACAGAAAGCATTTATGATTTTGGTTTTTAGTTTTGTTTTTACTATTATTGCAATATTCTTAACAATAAATAATATTATTTAATCGAATTGATTATACGTTTACATTTCACAGATAATGAGGGACTCTATTGTTCTTATTCGTATACTTCTATTTTCAGAAGTTCTTTTCTTAAATTGGATTTTCGGCAACATTAGCAAGATTTTCACTAGCATTTACTTACATCTATCTAGAATTAGAATACCTCTTATAAAATTGGGGGAAAGTCATGGCTTCTTTTATGGCATGAATATTGGTTAATTATACTCCATGACTTTGCAAACAAAAAATGATAATCGGTTATTTCTAGAGAACTGGAAGGTTTATATTGTGGTACTTTATGGCAGTTATGATTCGCATTTAAGATTCTCTAATTCTTTCCATCAACTTTTCTTTCTTTAAACATTCTTCTCTTCCTTATAAGTTAGCTTTGATATATAAAAGATACTTCTGGATTTCCACGATCACAAAAACGATAGGACAATTCGCAATGTTTTATAGTCATAATTCAATGTTGTGTTTCATAATACCCTCATGAGATAATTTTTTCTCTTTCTATGGCTTTTTATAGTTTGCATAACCATCTTTCACCTTTTTTTATAAATGCTAGTTTTCTTCCAATTTTTCTATCCCAGGAATTTTTCCGTAGCCAATAAACTTTGTGGAACTATTCAGATGATAATGAGGATTTGCAAATTTCATAAAAAGATCAAAAACACTAACCCCCCATCTTCTTTTCCCATGATAGGTTCGTCCATCACTTGAACCAACCATTACCCGTTCTCCTGTTTGTTTTTCGTGACCAAGATAAATCATGACGTGAGTAATGGGTGGATCATTGGTTGTCGGATAAGTTCCTATCCAGAAAAGAAGATCGCCTGGCTCCAGTTCAGATAATTCAAAACTTTCTTGGTTGTTACTCAACACTACTTTGAATAATCCTTCTTTTCTTACCCAAGAATAGATTTGAGAAGCACTTCGCGGAACATCCTTCAATCCTATTTGGGTAAGAAGATAATAAATAAATCCAGAACAATCCATTCCTCCTTCCTTTGGATCGGCTGACCCATAAAGGTATGTCAAGTTTTGGTGGGTCAATGCCAAAGCTTTTGTAATGAGTAGTTGAATAGGTTTTGATAATTTTGGAAATTCGATCAGATCTTCTGGTTCTAAAGAAGCATTGGGAAAGGTATCTGCAGGCTGGGCATGATCAGAAGAGGTAGAAGCAACAATCGATGATTCAAACCGACTAAAAAGCATCCATAGAATTAAAAGAAAAAAAAATTCATTGTCTTAGCTATAATGCAAGGAATTTTCTAATAATTAAAGCGATTTGCAGTCAATTTTTCGTTTTTTTTCCTGCCATAAAATGAATACAACAAATTCTGCTGTAATGATTGTTCCACATTACTCTCACACCCTTTCTACCTGAACAGCGACCTTCAACTCCTGCCCATGATACCCTTTGAAGATCCCACGTAGCGGAGCCACATCATCATAGTCTCTTCCAACAGCTATTTGAATATGATATTCTCCTTCCACCGTATTGTTTGTGGGATCGAATCCAACCCATTTCTTGTTAGGTAGATAGACTTCGACCCAAGCATGCGTTGCCGCGCCGATTGGTTGTTTTACAGAAGACTCTTCTTTGATTGGCTCAATATATCCACTAACATATCGAGCTGGAATACCCGCAGAGCGAAGGATAGCAATCATCAAATGGCTATAGTCCTGACACACTCCTTTTCTCAGTTTCAACAGTTCGGATACAGAGGTAGAAATATCAGTTGTTCCAGGTGCATAAGAAAGAAAGTTATGTATGAATTGGTTCAGTTCGAGCAATGCCTCAATCAATGGCTTTTCTTTTTGAAAGATCTTTAAGCTGATTTCTTTGGTTTCTGGAAGCAAAGGAATATATTTTGATGGAAGTAGAAAATCAAACAGCTCAAACCTTTCAAAGCCATAAACAATCAATGCTTCACTAACGCTAAGGCTTATGCCTCCAAGGGGATCCGGATACGGATGCGTAAGAACGATACTTTTAGTCTCAACGATTAATCGATTATGTTTAAAAGGAATACTAAAAAATGAGGTCTTATTACCAAAATAATCGGTATAAAAATAAATAGGCACTGCAGGCGCAAGGATCATTTCGTGGCTTAAAACTGTCTGTCGTATGCAATTCTGTGGATGGCATCTTAACTCAGAAAATGATTCCAATGCAGCTGCCGTGTACACATATTCAGTCGTATGGGATATAGAAAATTTCATTGAGGATGATCAATCAGTTGCAAATTTTCCTTCCTCCATGACCACATTTTCAAAGGTCGATTGATGGGTCAAATACTCATCAGAAAGGAGAGAATGAAATTCATAAAATTCCTTTTCTATCTCTTCAATCCACTGTGTAAATTGGGTAATGTTGTCTTTGTCTTTCTCTTTGTTTGAATCAATTTCGTCCGCCCATCGTTTCAATTTTGCCTCCATATACCGAACAAATGAAAGGGGTTTTTGTGACATGTTTCGAATCCTTTCAGTAAATTGCAGCATCGCTTCGATCTGGCTCAAACAAAAATAGATTGAACGAGGGAACTGCCTATCGAAGAGAAGAAGTTCGATGAGATTCTTTGGAGAAAAGGGATAATGATAAAGACTTCTGTAAGCATACAAGGCCGATGTAAGCTTCAGTATCCATTCCAAGGCAATCTGAAGGAAAAATCCTCGGAACAAAGCCTCTTTTTTTTCTGTGATCTTTGTACAAAGTTTAATTAAGTGAAGACTAAACTTCCCTTTTTCGTAAAATGTTCCAATCTGAAAAAACTTCCAAAGCTCGTTGCGTAGAAGATGTTCATTAATGATAGCAAGGAGCCTGTCTGAGGCTATAGAAAATTCGTTTAATCTTTGATCATAATTAATAGAAGATCTTACATGAGGTTGAGTTTGAAGACTAAAAAAGAGTGAGCTGAGGGCAAGCCATACTTCAGGAGGAAGGGAGTCGCGAATTTTTCTTCCATTATCATAACATCTCGATATACAGCTGACCACTGAATCGTACCAATCTGTTCCAGCGAAAAAAGAAGAAAAAAGCATCGAAAAATCTATTGGTCCTGCTGAATGAAAAGAATGTGAAGGAATTACAAAATAGCCGAGGACTTCTGATAAAAGATTCTGAAAAGCTTCTCCACGCTCTCCTTTCATTGCCTCATCTCCATAGGATCGAACTGTTAGTAGCATGTGATTGAGTTGCATACTCCTAGTCAGATATCGTCCCATCCAGTACATCGATTCAGCAACTCGGCTTAAAGGAGCAATGCGACTTCTCATAGAAACACTGACACATGCATTTACATTTGAAAAAGACCAAGAGTTATTTTCTTGCAAAAGCCAGACGTCTTTATAGAGATGCGACTGATTATTTTCCTGAAATGTAACATCTGAAATAACTTTCCCAAACATAATAGGCAGCAATTCAGGCTGTCCATTTTTAACAACTCCAAAAAGGACCAAAGCAGTCGGTTTATGTGAAAGGGTAGTACGATAAAAAGAAGGGAATTTTTTTAACTGAGGCTTTTTTTGAATGACCAAGGATCTACAATCTAATCTAGAAATTGTCTTTTCATCCTTTCCAAGTAGCTTTTCTAAAACTACACTATGTCCATTCCGGTCTTTTAGGAAATAATTCTGGAAGCTGTCCAGAAATAGCGAAAAGACATCAGGATCATAAGCTGGATAAGTAGGCAAAGAGTTGAGCAGCGGCTTTTCTCCTAAATAATATCGGATCATTTTCGAAGTGTAAGATTGAAGGAGTGGATCGGTAGTAATCCCGCAACCAGCTGCATTGATGAGTCTAAGAGTTGCTTTACGCAGACACCAGAAAAGCCCAGCTATCCCTTCTTGGGCTCCACAACGGGTTGCAATTGGATCAAGCAAACTATCAGGCAGTCTTCGAAAAAGAATGTTAATCGGTTCCAGTCCACTTAGCGTTTTCGCATAAAGCTTTCCTTGCAAAACAACAAGATCAGAGGGTAAAAACATAGGAATGCCCATCCTTCTAGCCAATATCGCTGCTTCCCAATCCTCAGCCGTTGCTGCAACAACGGCGATCTGACAATTTTTATCATCAGATAGATTCTGACTAAAAGCCTCGAGCATCCTTTCTGGAAAACCAGTTAAAGGCATAATTTCCAAACCTTCAAATAGCTGTGGCAAAGCCTCTTTGAGTCCTTTCCTAATTTCTTCTGAAAGCATGAGGTTGCGCGGCTGTTCCAGTTCGTCTCTCAATACAATCCATTTCCCCTTTTCTTCTTTCGCTACTTCACAAGAATAAATGTAGAGATATTCTCCACCAGGAGGTTCTAACCCCACGCATTCACGCCTATATTGGTCGGAAGAAAGAAATGGTTCAAAAGGAATGACTTTATCTTTAAAAATCGATTTTTCAAAGTAGAGGTCTTTTAAAAACCTTCGCCAAGCCAACATCCTCTGTTCCACCCCTACTCGAATCTCCATCCAATCATCCACAGAAAGAACCAGAGGCCATGGATCAATATAATAATCTAGGTTCTCTTCATAGAAAGAAGGACAGACTCCGTTCAGTTTAAAATAAAGAGATAGAGATTGCTGGGATTTTTCTAAGTTCTCCTCATCAAGGAAAGCGGCGTTCTTTAAAATATTTTTCCAAATGATCACAGTTTAATATTTTTATTAGTGTTAATCAGTTACATTGAAATATTTAAAAAGAAAAATAAAAAAAAATTGTGCAACAGTTTTAACCAATAGCTGACAAAAGGTGCTGGTGGATCGAATTGCATGCGATTTGAATTTCTAGAAACAATTTTTTTTTGTTTTCTGATGAAACTTCTTTCTGGCAAGAATCAACGACATTGTCCAAAAGTTCTTTGGCTGTTGACTGAGCAATATCTATTGTCCACACTTGAGAGACTATTCCAAAACAGCCAATGAGTTTTTCCAATTGCGATAGAATCGAGTAGGGATACCTGTTTGCAATTAAGATAAAAGAAGCGATCTGATCAAAGCTTAGCGAAGCCAATCCTACTTTTTTTCTAAACAGGTCCAAAAGAAAGAGCGAATTAAGAAAAGCTTCCCACTCCTCAAAAGAAGGATTGTCTTTGTTTTCCGTCGGATCGTAGGCGAAAAGAAAGGCTGCAAAATTTCCAATTTTTTCAATGTATTCACCTACTTTTAGCCATGCCCAGAGTTCATCTTCTTCGAAAAGGTAGCTTTCCAGCTGATCAAACAAGAGCATTTTTTCAATAGTCGTTGTAATCAATGGATAATGAGAAGGTTGCAGACTCGAAGTGACTGTTGTCGAAGAAAGAAGAAAATAGGCCTCGTTTAGTTGCTCCCAAAGCGCAACAGGAAGAATATCCCTCAAAATTTTCGCGTTTTCTCTGGCTGAAAACAAGGAAGACAAAGCAGATAAGGGATTCTCGCAGTCAAACAAAAGAAAAAACAGGGACATGGGTAAGGAGCTATGGGTAGGATCTGAAGCACTGAAAATACGCATTCCTTTTTTGATTCTTTGCCAACAATAGCCCCATTTTTCTTGACTTGCTTCCAAACCATATCCCAGATAGCTTTTGCCAATATTCAAACTGAATAAGGCTCTTTCCATGTATCTGGCCATCCAATAAATATTTTCTACCCGATGATCTATCATAAGCTTTACCCTCCCTCATTCTCAATGATCCATGTATCTTTGCTTCCCCCTCCTTGAGACGAATTGACTATAAAAGAATCCCAGCTTATAGACACTCGTGTTAACCCTCCAGGAACAACCCTTGGTTCCTTACCCATTAAGACAAAGGGACGCAAGTCAACCCTTCGTGGTTCAATTCCCGAACCGCTCATACAAGGTAGTTTTGAGAAATGGATCAGTGGCTGTGCAATATAATTTCGGGGATGGGCTAGAATTCTTTTTTTAAATTCTTCTCGCGTTTTAGAAGAACTTACGGGTCCAATAAGCATCCCGAATCCACCGGATTGATTCACTTCCTTAACAACCAACCCCTCTAGATTATTCACTACAAAAGCCTGTTGCTTAGGATCTACACATGAATAGGTTTCAATGTTCCTTAGGATGGGTTCTTCATCCAGATAATAACGGATCATTTTTGGAACATACGGATAGATGGCTTTATCATCTCCAATGCCACAACCGGGAGCATTGATCAAACTAAGTCGACCTTCTATAAAAGAGCTAAACAATCCTCTAACTCCAATCAATGAATCCGGCCGAAATGCGACAGGATCCATGAAGCTTTCTTCGATGCGTCTATAAAGAATCGATATCCGTTTTTTATGGGTCTTAGACTGGAAATAAAGAGTTCCATTTTCAACAACAAGATCTTTGGGTTCGACAAGTGGTATTCCCATCTGATTTGCAAGGAATGCATGTTCAAAATAGGCAGAATTATAAGGGCCTGGAGTCAGCACCGCCACCACTGGTTCTTGAGAAACCTCAGAAGGATGAAGATCGAGAAGGGTTTTTAAAAGAACTGTGGGATAGGATTGTATAGGCAAAGGTTTGTTGAGTTCGAAGAAAAAAGGACAACTCTCCTTTAAAACTTTTCTGCAATTCAGCATATAGGCAGCCCCACTTGGGATCCTAAGGTTATCTTCGAGTACGACAAAATTTCCATTTTCGTCTTTGAGCAGATCACAACCACAAATCGCTGCGTAGATGCCCCTAGGCACTTTCACTCCAATCATTTGAGAAAGAAAACCTGAAGAGCTTAAGACCAACGCTTGGTCAATACCCTTTTCTTTTAGAATCCGTTGCTTTCCATAGACATCTTCTATAAATAGATTCAAAGCCATTGTTCTTTGAATAAGTCCTCTTTGAATCTTGTCCCATTCTCTTTTGAGGATAAGTCTCGGAAGAATATCGAAAGGGAAAATTCTTTCTTCGGTTTTCTCTTTGGCGTTTTTTAGTACGAAGTGAACACCAAGCTGCCGTAACCTATCATTTGCTGTATTCTGTGCGCTGAGTAATCTATCCCTTCCAACCCTTGAAAGGATAAGCTCCCACAGAGCTTTGTATTCTTTTTTCGGTTCACCCTTTGGATCTAAAGATTCATCAGGGCCATCCAAAAGGAGTTTTCTATAATTCTGAGAAAGAAATTCAAATCGCGTATCCTTTTCTCCATTTGCTTGAGAAATCTGAGGAATTGGCGCTCCCATCTTTTTTCCTTCAAGCAAAAATTGGACCAAAGCTATTAAAATTAAAAAAAAAGCCTCTACAGAATCTTCCCTATTGCTGATTCCATATGGTGTGTATCATCCATCTTTTTTTATTTTGGTTTCCTATCGATTAATCATGCTACATAAGGATCAATAGCAGCACGCTGTTTTACAACACATTCCTTTGGCTCAATCTCTCCCAATACAGGGCAAGAGAGCTAGTGTTGTTTACATCAATAATTGCATAACCAATCCATCAAGAAGATGTCTAAAGTTTCAGAAGCACTAGTAGTTCCATTGATAAGACTGCCTTTATTCCATTGTATGGATCGCAATGCTATGAGCCTGAAAGCTCAGACTGCAAGATTGCAACTATCAAAATGACAAACAAACATATCCAATAGGAGATTGAAGCAACAAACTCTTTGCGATGTTTTATGGTTAGAAGCTGCCAATCTATTCTTCATGTTTATAAAAAAGAAGGGCAGTCAAAAACCGATAGATTTTTTTGCCAAGTATCGTTTTTCTACCTTTAATCACAATTTTGGCTCTCAATCCCTCCACCATAAACTGAGAAGGGCTTTCCACTGGAATATAGGCAAAATAAAAAGGATTTTTTTCGTATTCTTTTTTTATATTCGAAGGAATTAGTGGAACTTTCCCTCCATAAGGAACAAGATGACCAGGATCAAATTCAGAGACATCTGCCATTTTTTGGCTCACATGGGCAACATGACTATGAAATATTTTTTTGTGCTTATCCAGATCCCTTTGACTTCAGCTCCAGAATACACAATCCTTGATTGGGATTGATTCAGTGGCGCTACAAGCGAAAAATGATGCATGTCCCTAATTTTGAGAATGGTTTCTCCGGCTTTAAAATATCTTCCTTTCAAAGATTCCACATTTGGGCTAACAATGATGCCATCAATAGATGAGCGGAGAAAAAGCTGTTCTTTTTTTTTCAAAAAATAATCGTAACGGCTCTTCATTACTTGAATTTCTTTTGACTTAGAGGCCTCCTCATCCTTTTGTTGAAATGTTCTTTTGTTTGAGAACCCAACCATTTTTAAGGCTAAATCAAGTCTTGCAAGCTGTGTCTCAGTCTCAACTTTGTCATTTCTTAGTTTCAATAGCGGCTGACCTGGTTTTACCTGTTCACCACTATAGACCCATATCTCCTGAACAATCCCCCATCTGGACTCGTTACATTTTGTCCAAAATCTGATCGAACCACTCCCACCGTCCGGACCTTTTCTCTTACAGGAAGCATACAGAGTATGCCCAAGGCAACCCCTCCTATGGCTACCCATTGAAGCTTGCAGAGGCTCTTTTTTATGCCTTCGGTTTTAGAGATCATCAAGAGGGGTTGAAAGAAAATCCTTAATAAAATAGCCATTACAAAAGCAACCTCTAAAGAAAATCCTAAAAATTCGCCTACTCTTTCCAACCCTATCGGCTTAAGAAAATTTCTAACAACTTGGCCAATCGAATGACAAAGATAAGCCATGTAGACTGTAGACAAAATGGAATAAATAAAAAAGATCCATGCATTTATGGACTCGTTTTTTTTCCCTTGATTAGATGGATCTTGATATCCTAAAAGCCATTCCTGGAGTTTTGCTGTGCAATACGCAAAAGATTTCTCCCGAAGATTTGGTATTTCAAGCAAATCAACTAATGCATAATAGCCATCAAACTTCATCAAAGGATTGAAATTAAAAAAGAGGGTCGTCACACTAGCCGTAACCATAAGGTTAAAGGCAAGATTTTTTGCCAGACCTAAGGGAAGAAAAACCCAAAAATAAGCGGCTATGGAGGCAACAATTAATTCTGTATAAACTCCAGCCAAGCCAACAAAAATCCTTGCTTTCTTATCCGGAATCACCCAGCTATCTGAAGCATCCACATATCCTACAGGGATAAAAAAGAATAAGCCTACACCCATTTCATGAATCTCTCCCCCAAAACGCCGGCATGTAGTCGCATGCCCAAACTCATGAAGGCTCTTGTCAATGATGATGGCTAAATAAAGTAAGAATATGTTTTGTGGAGAAAAAAACTGGATCTGATTGGTTATAAAAGAAGTGCGATGGAAAAAAAGAAAAAGAAGAGTGAAGAGCCAAAAACAAACGGTTAGCACTACCCCTTGAAAAGACCACAACCACCAGAGACGATGAACAATCCTGTCAAGCCAAGAAGAGGGACGAACAAGGGGAAATTTGATGAAAAAAATCTTTACAAAAAATTTGCTTAACTGATGAAAAAAAGAAGAAGCTTTTCTGGGGAGTTGATCCATCCATTGGTTTGCTGGAAGAATAGTCAGATTTCTTCGACTAAGAATTGAAGCAAATCGCAGCACTTCTGCCGGATTAATCTTCCGATGCGGCCAGTGGGCATTAAAAATTTCAGCTATCTCTTCGGTTGTTCTTTTCCCATCGAAAAGGGTGGCAAGAAAAGCTTCTTGAGGAGGAAACCTATAATAGGAAAGTCCCAAGGGGTCTTTGACAATATAATAGGTTTTGTTACCGAAAATTTGTTTCTGAAAAATTAGATCAGTTCTTAATCTATAAGGAACAATTTTTTCTTTTGTCGTTGACTGTTGGCTGAATCCTCCCAAAGTCATAATTAAAAATCAATTAATCTCTTAGAAGCTGACCGCAAACAATTGTCAGCCTAGCAAGAGAGAGGCAATATTATTATCTCTGGCCTTCGTAAATCCTTTTTTTCCTATCAGTAATACTTGTTTTACCGTGAAGTTAACATCCAAAACCATTCGAAAGACAAATTTCATCGTCGATTCTTTTTCTATTAACATGTAATTGTTGAAAAAAATAAATGCTAACTCAAAAAAAATTCCCCTAAGCACGCTCTAGATTTTTCATTTGATCTTTTCTCCTACATTCAAGCCTATGATTGGAGAATGGGAAGGGAATTCCTTTTTATCTTCCGGTATTACGACCTCAGCAGTAATCCCCGCAACCACTTCTTTTGAGGCATGCATCACCAGTTTTACTCTAAAAGTCCCACTAGCAGGATCAAGGAAGGGATCCACATACACAACGGTCGCTTCCACTCTTTTTCCAGCACAAGGTCCATCAACCAATTCAACGGAAAGTTTGTCTTTGGGATGCAATTTTCCAAAGTGTTTTGAATCGCAATAAATTACCATTTGAAGTTCCGAAACATCAATCACTCGAGCCACCGGTTCCAATCTTTCCACAGACTCTCCCTCATTCCTTAATTTTTTAAAAAATACACCCTCTATAGGAGAGCGGACCATTTTGGATTCTAGCCGATTCTGAGCAGTTATTAATAAAGCCTTGGCTTCTTTTAATTTATTTTGAGCCATTTGATATTGATATTTAGCCTCCTCATATTGTTTAGGACTAACGATTTCTTCTTTGTACAACCCTTCAATTCTTTTAAATTCCACTTCTGCCTTTTCAACTTCAGCTTCATGCACTCCTATTTCTGCCTCAGCTCTTGCAATCTCTGCTTTTTCATCCTCACTGTTTAACTGGGCTATGATGTCTCCTTTTTTGACACATGCTCCTTCTTCAAAAAAAAACTTTTCGAGGATCCCAGAAGCCTTAGCACTCAGTCTTAGATCTGCAATGGGAAGTAGTACGGCTCGGTAGGAACCTTTTTCTTCCAGTAGAGGCTCTAGGGAGGATTCAGATTGAGTAGCATCAAGATTGTCTTTAATAAACAATTCTTCTCCTTTTAAGGCCATTTTCCACCAAAGCAAAAAACGAACCCAAAAGACAGAGAAAATACACTCCATTTTCTCATTATGTTTTTCATTAAATCTTTCTTTTCTATAAAGAAACAATTTTATATCGATCTATTTTTTCTCCCCAGATACAATCTGAGATTCTACCAAAAAAACACATGAAGCCTGAGAAACCCAATGACATCACGAAAAGCTATATAGGCCAATGGCCTAAGCCCCACATAAACCTTCGCCTGACCACGTAATCCTTTCTTCAAAAGTAGCGGATCGATGTTTTTCTCTTCCCATGGAATGATCAAAGAAAATTCATATTTTTTTCCTTCGGTCTCTACTCCACTAATAAACTGGGAAAGAGATCTTAAAAGAAGTCTATAACTTTTAGATGGATCAGCAGCAAGTCGAAAAGACACCACAAGCGGCTCTTTTTGTCTTTCAATCACCCGGCCTAGATATATAAAATCTTGTTCTCTTAAAGCAATCTTAACTTTCCAATACCTCGGATCAGCAAGTTGGACTAGAACTTCTCCGACTTGCGGGATATCCCCTCTCCGAGACATTAAATTACTGGGCCCCATGACAACTCCGTCGATTGGAGCTCGAATAGAACTATTATGAAAGTCATTATACAAACTCTTTAGGACCGCTTGGGATTTTAAGGCATTCAGTCTGGATAGCTGCATTGCTGTTTCCTGTTTCAAATTTTGAGCAAGGTCAGCTTCAGCCATATTTTTTTTATAATCCTGTTCTACTTCTTTTATCTTAAGAAGAATATTTGTCGGATCCAGCTGAATAAGCAGTGTCCCTTTCTTCACATAGTCTCCAATTTGAACGTGGATCGATTCGATTTTTGCTGAGACCAGGGCAGGAACTGACATTTCAAAAGAAGGAATTAACACCGCATTCCCCTTTATTTTCATTGGTAGAGGGAAAAAAGCTACAATGAGGATCAATACAAGCAAAGATGAATAAAAGACCAAAGGATTTAAAAGAGGATGAGTCCTTGTCGTTTTGGAGAAAATCCAAAATTTTTTCTGGTTGAAATAGGCTCTGGCAACGCTTTTGCCTCCAACAATCGCAATCTTTTGTAAGAGATTAAATAGATCTAGACTTGGAATGATCTTTTCCTTCCCTTCCCAGGAAATAAACCCATAAACTCTTTGTTGCTGATCCATCAAAGGAAAAGCAGCTAGCCAATTCATAGGAATATTCTGAAAATAACGCATTATAGCCAAAGGCCTCTCCTTTGTTGCAGATTCCCGCATAGCAAAACCGATCCGTAGCGGGCTACTTTCTTTTTTTTCGACCGTATTAATCTTCTGATCTTCTATTGCTTGTTCTTCATCAAAAAACATAGCAAAAACCGATTTTTTCGGTTTCGGCGGTAGGTCTTGGAAATGATGAGGATTGGCAGCTCTGAAAAGGGCTATTCCAGCCTCTTTTAATAGAAGTGCTTGATCTGACTGCTTATGGATTTTCGAAAGAGAACTGACCGCTTTGAGTTCAAACACATTGGCCTTTGCAAAATCCTGAGTGGTTAAAAAAGAAAAACCTTTGTTTGTTAAAGGAACAGTAAAGAGACAGGTTCGATCGCAACCAGCAATTTCCCGCACATAATTAACAACTAAAAACTCTATTCTTTCTGTATCGTTTTCCACTGCCAAGTCTTCTAGACACTTCAGATAGAGTCCATCGGAAGTATTGGAAAAAGAAGCCTGGGAATTTTGAAAAAGAAGTTTTCCAGCAAAAGCAAGCGCCTTTAAGCAATTTCCAAGGGTGCTACTAAGCGAAGAAAGCCATCTATATTTTTGGTCAAGTGTTTCTGTCTCTTCTAACCAGTAATGGACGACTCCCCAAGAAGTATCTCCAAAAAACAGTGGGAAAAAAAGATGATGTAGACCAGTCGTATTGTAACCTTGAAGTGTTTCATGCTGTGGATGATTGGAGTCTATGGCCGATGGAGTCTTTGCTAAATAACAGGAATGCTTTTCTAAAAAGGTTTTGTTGAACCACTGGATAAAAAAAACTCTCATTTCGTAATCAGTTTCCCATTGATTTGGCTCTTGAGAAGAAGACCAGACTATTTCCCAACGACCTCCAATAAACCGACCGATTCGCATCCCCTTTATGCCGATATTTAAAATAGAATATTGACTAACAATTACAAACAGGTCTTCTGGTTTTGAAAAAGAGCCAGAGAACAATAGAAGTCTTTCAAAAAAGGTATCTGGAGGGAGTGAAAAAAAAGAAAGCAATATATTTTTTTCACTTTCCATTATTTCACGCAGTAAAATAATCTCTATGCTAAGAAATGATTAAGCCAAAGGATCCTTTTGTTGGCCTTGGTCTATGACCAAAAGGTTCTTTTCTATAAGCGCTTTGATTAAACAATCTATGTCGTTTTGAATTTGAAAAGGATTCCCTTCGAAATGCTCAAGCACCCATTTTTTTAAGGCATTGACATCTCCACCATAGTCGATCAGTTTTTTCCATACAACTGTGCCATAGACATCTAGCCTATAATAATTCCAATCTACTGTATTGAGAAGAATCAATTCATTTTCTATTTGTTCATAACTAATCCACTCTGGGATCTTCACTTTTTTACATGAGCTAGCAACATCCATAAGCAACCTCGTTTTTAAGACCCGCAAGAGGGGCATTCTTTTTTGTTAGCTTGGTTGAATTTTTTCCATCATTCTTGAAGCCACTAAAAAGCTTTTGCCATCCTTTCCCACAAAATATTCCCGCAGCTTTTCCACTAATTGTGGCTCATTTAAAATATCCATACACAGATCGCAAATGCTTGAATAACGTGCTCTTTCAGGAACATTGATCAAAGGAAACCTATCTTTTAGAATCCTGAATAGTCCGTAAGGCCCAAGCAGAGCAATGATTTCTAAGATTGGATCCTCTTTTGCTTTCGACAAAATTTCTCTTAAAGATGTTTTTCTAGCATCTCCCAGTACCAAAGGCGAATAATGGCTAGCATAATGGGAAGGACCACAACAAGCAAACACCCTACCATCATATTCAACCACAGGTGATAAGATCACCACGCATACGCCTGTCGGAGGCGAATATTCCCAGAAAAAGTCTTCTTCTGGAAGGGCATTGGCCCTTCCCAGCTTTATAAGAGGAACCTTTTCTAGGTGATATTGGACTTCCCCTAAGTCCGGTAGAAATGGATCCTTTTCATTGTAGGAAAGAGGGGTAATGACGCTTCGAATGACTAATGGAATCTGCCACTGCCAAGCAGCTTTCGCGACTGCTTGTAATTTCCATCCGTTTTTAAAAGCTAAATGATATTGATCCCAACTGATACAAAGCCTGTCTAAGCCTGCTTTTTTAACCGCTTCGATGACCGAGAAAGCATGTTTTTCGGTTCGAACCCATCCACATCCTGTTACTGCGGTCACTTTAAAACCAAATTCTTTGGCTTTAAGGATACATCGGATTAATATTTCGCTATTCAAAAAAGCTTCACCACCCGTAAAACTCACCACTGGAGTTAGTCCAACTGCCTCTTCCAGAACAGAAAAAACAAAGGACTCCTCAAGCATCCCCTCTGCTTGGGGTGATGAATCGGTAATACAATGCGCACAAGCCAGTGGGCATTTTTTCCTAAGCATTATTCCTAAGACCGAATAAGTTATCATTATCGTCTTTTGCCATTAAAGGTTAAGGACAAGATCATATTACAAACCTGGGGTAATTTTTCTATTCTTCCTTTTGGCAGAAAAACACGAAAGGTATGCATTTGTGGTAGCCATTGCAATATTTTCCTAGCATGAATCTTTACATCTGGAAAATAAACACTGTTAGAAAAAAGATTTTGGAAAGCTTTGCCTGGTTCAACTTTTTCAATAAAAGGTTCTTCTTTTTCTGTCCACCTCAGAAAAAAAATGGTGCGCAGAGGGAGTATCTTCTCTGATAGCTTTCTTACTGGCTTTCCAATATCTTCTTCTTTTCGATAGTTCCTCAAATAGGGATGAGAAGGTACCACTAATGGTTCTTCTGCTTCCAAAACAAAACCAACTCGATCATCTGCAATTAGGTTATATCCCAAGTCTAAAAAGGAGGAAAGTAAGGTGGACTTCCCTCCTCCAGAACCGGCAACCAAACCCACGGCTTGTGAATCCACCTCAAACGCTCCACCATGAAGAAAAAGAAGACGGCCTATCAGCTGAGCAAAATGGGGTAAAACTAGTTGATAAAGGTAATATCGGAATTTATCTTCTATAAAATGGATACACTCTAAAGTGATTTGAGTTGATTGAAGAGTAAATAAAAAATGTTCCCCAATGACAAACCTCTCTGGGTTTTTTAAAAGCTTGACTGGCCCTATGGAAACAGATAGGTCTTTAGGATCAAATTCAGGAAACGCCTTTACTAAAGAAACGGTTAATGGAAAGATTCCCCAAAGTAATGGACCGGCGGAAGGAAACTCTAGAAAAGCACTGGACAATCCAATGCCATAGCCTACTGCTTTTCCCAACAATCTAGTATTTCCACCAGTCTCCATCACGAATTTCTCATTTGGCAATCGCCTCAAAGACTTGAAAACATGCTGCCCTTATAAGCCAACTGTCGCCA